>CAZDYU010000238.1:0-1546 GCA_964509755.1 uncultured Occallatibacter sp. | reverse complement strand
AGCAGCCCCTCCGCTTTGTCGACAAGACGATGGACATCATCAAGCGCGGGCCCACGGTGGTTGAAGCCACTCACGTCGGTGAGCCCTCACTCGACGATCCCAAGCGCGTTTACGCTCCCGACATCACCAACGAGAACAAGGCGTTTATTCAGAGTGCAGTCAATGCTGGACTTCCGCCGGCGGCGCCGGCGCCTGTTACTCCTACTGGACCCAATGAGCCGCCACGCAGCGATCAACCCTCCACCGCTCCGCTGCAAATGCAGGCGCCCGGTGACGGAACAGGCGTAGGCGTGCAGGTTGTTAGCGCGCCCAATGGCCCGGCCCCTGCCAACGCTGCCCAGGCTGACCCCAACGCTATCGTCAAGCCCGTCGGTCCCGCCAACAGCATGCTGCCCGCTGCTGAAAAGGCCGCCGAGCCTCCCGTCCAGTTGAATGACGTCAAGCCCGGCCAGCAACCAGCCTCCTCTGACACGGCAACCAACGGCAAGGCCAAGAAGCCCAAGGTCGACCAGAGCGAAGAGTCCTCAAGCAAAAAGAAAAAGAAGAAGGGTCTCGGCAAGCTGAACCCGTTCTAGAGACGCTCAAATGCAAGAGCCAAAGGCCGCGCCCAATCCGGTGCGGCCTTTTGTATTTGCGCAAAATCCATTGGCCGTACCTTCATTGAAAAGCTAAAATCCCGCAGGAGCTCTCATGTCACTTGAAGGCGATTTACTCGCAGCGTTCGAAGTGCATTCCCCGGAGGAAATTCGGGCCGTGCTGCAGGCTGGCCAAAGTCCGACTCAGCCGATCAAAGGTAAAACGCCGATGGAGTGCTTGATCGAAATGTACCTGCGCTCTTCGGGGTTTCGGGATTGCGTTCAAGTGATGCTCGAAGCCGGAGCGGTCATTGAAGATCCGGTTCTCAAAGCCGTGCTGTTGGACGACGCCGTCAGCCTGCGGCGCCTGATGAAAACTCCACGTTTCAAAACTGAGCGAAAATTCAATCTGGACTGCACCTTCACGCCGCTGAACGGCGCCACAGCGCTGCACCTTTGCGCCGAGTATAACTCGTTGAAGTGTGCCTCAGTCTTGATTAAGGCCGGCGCCAACATCAATGCGCGCGCTGCCGTTGACGCGGATGGCTTCGGTGGTCATACCCCGATCTTTCACACCGTCAACAGTCATAACAACTACAGCCGTCCCATGTTGGAACTCCTCGCGAAGGCAGGCGCAAAGCTCGACATTCGACTCAAGGGCCTGGTTTGGGGCAGCGGATTCGAGTGGGAAACCGTACTGTTTGATGTGACCCTACTCTCCTACGCGCAGTGCGGCCTCTACAAACAGTTCCAGCGGCGCGAAGTGGATATCTACAGCAATCTCGCGTATCTTTACCGGAAACTGAATGGCTCGAAGGCGCCCGTGCGCAATGTGCCGAACCGTTATCTGGCTCGTTAGGCATTCATCAATGATCCCGGCCGCAGCGTTCACCCAGTCATCTGCTCCCCATCCCTCCATCTGCTAACCTTGAAAGTAGTCCCCTCGCTCTGAAAGCCCTCGTTGTCGCGGG
>CAZDYU010000237.1:0-1547 GCA_964509755.1 uncultured Occallatibacter sp. | reverse complement strand
TGGACTGGACCCCTAAAATGAGACACGAAGCTTAAGCACACTTCGCAGAGAAAGGAACTGCAAGTGGCAAAGAGAAAGCGAAGAATATGGCGATATCCGGACAGCTTCCGGGCGGCGGCGATCCAGCGGATCAAGGAAGGCGAGACCTTCGCTGCGGTAGCGCGGGACTTGGATATCGGTCCGGCATTGATTTACCGGTGGATATACAAAGCCGAAAGGTGCGCCAACCAAGAGAACACCGGAGGCGATAGTCGACGCCAATTCCATAACCGGCAAGCGGCGCAGCCAGCGAGCCATCTGCCGGCGGAAGATGCCGGCGGTACAGCCCTGTGTGAGGAGAATCGACGCCTGAAGCAGGCGCTCGCGGAAAAGGCTCTGGAGGTGGATTTTTTCAAAGGTGCCTTGCAAAAAGTCGAAGCTCGACGCCAGTCGGCCGGGAAGGCTGGCGAGACGCCATCTACACGGAAGTCGCAGAAGTGATGGCGGAGCAAGGCAGCCTAAGTGTCGAGCGCATGTGCCAGTTGGCGCGGGTTAGCCGCGCCAGTTTCTATCGCTGGCTGCAGCGTCGCGAGCCAGTCCGCGAAGACATGGAACTGCGGGCCGCGATCCAGGAAATTGCCGTCCAGCATCGTGGGCGTTACGGATCGCGCCGCGTAGTGCGGGAACTGCAGGACCGCGGCCTGCTGGTGAATCGCAAACGGGTGATACGGCTGATGCGGGAAGACAACCTGTTGGCGGTTCAGCCGCGCGCCTTTGTGGCAACCACGGATTCGAATCACGAACTGGAGGTGGCGTTGAACTTGGCGCGGCACATGAAGCTGACGGGGATGAATCAACTGTGGGTAGCCGATATCACCTACATTCGGCTGCGCGCCGAGTTCGTCTACTTGGCGGTGGTACTGGATGTGTTCTCGCGCAAGGTCGTTGGCTGGGCACTAGGGCGAAGCCTGAAGGCCGAACTGGCAGTGGAAGCTCTCAAGCAGGCCATCCAGCAGCGCCAGCCCCAGCCTGGCATGGTGCACCACTCTGACCGTGGAGTGCAGTACGCTTGTACCGACTACGTGGCCCTGCTGCAACAGCACGGCATCATTCCCAGCATGAGCCGCCCGGGCAATCCCTACGACAATGCCTTCTGCGAGAGTTTCATGAAGACTTTGAAGCGGGAAGAGATCTACGCGAACTCTTACCGTGACCTGGAAGATCTGCGGGCTAATCTGGAGGTCTTTATCGAGCAGTATTACAACCGCCTGCGACTGCATTCGGCTTTACAGTACTGCTCACCGGAACGGTTCGAGCAACAGCTGTTTTGCTCGGACGATGCCCCGCTGGTTCCGACCGTCAACTTTTTCCGCCCGCCCGGCAGCTTGAAGACCCCGGGAGTGTCGGTATGAAAACACTTTGCCGTTTAAGCAATCGCTGCTGGGGGCAGGTGGCCTCAACGCCGGCCCCCTTCCCCCAGACCCCCTTACCCCTGGCTAAACATTTACAATCGAGACCGACTGCGGCTGTTCTTAAACTTTTTGTCTCACCTCAGGGGTCCACCCCAC
>CAZDYU010000236.1:0-1587 GCA_964509755.1 uncultured Occallatibacter sp. | reverse complement strand
GCGGGTATGTGGAGACGGCGCGGTGCTGGGACTGCCATGGAGCGCACGGGATTCTGCCGGCGTCGGACCCAGCGTCGCCGGTGAATCAGGCCAACCTGATCAAGACCTGCGGCCGCTGCCACGCGGACGCCAACGCCAGCTTTGTGAAGTATCAGCCGCACGCCAATCCGCACAACCGGAAGCTCAATCCCGCGCTGTACTTCGTGCGGCTGTTCATGAATCTGCTGTTGTGGAGCGTACTGAGCTTCTTCACGCTGCACACGCTGCTGTGGTTCATCCGCGCGAAGAAGGAAGAGAGCAAGAAAGGGCCGGCGGCGGAGGAAAAACATGACTGAAGACACAGGAACCATCCCGTCCGAGCAGCCCGCAAGCGCTGAGCCAGAGCGGTTCTACGTGCGCTTTACGCTGGCACAGCGATACCAGCATGCGATTTTGTTCACTTCGTTCCTCGGGCTGGCCGCGACCGGGCTGCCCATGCGGTTCAGCGACAATGCGGCCGCGCGGGCCTTTGCCAGCGCGGTGGGCGGCTTCGGGGCGATCCTGTTCTTCCACAAGTTCTGCGCGATCGTGCTGACGCTGGCTTTCCTGTATCACCTCAAGGACATTGCGACGCGGGTGCTCGTGCACAAGGAAAAAGGGCTGCTGTGGGGTCCAAATTCGATGGTCGCGAACTGGAAGGACGTGAAGGACATCGTCGGCCACATTCGCTGGTTCCTGGGCCTGGGGCCGAAGCCGAAGTTCGACCGCTTCGCGTACTGGGAGAAATTCGACTACTGGGCGGTGTTCTGGGGAATGATCGTCATTGGCTTCTCCGGATACGCAATGTGGTTTGCGCCGTTCTTCGCGCATTTCCTGCCCGGCTGGGCCCTGAACGCGGTGCTGGTCGTGCATGGTGAAGAAGCGCTGCTGGCTATTCTGTTTATCTTTTCAATTCATTTCGTCAACACTCACCTGCGTCCTGGAAGCTTTCCCATGGACATGGTGATCTTCACCGGCAAGGAAACGGAAGAGGAGTTCAAGAAGAAGCGGACCCTGGAGTACGAGCGGCTGGCCAAAGAAGGCAAGCTCGAGGCCAGGGCGGGGGATAAGCCCGTATATTGGTGGGTGAATTTTGCCAAGGTAATCGGGTTTACGGCTATTCTTATCGGACTGGTTCTTCTCGTATTGACGTTGATTGGGTATTTCGGCACGCCATAAAACACATTCAGAGGTTTCAATGTCTCAGTTCAGCAAGCTAGAGAAGAATCTCCGGCCCATCCTCTTTTTCGGAAACAACTGGATCAGCCTCATCGGCGGGGCGCTGACTACGGCGTCGGCATTTGTGCTGATCGGCTTCTGGGTGGTGTCGATCTTCGGGCACAGCGGCCCGACCAATCCGTATGTCGGCATTGTGGTGGACCTGGGCCTGCCCGGGCTGTTCGTGCTCGGACTGGTGCTGATCCCCATCGGCATCTGGCTGCGCTGGAAGAGCCTGAAGGCGAGCGGCGAGGTGCCGTCGGTGTATCCGGCGATCGACCTGAAGGATCCGTTCTTCCGGCGCGGGATTGAAGTGGTGCTGGCGGCCACGTTCATCAACTTCGTGATTGT
>CAZDYU010000235.1:0-1598 GCA_964509755.1 uncultured Occallatibacter sp. | reverse complement strand
AGGCTCCGGTGATGAGCGCCGGAGTGATGATGGCGAACATCAACTGGTAGATCATCAGGGTCTGCTCGGGAATGGTGGGCGCGTAGTCGGTGTTGGGAGTGAGGCCGACACCCTTGAGGAAGAGATGCTCGAAACCGCCGACAAACCAGTTGCCGTGTCCGAAGGCCAGCGAATAGCCGACGATGGCCCAAAGAACAGTGACGATGCCCATCATGGCGAAGCTCTGCATCATGGTTCCGAGGATGTTCTTCTTGCGAACCAGGCCGCCGTAGAAGAGCGCGAGGCCAGGGCCGGTCATGAGCAGAACCAATGCGGAAGAGGTCAGCATCCAAGCGTTATCGCCGGCATACTGAGCGCTGGCGGCAGCGGCCTGGGCTTTGGAACTGGCGGCCTGGGCGGCTTCGACGGCCTGCTGCAGGGCGGCGATCTGGGCTTGCGTGGCAGGCGCCGAAGCGGTTTCAGCCAAACGCGCAGGGGCCAGGTCAGGAGCAACGGCCAGAGCCAGGGACGGAACCGCCAGCAAGGCAGAGAGAAGCAGCAGTTTGAGGACGCGACGAGACATTTGTATCCACTCCCGAGAAGATGCAGAGGGCCGAGGCCATGCGATGAGGCGGGAGGCCGGCCGCCGATCCGGGTGAAGTGCAGAAGGACGCACCGGCAGCAATGCGTGTGCGGAAGGAGGCGCTGCCGGAAAAGGGATAAAGTGCATTTTCACAGTTCCAGTCGAGTAGAGTTCGTGGTTTCCCATCCATTTCACAACGAACGTGAAATGGATGGTGCACGGAGCTTTCTTACACTATCAATGAAAATGCACTAGCCTGAAAACTGAGAGACATGGCTGTGCCAGCCGGCAAAAGGCTGGACTAGGCGCAGCTCATGGATGATTCTCTTCACAGAAGTCTAGGATTCAATGCATAAGGAACGCATGAGGATTTTCAATAAAATCCGTAAATACGCGGCTGCAAGTATAATTTGCTATGGTAATTTGATTATTTTTGGGGTAAAAGGGCTGTGCGATCCCGCCCTGAACGCGATGAAGGAGCGCCGAGGGCGGGCGGGCCAGGCTTTGGAGCGGCGCGTCAGATGGCGGCTTCCCCGCGTTCGTCGTTGCGAATGCGGATGGTGTCTTCGACGCGGCTGATGAAGATTTTGCCGTCGCCGATGCGGCCGGTGCGGGCGGCGGCGAGGATGGTCTGGACGACCTGGTCCTTCAGGGCGTCGATGACGACGATTTCGAGTTTGACTTTGGGGAGAAGATCAATCGAGTACTCGCGGCCTCGATAGATCTCGGTATGGCCCTTCTGGCGGCCGTGGCCGCGGGCTTCCAGGATGGTGATTCCTTCGATGCCCGCTTCGATCAGGGCTTCCTTGACGGTTTCGAGCTTGGCCGGCTGGATGATGGCTTCGATCTTGAGCATGTGCGGATTCCTTGGTTGATCGTGTTTCTTGATGGATTGAGTTCCTGGGTATCCCACCCATTCGCATAGAACACGAATGGATGGGGCACCAAGGATATTTTCCCACCCAGCTTCTTTGGGTTTGCGGTATCCCAGGTCTCCCAAGGAACATCTTCACACCTCCGCCGGAATCATGGTTAG
>CAZDYU010000234.1:0-1607 GCA_964509755.1 uncultured Occallatibacter sp. | reverse complement strand
AAGAATCGGGTTGCGAGACCTTGAAGGGAGAACCGCCGTGAAGAAAACGTACCATACGATACGCAAGCAAGGGAAAGTCAACGAGCAACAACTGGCCAGTTTCCTGGTCAAGAGCGGCCAGGGGCTTCTGCCCATGGTGAATCTGATCGAGCAGTGCCAGTTGGCCTGCGACGAGTTGATCGACCTCACGGGGCGAGCGACCATCCAAGCCGTTTTACAGTTGTCAGCGATGGAGGCTGCTGGAGGTCCGCCGCAGCAAGGCAAGCGGCGCTCATCGGATGTGGTCTTCTATGGCCGTCAGCCAGGCCAGGTGATGCTCAGCGACCGCAAGCTGGAAGTGGAGCGGCCGCGGCTGCGCCGCAAAGGGCCAAGGAGCCAAGAGGTCGAGGTTCCCGCCTACGCGGCCATGCAAAACCGCGGAACCATAGGCGCGCGGATGCTGGAGATTCTGATGCGCGGGGTCTCGACGCGCAACTACAAGGCAGTCATTCCGGCCATGGCCGAGACGGCGGGCGTTTCCAAGTCCGCCGTCAGCCGCCGCGTAGTCGAGGCCTCGGAGGCCGAGGTGGAAGCGCTGCTAGCGCGGCGTTTCGACGAGCTGAAGCTGCTGGTGATCTACATCGACGGGCTCATCTTCGGCGACTACACGATGATCGGCGCGGTGGGCGTGGACAGCGAGGGGATCAAGCATGTGCTGGGCATCCGCGAGGGCGCCACGGAGAACTCCACGGTGATCACCGAACTGCTGGAAGATATCGTCTCGCGCGGTGTCGATCCGAAGCGCAAGATGCTGTTCGTCATCGACGGCTCCAAGGCGCTCAGAGCCGCGATCAACGCGGTCTTTGGCGCCGACCAGCCGGTGCAGCGCTGCCGCGCCCACAAGTTGCGCAATGTGCTGGACTATCTCCCCAAGGACCAGCGCGCGCAGGTCAAGAGCGTGTTGCGCGCGGCCTGGAAGCTCGGTCCCAAAGAGGGCATGGCGCGCGTCAAGAAGCTGGCCGCATGGCTGGACAATAGCTATCCATCGGCCGCGGCAAGCCTGCTGGAAGGCCTGGAGGAATGCTTTACCATCAACCGGCTGGATCTGCCGCCTTCTCTGCATCGTTGCCTGGCGACCACCAACATCATCGAGAGCCCGCATGCCGGCGTACGCATCCAGACTCGCCGCGTCACCCACTGGCAGAACGGCAAGATGGTTCTGCGCTGGATGGCCTCGGCGTTTATCCGAACCGAAAAGCGGTTCAATAAAATCATGGGCCACCGCGATTTATGGGCTCTGGAAGCGATCCTCAACCCCTCTGCGACCGCCAGCCAAAAGGCGGCGTAGTAACATCAACCTAACCGCCGCCCGCCACTTTCAACTACGCGCGGGACATGCTCCGAAGCACCGGCTTTCACGGCGCACAATCAGAGGTTCCCTAAATATCCCCAGGTTCACCGTTTGAAAAATCCCCAGTCTTGACGGTGAAGCGAACTGGCATTCTGGCTCCGGGCTTCGCCCTCCGCCGCACACTCCCGGCCTTAACCCACAAGATCAACCAAACCTCAGACTGGGAGAATTTCAAACCGTGATATCTGAGGATTTTTCAGTTGACGATGACGCCGAC
>CAZDYU010000233.1:0-1614 GCA_964509755.1 uncultured Occallatibacter sp. | reverse complement strand
TGGCCGGCATTCCCGGCACGGTGGGCGGAACGCCGGTGCAGAATGTGGGCGCGTATGGGCAAGAGGTTGCCTCGGCGATTGAGCGTGTGCGGGCTTTCGACCTTCAGAGCCGCAGCTTTGTCGAGTTTGCCAATGCCGAATGCGGCTTTGCCTATCGCCGCAGCCGATTCAATTCGGTGGATCGCGGCCGCTACGTGGTGACGCGCGTGGACTACCGGCTGACGGCTGGCGGCGCGCCTACGGTGCGTTACTCTGACCTGCAAAAGGCTCTTGCCGAGCGCGCGGGCGACGCGGGCGAGCCTGCCTTCGCTCCAACTCTTGCAGAGGTCGCTGCCGTGGTGCGTCGGGTGCGGCAGAGCAAGGGAATGCTGCTGGTCGAGGGCGACGCGGATTGCCGCAGCGCGGGCAGCTTCTTCAAGAATCCCGTGGTGGACGAGGAGCAGTTGCGCCGGATTGCCGAGGCGAGCGAGAAGGCCCCGCCGCGCTTTCCCGCCGGAACTGAACCCGAGAATCTAGGCCGTGTCAAAGTGCCCGCTGCATGGCTGATCGAGCAGGCCGGTTTTGCCAAAGGGTTCAGGCTGGGCAGGGCGGGAATCTCTTCGCGGCACACGCTGGCGCTGGTGAATCTGGGCGGCGCTGGCGCGGCGGAAATACTGGCGCTGGCCGACCAGATTGCCGGCGCCGTTGAAAAGCGCTTTGGAATTCGGCTGGAGATGGAGCCAGTGCTGGTGGGCTTCTGACCCCTGCGGCGGGCCGCTCTTCGCTCGCAACGCTTACTTGCCTCTCAAACCATGTTTTCCCGTCGCTGTTATGATCTTTCTGGCAGCGGAGCGCTCCAAGCCGGGATCTGTTCGAAACAATTGTTTCGACTTATCTCTCTCTGGGGATACCCCAGGGGAGTGTGAATAACTGGAATTACGTCGCGCGACCCATGCTGCGCGCTGCGCAGATCAGGTCACGCTAGGTCAGACTCGTTGGAGCGCTTCGCTGTTATGCAATCATGCTAAGTTCATCCTTTTATTCCACGCTGGCCAAGTCGATTCTTGCGGGAGATATGGCCGCCGATTCCATTGTGAATCGCGCGAATAGAACTCTGGGCAAGCCGTGGCCGTGGCTCCGGCCGCTGGTGCGGCGCTTCCTGGCGAGATTTGCAGTGCAACGCCGGCCACGGCGTAAAGAAGTGGTCGAGTTTCTCGCCGCCGATGAAGGACTCAAGCGCGCACACAGGAAATATGGCGATAAAGTCAGAATCGCCGAGTGGATTCACGAGCCATTTCAAATGCAGCCCGTGGATGCAGCCGCTGAATGGAAGGTTCCGGAAATAGAAACTGAGCGTTCGCTTGCGGATTGGCTCTGTCTAAGTCCAGGCGAGTTGGAATGGTTTGCCGATCTCAAAAGACTTGGAGCGCGGCTCGGGCAAGGCAAGATCGAAGGCCCCCTCAGTCACTATAACTACCGCATATTGGCAAAGGATTTTGGAAGTGTGCGAATTATTGAAGCGCCCAAACCAAGACTGAAACAATTACAACAAAAGATTCTGAAAGAAATTCTCAATAAGATTCGAGGGTGTAAAACATTTTGTGTAAACGGTCTTTTCGACTCTGTTAAACAGAG
>CAZDYU010000232.1:0-1615 GCA_964509755.1 uncultured Occallatibacter sp. | reverse complement strand
AGGGCTATTCGGAAGTTGCAATCACGATTGAGCGTAGCAGGGGCTAAAGCCCGACATTGATATGATTGGCTTTATTGGCCCGACTGAAGTCGTGCCCTGGTTACAAAGCTTCGAGAATTGCCTCGCGATGAGTTTTTCCGCAGCTTGTAAAGCCCGTACCCTCCACCCAGTTAAGTTTTTTCGCAGATTGTTCAGGCCGCGCGACAGTTCATCATGCTGGTGGATATCCGGTTCAATCGGCCATCGGCGCCTGCCCGTCGATGGCCGATGGGAACTGCGCGGGCGGCGGCTTCGTATACGCTTTTGAGCGCGATGCGCGGGGAGGTTTTTTTCATAGCGCCTGGTGTGACAGAATTGCGAAGAGCGAGCCTTCGCCGGCTCGCAAACCTGCCGTGTTGTTGAACTGTTGAAATGGGCCCTGGATGACAGATAAATCGGATGGCCGCATCCCGCTCGACGACCTTCTGGTCTTCCATCGAGTGGCGCGCTCGTTGACATCGAGCTTCGATCTGGACACGATTCTGCGCACCATCATAGAGCATATGGAGCGCTTTATAGAGGCGGAGCTGTGGACGCTGCTGATGCTGGACGAGGCGCGGCAGGAGCTCTATTACGCGATTGCGGCGGGTGGCGAAGAGGCGGAACTGCGCGATCTGCGCGTGAAGGCGGGCGAGGGCGTTGCCGGCTGGGTTTTAGAGCACAATGAGACGCTTCTTGTTCCCGAGGCGCAGAACGATCCGCGGGTCAAGTCGGAGCATGGGGCGCGGCCGAAGAAGGTTCGCTCAGTGATAGCGATGCCGCTGCGCGGGCGCAAGGGAACGCACGGCGTGATCGAGATTTTCAATCCGCGCGCCGAGCAGCTTACCGACTACACCATCGCATTTCTGCATATTCTGGCCGATCAGGCGGCGGTGGCGATCGAGAATGCGCGGGATGTGGCGCGCATCCAGCAGTTGACGATTACCGACGACACGACGGGGCTCTTCAACGCGCGTTATCTTTACGAGTCTCTGGAGCGCGAGATGCGGCATTGCAGCCGCAGGCGGCCGGTGAGCCTGGCGTTTCTTGACCTGGACCGCTTCAAGCGCGTCAATGACGAGCATGGCCACATGATAGGCAGCGAGCTGCTGGCGCGCACCGGCGAGCGGCTCAAGGAGCTGAGCCGCAAGCAGGATTTGTGCTTCCGCTATGGCGGCGACGAGTTTGTGATTCTGCTGCCGGAGACCGGCGAGGATGCCGCGCTGGCGCAATGCGCCAAGCTGCATCGCGCGCTGCTGGCGACAGAATTCACGATGTCGACCGGGCAGAAGCTGTTTGTGAGCGCCAGCGTGGGCGTGGCTACGGCGCCGGTGGACGGCGCAACGCTTCATGCGCTGATCGGCGCGGCCGATCAGCGCATGTATGCGGTGAAGTCCTGGGGTCGCGGAGCGGTGCGGGGGGCGTAGGGGGCGGAAAAAGGGCTTACTAGGCCCAAATCCCAAAAAACATCCCGCAG
Organism: uncultured Occallatibacter sp.; assembly: GCA_964509755.1. Lineage (GTDB taxonomy): Bacteria > Acidobacteriota > Terriglobia > Terriglobales > Acidobacteriaceae > Telmatobacter. Next base: position 120 of record CAZDYU010000232.1, on the reverse strand, counting down.
GGGCTAAAGAGGCTGCGGAAAAAGGGCTATTCGGGGGTTGCAATCGCGATTGAGCGTAGCAGGGGCTAAGTGCTTGTCCGTAAATAGTGAACAAGTAGATTCCTTTTGCTGATTCTCTTG
>CAZDYU010000231.1:0-1616 GCA_964509755.1 uncultured Occallatibacter sp. | reverse complement strand
GGATGCAGCACGCAGTTCTTTATCCTACAAGCATTCCCGTTTGGCAGTGAGTTCGACTCTTTTCCAACGCAAGATGAGCCTGAGCGGAGGAGTTGATTCCAACGCAAGATGAGCCTGAAGGGGTCTGAGCGGGCAAGCTGAAGATGGATGATCAGCGTGCTTGGAGCAGAGAAGTTGAGCTTGGTTGAGATCGAGGCATTTCTTTCGGCCTCGGACGGTGTGCGGTTTGTCGGTTCGAGCCGCATGGAACTCTACAAATGGGTGGAGCGCTTGCTCTGCCATCACCAATACCCGCTGCAGAAGCGGCGCGCCAAGGGGCTTCTACGGGCCTACGTCGAGCGCATGACCGGCTTCAGCCGGGCGCAGTCCACGCGGCTGATTGGCAGTTATCTCAAGCTCGGACGGATCGCGCCCAAGCCTTCGCTGCGGCCGCGTTTCCAGCGCCGCTACACTCCGGCCGACGTCGAACTGCTGGCCGCCGTCGACGATGCGCACGAGAGCTTGAGCGGCCCGGCCACACGCCATATTCTCAAGCGCGAGTTCGAGGTTTACGGCAAGCCCGAGTTCGAGCGGCTGGCCTCGCTTTCCAACGGCCACCTCTACAACCTGCGCCGCACGCCGCGCTATGGCCTGCGCTTGCGCCATTTCGAAAAGACGCGGCCCACGGCGGTGTCCATCGGCGAGCGGCGCAAACCTGTGCCCAACGGCCAGCCCGGCTTTCTGCGCATCGATACCGTGCATCAGGGCGACGGCCCCGAGGGCAAGGGAATCTACCACATCAACGCCGTCGATGAGGTCACGCAGTGGGAGGTGGTGCTGGCTGTCGAGCGCATCAGTGAGGCCTGGCTGATGCCTTTGCTCACCAGCATCCTTCAGCAGTTTCCCTTCGCCATCCTCAACTTCCACTCCGACAACGGCTCGGAATTCATCAACAAAACCGTGGCCCAACTGCTCAAAAAGCTGCTTATCGAGCAGACCAAAAGCCGCCCCCGCAAGAGCGGCGACAACGGCCTGGTGGAGACTAAGAACGCGGCCATCGTGCGTAAACACATCGGCTGGGGACACATCGGCCCGGCCCACGCCGCGCCCATCAACCAGTTCTATACCGGCTTCCTCAACCCCTACGTCAACTACCATCGGCCCTCGGCCCAGGCCGAAGTCCGGATCGACGCAAAGGGGCGTAAACGGCGTCTTTACAAGCTGTGGCGCACGCCGCTGGAAACGCTGCTTTCACTCGATCGGCCACAGCAATTTTTGCGCCCAGGGCTGAGCGTCGCGGCACTCAAGCGCGTGGCCGCGGCGATGAGCGATACCGAAGCCGCGCGGCGGATGCGAGAGGCCAAAGACACAATGTTCGAGCAGATAAAAAGATCGGCGTGACGCACCAGCCGCAGTGCAAGCGGACCGTGGAAATGACGGTTTATGGAAAGCCCGGAAAACGATAGTGCTGTTTTCCGCCCTTCCCACCAACCTTGGAAATCGAAAACGCCGATTCCCACATTCCCACCGCCGCGGATGCGACGAACAGAGTATGAAAGAATCCCGAAAAGGAGACATCCGAAGCTGCCCGACTCAAACTCGTCGTTCAGGCTCATTTGTGGATTGGAAAAGACTGT
>CAZDYU010000230.1:0-1667 GCA_964509755.1 uncultured Occallatibacter sp. | reverse complement strand
TTGTCGATCTCCACCTGTGTCAGATGAACCAGAGAAAGCATCTCCGGCGCGATTGAAAATGTGGGATTCCACCACCCATCTTTCTGATAATCAAGCCGCTCAAACAAAAGAGCCTTGTGAATACGAAGTTGCCGCACAAGGGAGGAGTCCAGTGCTTTGTGGTCTCCACGCACGAGTAATTCATCGCCACTCTTTTGTAGCTGTATCCCTCTTACACTAATCGTTGCCAGCAATTTGTCAATGTTCATATACTCAATACCTCTACTCTCGAAGAATTGCTTGTTTGCTCATCAGGTGATGGAATCAAGTTGGGCGGAACCTCGATAATCGACGCATCAGTGTTCACGCTCGTGGCCAACTGGGCCAGCGTGAGGGTAGCGAACAGAGATCGTACATCCACCTTGAGGCCGATACGTCGCATGCGCTCGATCAAGGTTACGGCCATCAGGGAGTGGCCGCCGAGAGCAAAGAAGTTGTCGTGGCGGCCGATTTGATCGAGCTTGAGCAACTCTGCCCAGATAATGGCCAGCTTCTCTTCTGTTTCGCCCTGCGGCGCCTCGTAGCCCCGCGTCGAATATGCATCCGTATCCGGAGCCGGAAGAGCCTTGCGGTCCTGCTTGCCATTCGGCGTCAGAGGCAGCGCCTCCAGGCGCACGTAGGCCGCCGGAACCATGTACTCCGGAAGCACGGCCGACAGGTGTGAACGCAACTCCTCCGCGCCGGCAGAGACTCGCCCAGCCTCGCCAGGCTCTTCTTCATCGGATTCAGATTCGGTGTAGTAAGCCACCAGACGCTTGTCGCCCGGCGTATCCTCGCGGGCGATCACCACCGCCTCGCGCACTGCCGCGTGTTCCATCAGACGAGACTCGATCTCGCCAAGCTCGATGCGGAAGCCGCGAATCTTCACCTGGAAGTCGTTGCGGCCAAGGAATTCGATGTTGCCGTCCGGCAACCAGCGGCCCAGATCTCCGGTCTTGTACATCCGCGCGCCAGCCTCATCCGTAAACGGGTCGGAAACAAACCGCTCCGCCGTCAGTTCCGGACGGTTCAGATAACCACGCGCAACCTGAACTCCACCTATGTGTAGCTCTCCAGCAACGCCCACCGGTACTGGTTCCCCATGTGCATCCAGTATGTAAATTTGCGTGTTCGAGATCGGACGGCCAATGGGAACCGTAGCGTGAATCAATTCGAATAGGCAGGTCCATGCGGTTACATCTACTGCCGCTTCGGTAGGACCGTACAGGTTATACACGTTAGTATTGGGCAGTTTCTCCTGGAATCGGCTCAACAACGCCGCCGAGAAAGCCTCTCCGCTGCAAATGACACGCGTCAAGGCTGGAATTACGACCATGTCGATATGCTCAAGAAACACATGCAGCATCGAGGGGACGAAGTGTGTCGTTGTTATCTTGTTCCGCAGCATCGTTGCTATAAGATAATCAGGATCCTTGTGACCTTCTGGCCGCGCCATTACTAGCCTGGAACCGGCAAGCAATGGCCAGAAATATTCCCATACCGATACGTCAAAGCCAAACGGAGTCTTTTGCAGTACCGCGTCGTTCGAATTCAACTCGTAAGCATGCTGCATCCACACAAGACGATTTACCACCCCCCGATGCTGCACCATGACGCCCTTGGGCATGCCGGTCGATCCGGAGGTATAG
>CAZDYU010000229.1:0-1685 GCA_964509755.1 uncultured Occallatibacter sp. | reverse complement strand
AAGTGCATCCCTACGATCTGCTGCGCTATGAGCGGGCCATTTTTTCGACGGCCGCCATCGAGCAGTTGACCGAGATGCTGGAAAAGAACGCGTCCAAGCGGAAGCTGGGCGCACAGACGGAGGCCGCGTAATGCCGACACTCTATACAGTGATTCGCCGCCCGCTGATTACCGAAAAGGGTTTGAGCGTGAAGGAGACCGAGGGAACGCTGGTCTTCGACGTTGCTCCCGGAGCGACCAAAACCGAGGTCAAACAAGCCGTTGAAGCGCTTTTCAAGGTGAAAGTCTCCGCGGTTCGCACGGCCAATGTGCTGGGCAAGGAACGCCGCCGCGGCAAGTTTACCGGCTTCAAGCCGGATTGGAAAAAGGCTTACGTCCGGCTGAAGGCTGGCGAGAAGCTGCCCGAGTACGTGAGCAATCTGTAGAAGCAGCTTTTAGCTTCTAGCCTCAAGCTTCCAGTTTTTTCCGACGGGAAGCGCGGGGAACGAAATTCGATGTGAGCAGGATGAGTCATAAGCGTTGGGCTTATCAAGCAAGACGAGCTAGAGGCTAGAAGCTGGCAGCTAGAAGCTCGTGAAGGACAGAGATCATGGCAATCAAGACATACAGACCGATTACGCCGACACTGCGCTTCAAGACCTCGCTGGTGAACGACGACCTCACGACGGCGAAGCCGCACAAGCCGCTTCTGGCGGTCAAGCAGCGGACCGGCGGGCGCCGCAACCAGGGCGATCTGACGATGCGCCACCAGGGCGGCGGGCACAAGCAGATGTTGCGCCTGATCGACTTCAAGCGCGACAAATATGGGATTCCGGGCAAGGTAGCCACCATTGAATACGACCCGAACCGCTCGGCCAGAATTGCTCTGGTTCATTACGCGGACGGCGAAAAGCGCTACATCCTGCAGCCGGTTGGCTTGAAGGTGGGAGCGACGGTGACCTCCGGCCCCGATGCCGATATTCTGGTGGGGAATGCATTGCCGCTGAAGAACATCCCATCGGGCACGACGGTTCACGCGATTGAGCTGCGGCCGGGCAAGGGCGCGCAGATGGCGCGTTCGGCTGGAACGCAGGCGCAGTTGGTGGCCAAAGAGGGCGAGTACGCGCTGCTCAAACTGCCTTCGGGCGAGACGCGCAAGGTGCTGGTAGATTGCCTGGCGACGATTGGCCAGGTGGGCAATACGGATCACGAGAATGTCTCGATCGGCAAGGCCGGGCGCAATCGCTGGAAGGGCATCCGCCCCGCAAACCGCGGCGTGGTGATGAACCCGGTGGATCACCCGCACGGCGGCGGCGAAGGCAAGACCTCGGGCGGCCGTCATCCGGTAACTCCATGGGGCCAGCCGACCAGGGGCTACAAGACACGCAACAACAAGCGGACCGACGCGTTTATCGTCAGCCGGCGGGTGAAGTAACGAAGGGCAGCCTTTAGCTATTAGCTTTTAGCTATTAGCTTGGTTTTCTGAGATGGTTAGAGCATTGGCTGGCGGTTAGCTTGGCACGAAGAGCTAAAAGCTGAGAGCTGAGAGCTAGGAGCTGAGTTTTATGGCACGTTCGACAAAGAAGGGCCCGTTCGTGGATGCGCACCTCACCGTCAAGATCGAGGTGCTCAACCAGGCCAACGACAAGAAGGTGGTCAAGACCTGGTCGCGCCGCTCGACGATCTTTCCCGAGTTTGTGGGCCACA
>CAZDYU010000228.1:0-1719 GCA_964509755.1 uncultured Occallatibacter sp. | reverse complement strand
AGATCCTTGACACGGCCGCCGCGAATCAGCACGATCGAGTGCTCCTGCAGGTTGTGTCCGATGCCGGGAATATAGGTCGTGACCTCAATCCCATTCGTCAGACGCACGCGAGCAACCTTACGAAGCGCCGAGTTCGGCTTCTTGGGCGTCTGCGTATAGACGCGGGTGCAAACGCCGCGCCTCTGAGGCGAAGCCTGCAAGGCCGGTGACGCCGTCTTGTAACGTGGGGCGGTGCGCCCCTTGCGGACAAGCTGATTAAAAGTAGGCAAACTGAAACTCCTTACCCCGTGAAAAACCCGCCAGCTAATGTGCTGACCCAACCTAGCTAGAACGCCGCACAAATTCCCCTGGGCCCTCCGTTGTGTATGCGCACGACTCAAAAGCTGTCGCACACGCGCACGGAAGCCCTACTCTGCTGCTTCGCGTCTGCCTTCGTTCCAAAACTCAGACGAGAACCGGGACGGTGGCCGGGCGTTTCCAAATCTCTGGAAAGCCAACTCCGTTTCGCCAGTTCCGGCCCGCATAGCCCTCCAAGGTGGAGAACGCGCGGACGCCGATGCGATTTCTGCCCCTGCCCTTGCAAGAAAAGAGCGGACTCCTGGGCTTGTCAGGCCGGCTAAATGCTCCTGGCCATGAGGTTCGGCTCCGCCAGATTCATCCCGGCCGGGCCACCCTTACGCTTCCGCCGTCAAGACACACTGACGGAGGCGCTCTTGCGCAACCTTCTAAAGATAACAAGAAATCGGGGCGGGGTCAATCATTTCTGCCCCACCCCTTGGATTTTCTCTCTGATCCTAGTTGATGGACTGCAGCTTCCAGGCGCCTCCGTCCAGCGCAAAGGTCGCAATGTGCTTGCTGCTCAGCTTGTTGCCGGGAGCATCGGACATGTATTTCAAATCGGCCGGCACACCGTCCAGACTCACGGTCTCCGCAAACGAAGCGGTCTTGGTACCTCCGATATCATCCTGCGGATCGCTAACCTCCAACGCCTTCAAATGGTTGGCCGCCACAGTGACCACAATGAACGTGAAGTTCTTATCGCCGGCATTCTCCGGGTGCCACTCGATCAGATCGCCGCCCTTTTGCAGTTTGAGCACCTTCTTGCCTTCCGGGGTGAGGGTAAAGTCCGCCCAGTATTTATTGGGATAGAGCTTGGTTCTCTCCCAGTATTTCGCCGTCACGCCCCGCGCCAGTCCCGGCTGGTCCACCGAAATGTTGGCGCCGGCGGCTGGAGTCTGGTCATATTTGGCCTGGATCATGGCCTGCGCTTCGGCTTTGGTCAACTCCGGGGCCGATTTGCAGCCGCTCAAGAGCAATCCCGCGCCCAGAAAACTCAACATCCCCAAAACAAGTATCTTCGCTGCGTTTTTCACTTTCCCTCCGCATGACGTGCAAAACATTTCAAATTGGATCGACTTCGCCATTTTTCTCCTACTCTCCCCCAGGTGTCAATGGGCACGAAAGACACATCGCTCACAGGCTGTGGATTCGTGCTGTAAGAGGCACAGATCCGGCGACTGGATGAGGAAATTGATTGCGAGGGCGGGTCAGAATTGGACCGGTATTGCCCAACTACAAAACTGCGCGCCTCTCTTCGCGCATCCTTGTCTCGATTTACTGCGTTTCTCTCTTTGACATTCCCCGAAGCGCAAACCTCCTGGTCTGCGATAGCATCAATCCACGCTTTGATTCCTTCCCCGCAAGGAAGCGTCGATATGC
>CAZDYU010000227.1:0-1895 GCA_964509755.1 uncultured Occallatibacter sp. | reverse complement strand
CTTTGTAACCAGGGCACGACTTCAGTCGGGCCAATAAAGCCAATCATATCAACGTTGGGCTTTAGCCCCTGCTACGCTCAATCGTGATTGCAACCCCCGAATAGCCCTTTTTCCGCAGCCTCTCTAGCCCTGCAAAATTTCGGCCCGGCGAACTACCATGGTTCGGCTTCTTCTCGATTTTCGACTGCTCCGCACCTCGCCCAAATAGTGAAATCGTCAATCGCTGCAAGGAGTTTCACTTTGAAGAAGATAACCAACTCAAGGCTGGATCGACTGCCGTTTTTAGAATAATTCCCATGAAGGAATATCGCCGCTGAGCAATAATTGATCTATCGCATGGGAGATCGAAGTCAGCGATGAGTTCAAGGAATGGTACGATTCGCTGACGGACGGGGAATGCGGGAGCGTCCACAATGTGATTGAGGCGCTGGCGGCTGTGGGGCCGGCAAGAGCGGAGATGCTCAGTGGTATGCGGACGCAATTCGCCGAGCGGACCTGATCTATGCCAAACACCTTGAAGAGATTGGAGTGTGAAATCATGGCACATAAGTGGAGTGAGATTCGCAGAACGCTTTCGCCAGAGCAGGAAGAAGAGACGCGGCGGTATGTGAAGTCGGTCGTGGAGGCGGTGAACTTGAATCAGCTCCGTGAGGCTCGCAGCTTGACGCAGGCCTACCTTGCCAGCGTTCTTGGCGTCAATCAGGGCTCAGTCTCGAAGATGGAGAAGCGCACGGATATGTATATCTCGACGTTGCGCAGCTTCATTCAGGCGATGGGCGGGCAGCTCCAAATCAAGGCCGTTTTCCCGGAAGGGGAGGTCGAGATTGAGCAGTTCAAGAATGTGGCTGATAGGGTCGCCAATTCCGAGAACGCGGCTTCCAGAGAGGCGGCAGTTGCTTAAATCTTCTGAAAAACCTGATCTCTGAACACTGATGCAGGGTAGCCGAGCTCAAGGTTCGCGACCTCCCAGTTCTAAAAACTCAGACTGGGGCACCCGGCTTGCGCAGTATTTCCGACCAGTTTCGTCGCGATTCAAACAAAGGGCCGATGGGCTATTGGGCCGCGGGTGGGGAATCGATCAGGGGGTTGACAACCTGGATTGCGCCGAAGCGCTGACCGGTGGCCAAGTGCTCGGAGTAGATGACGGAGGCATCGGCGCGCTCGGCGGCTTCCAGGATCAGGGCATCCCAGAAGTGGATTTTGTGGCGCATGACGAGCTCGAGAGCTTCAAGGACGGCCGTGGGAGTCATGGGAACGACCTCCCAGGTGGAGTAGTCGCGCAAGAGCAGGGAGACTTCCTCGACCGGCGGCGGGTTGCCTGAGTTGCGGCAGAGGTGAATGCAAAGCTCCTGCAAGACTTGGGTGCTGATGACGCCCCAGCCGGAATCCCACAGCTTCTCAAGGAGCATCTGGGCGCGGAGATGCTTGACGCCGGCGGAGCGGTCATGCGCGTAGACAATAATGTCGGTGTCGACGAAACACTTACCGCTCATGCAGTTCCCCCCGTGAGCGGCTTGGCGTCCAGCGGAGATCAAAGCCCGTGCGGAGCCGTGCGATGGCGTTGCGGCGGGCGTGGTCAAAGCCGCTGCGCTCGCGGATGGCTTGCTCAAGTCGGGCGGCGAGCATGGCGCTGATCGAGGAACCTTCTTCGGCGGCCAGGACACGAGCCTCGCGGAGCAGGTCTGCCTCAATCTTCAGGGTAATGTTGGATTTCATGGTTGACCTAAATTGAATTAGCACTATTCTACGTGCTTTGGCAGGTAAAAAGCAAGGGAGAACTCCGGAAAACACAGGGCAATCGCATTTGAAAATCGACTCGCCGCATCTCATTCAAAATCGTCCCCATCCTTGTGCGGCTTTTTTGCGGAGAATTGATTCCCCAGCGCGCACAATAA
>CAZDYU010000226.1:0-1959 GCA_964509755.1 uncultured Occallatibacter sp. | reverse complement strand
CAAGGATCCGGCCCCTGCCAAAGCTCCTGCTGCGGCGCGTCCCGCTTGCAATCATTCTCTCTCCCAGACGGACGAAGGCCCCCCTGCCGGAGGGCCTTCGCGCAAAATGCGGAGACTGAGGCTTATCCAATCACTTCGATGCCCATCGAGCGGGCAGTGCCGCGGATGCTCTTCATGGCCGTCTCGACAGAGGCGGCATTGAGGTCGGGCATTTTTTGGGTGGCGATCTCGCGCACTTGCTTCTCGGTTACCTTGCCCTTCTTTTCCTTGTTAGGAGTGCCGGAGCCCTTCTCGATCCCGGCTGCCTTCTTCAGCAGCACAGCCGCTGGCGGCGTCTTGGTGATGAAGCTGAAGCTGCGGTCGCCATAGACCGAGATCACGACCGGAATGACCAGTCCTTCCATCTCCTTGGCAGAGGTGCGAGCGTTGAACTGCTTGCAGAACTCCATGATGTTGACCTGCGCCTGGCCCAGCGCGGGGCCGACCGGGGGCGCCGGCGTCGCCTTGCCGGCAACGATCTGCAGTTTGACGTACCCTGTAACCTTCTTCGGAGGTGCCATGTGTGTGTTCCTTCGGAACCAGCTTTTAGCTCCTAGCTTTTAGCTGCTAGCCGGTTTTTTCCTTCTTTGAATTTTGGTGTTGGCGCTTTAGCGTTCGCTTGAACCAGAGCCCGCTAGGTGGACGTCCTGGCTAGAAGCTAGAAGCTAGTAGCTAGAAGCTGAACCAACTACTCAATCTTTTCCACCTTGCCAAACTCCAGCTCGACCGGGGTCGACCGCCCGAAGATGGTCACCATGACCTTCATCGTCTCGCGATCTTCGTTGATCTCGTCCACTACGCCGTTGAAGTTGGCAAAAGGCCCGTCGGTAATACGGACCTGTTCGTTCTTTTCAAACTTGATCTTGAGCCGGGGCTTGTCCTTGGAGGTCTCTGAGCGGAAGAGGATTCCACTCACTTCTTCCTCGCTCAACGCCACCGGCTTGTCGCCCGTGCCCAGGAAACCTGTCACCTTGGGCGTGTCCTTGAGGACGTGCCAGAGGTTGTTATCGAGTTCCATTTCGACCAACACATATCCCGGCAGAAAGACGCGCTCCACGGTACGCTTCTTGCCGTTGACGATCTCCGTCACCGGCTCCATGGGGATCATGACCTTGCCCACCCGATCGCCTAGGCCGAAGGCCTGCACGCGGCTCTCGATTGACTCTTTGACCTTGCGCTCAAAGCCCGAGTAGGCGTGCAGAATGTACCACTTGAAGCGCTCATTGCGCTCCGGCAGAGGCTGCACCTCCGACTGCCCGGCGGCCTGTTCGATTTGTCCCGATTCTTCAGCCATTTTCCGCTCTCGTTTCGCGCTTCAGGTTGCTCTTGCTAGCCGCCCAGCTTGTGGTAGAGGGATTCCATCACCTTGCTGCAGATCGAGTCCACCACGAAGAAGTACAGCCCAAAGATGAAAACCGCGATGATCACCACCGTGGTCGTGGATTTTACTTCCTTCCACGAGGGCGCGACTACCTTGCGCAACTCGGCGCGCACATCGCTCAGGAAGCGCGTGAATTCCTTCCACTGTTCAACCAGGTTGCCGAAGAACTTCGCCACAGGATTCTCCCCCTGCCGCTTCGCCGGCGGCTGCCGCACTTCGCCGTTGACCATTGCTGCCTTCGTTGCCATGCATCCATTCCTTCGCGTCGGGCTTTGAGCCCAGGCGCATCCCAAAAAAATCTGGCAGGGGCGGAGGGATTCGAACCCCCAAGTTCGGTTTTGGAGACCGACAGTTTAGCCGTTGAGCTTACGCCCCTAAAAACAGTTTTCAGTTGTCAGTTGTCAGCTTTGCGGTAGCCTGGTCCAGGCAATTTGCCTCCCCTGCAACGTCCGCAACTGACAACTGAGAACTGACAACCGTCCTGCTACTTCGTTTCCTTGTGCGGCTGGTGCTTGCGGCAGCGGTTACAGAACTTCTTG
>CAZDYU010000225.1:0-1993 GCA_964509755.1 uncultured Occallatibacter sp. | reverse complement strand
ATAAAGGAGTAGCCCATTCGCATGGCAGATCTTTTCAGGCGGAAACCCCTCCACCTCATCGTCTCTGAAGCGCAGGAAGAAGGAGAACATCGCCTGGAGCGGGCGCTGGGCCCGGTCTCTCTGACTGCGCTGGGCGTGGGCGCGGTCATCGGCGCGGGCATCTTTGTGATGGCCGGATTGGGCGCGCATTATGCGGGGCCGGGGCTGATGCTCTCCTTTGTTTTATCGGGCCTGGGATGCGCCTTTGCCGGGCTCTGCTACGCCGAGTTTGCCGCGATGATTCCACTGGCCGGTTCGGCCTATACCTATTCTTACGCAACGCTGGGCGAGATCTTTGCCTGGATCATCGGATGGGATCTGACGCTAGAATATGCGATGGGCGCAAGCACGGTCAGCTCCGGATGGTCTTCCTACTTCAATGAGTTTCTCAAGATGTTCGGCCTCCGATTGCCGCTCTGGATCAGCTTCGATCACTGGACCGGATTGGAAGTGGCCAGGGATGCGGCCGCGCACGAACTGTTGGCCAGGACGCACCCTGAATTGGTCTCTGGTTCGCAGGGGTTTCTCAACGCACTGCAAGGCATTATGGCATCTCCCTCGCCGGCGCTGCTGGAGCGGGCCCACCAGATCTTGAGTCCGCCGCAAATCTTCGGCGTGGAGATTGGCTTCAACCTGCCGGCCTTTCTGATTGCGCTGGCGATTACCACAATTCTGGTCATCGGAATCAAGGAGAGCGCCAAGTTCAACGCGGGAATTGTAATCGTCAAGGTCGCCGTGGTTCTGTTTGTGCTGGCCCTCGGTTCGCATTATGTGCATCCCAGCAATTGGGGTCACGACTGGAACAGCTTTGCGCCCTTCGGCTTTGCCGGCATCGGCACCGCGGCCGGATATATTTTCTTCGCATACATTGGCTTTGACGCGGTATCAACAACCGCGCAGGAGGCCAAGAATCCGCAGCGCGATCTGCCCATCGGCATCATCGTATCGCTGTTTATCTGCACCATACTTTACGTTGGCGTGGCTGCCGTGCTTACCGGCATGGTGCCCTGGCAACTGGTCAACATCGGCGCGCCGATTACTCATGCGTTTCTGGATCACAACGTCGGCTGGGCCAGCAACATCATCACTTGCGGCGCGCTGGCTGGGCTGACATCGGTGATGCTGGTGATGCTGATTGGCCAGACCCGCGTGCTGTACGCAATGGCCTCGGACGGCCTACTGCCGAAGAAGTTTTTTGCCGCCATTCATCCCCGGTTTCACACGCCGTGGAAGAACACCATTCTGGTTGGCCTGCTGGCCGCCGGCGTTGGCTCGGTTACGCCCATCGACAAGATTGGCAAGATGGTGAACATAGGCACGCTGCTGGCGTTTGTGATGGTCTGTATATCGATTGTCGTGCTGCGCATCAAATCACCGGATCAGCCGCGGCCATTCCGCACGCCGGGGATTTTTTGCGGAGGCTGGCTGCCGATCGTTCCCGGCCTGGGCGTCATCGCCAATGGCTACCTGATGTACTCCCTGGGTGAGGCAAACTGGGTGCGCCTCTTTGTCTGGCTCTTCATCGGACTGGTGGTTTATTTCACGTATTCGGTGAAGCACAGCAAGGTGCAGGCGTTGACTGAGGCGGAACGGGGAAATTGATTCCGCCCAAGCTGGATTTACCGAACGGCCTCCGATGCAGGGGGCCGTTCTGGCGTTTGGATCGCTTCTTGCCCCAATCTGTATTTTGAACTAAACTAAGTAAACTTAGTTTACTCGGAGGGCTTGATGCGGACAATCAATATTCACCAAGCAAAGACTCATCTCTCGCGGCTGGTCGATGAGGCCGTGCAAGGTGATTCCTTCATCATCGCCAAGGCGGGCAAGCCGAAGGTGCAGGTGATTCGGCTTGATGCAATTCCCGCCCAACCGAAGCGGCGTATCGGCTCCATGAAAGGTCTCTATACACTCCCGGAAAATTATGAAGAGATCGATAGGGAGTTGGATAAGGAGA
>CAZDYU010000224.1:0-2032 GCA_964509755.1 uncultured Occallatibacter sp. | reverse complement strand
CGTCAATGCGTGTCAAGCTACGGTAGGCTAAAGGGGGCCGTTTGGCATTTTGAGATTTGTGACTGGAGATAGTTGGTAGGGTTAGTGCGGCAAAGTTGGTTTTCGTTATGCCGGAAGGGTCCGGGAGTTTAGCCAAAGATCAAAGAGGTTTTCCCAGGTGGTGGGCCGGGATTTTTGGCGTCCTTTCCGGGCGTTGACCAGCAGGTTTTTCCAGAGAGTGCGCAGTTCCTGCAGGAGCGCGGCGGGGCCGCCTAAGAAGGCGCGGGCGATTGTATGCCCCCACTGCTGCGTCATGCGGATGAGCTTTTCAAAACTCGCTTCGCCTTGATAACGCTGCCAACATTCGGCGCTGAGGTGGGCGTGCCACGCAAAGAGCAGGACGGCGCAAATTAAACGCGCCCAGATTTCCGCTTGCACACGGGAGGGATTTTCGCTTTCGGTTTTATCCAGACGCAGGACGGACTTGGCTTGGCGAAAGATCAACTCCACCTGCCAGCGCAGCCGATAAACGTAGCTCATCATGGCGGAGGGCAACTTGGTGGCCGGCGCGTTGGTCAGCAGCAGCCGCCAGCCGGCCAATTGGAGCGATTTGGCCGAAGGGGTCCGACCGTGGGTGCGCATGGCCTCGCGCAAACCCCGGCGCTGGCGTTCGGCGCTTTGCGGGCTGAGGCGAAAGGCCACCAGCCGCAGCGGGCCCGCGCGATGGCCTTTGGTGCCCAGATGCAGCCCGGACCATTCCACTTGGTTTTGCAGGCTGGCGGCCAGGACGGCGGCTAAATCCAAGAGTTCTTCGGGCTGATCCGGCGCGGGGGAAAGCCACAGCGTCACGGCGTGAGGCAGAGGCATGAGGAGGTAAGCCCCGCGCTGCTGGGCGGCCTGCCATGCTTTGGCATCGTAGAAGCCTTTATCCTGGAGTTGCAGTTCGTTGACCCGGAGGAGTTCGACCGCTTTGAGCGCCTGACCCTGATCGGAGCGTTTGCCGGCGACGACCTGGAGCGGCTCCAGCCGCCCGGCGATCAATTCGTAACGGAGGAGTATCTTCACGTTGGCGGAGGAGCCAGCGCCCCCGCAGGAAGGAAAAAGGTCCTTTAAGGTCTCCGGGCAGTCAAAGCCGGTGCTATCCAATAAATAGAGCGCGCTAAAGTTGGCCCGCAATGCCTCGGCTTGAGGATGGGCGGCCGACCAGTCCAAAGTCTGGGCCAGGACATGGGCAAAAGAAGCTTGCAAGAACGCGACGGCTGAGGGGGTAAAGCGCTGATCCAAGGCTTGGCGGGTGACTGGTTCGGCCAGGCTTTGGGCCTGGGAACTGAGCGTCTGGCGCAAGGCGCTCATTTGGCCAAAAACCAGGGAAACGATGAATCCAAAAGGATCGATTTTGCCGGCCCGTTTGCGCCACCCGGTTTGGACGGCGAGTTGGTGAAAGGACTCGGGCACGAAAGTGCGAACAAACTGTTCCAGAAAAGAAGTTAAAGACATGGGCAGGATGATAGCAGAGAGGGGGAAACACGATGTCGCGTAACAGACTTATGCTAAACACTTTACGCTCGCATCCTTGACATCTGCCAATCGTCTGGGTGAGGCGATAAACCCTGCTTTGTCCAACTCTGTTCAATTCCTTGTTTGAACGCTCCACAGAGCCACCTGCCGCCACCAACGGCCCTTCTGAAAAAGCGGCCCGAAGAAAAAAAATTTAAAAGTGGGAAAGAAATAAATGAAAATAATTTCACAAAACCGAGGTGGAGCAGCCTGAGCAAAACCAACCCAAAAGTGAAAGCCAAAAGGTGGGCTTAAATTGACACACATTGACGGGCCGTCCCCACTCCTCTTCATGAATTGGCCCTGCGGCAGGCCATATGCGACCGGTGGCAAAGTGGCGGAGTGTGCCAAAATCCATCGTCCCATTTGGTTGCGGAACACGGCGGGCAGAGGACTGCCCACCCTACCAACGGCGAAGGTAGGGCGCGGGAGCTTATCAACGCCCCCGCCATTTTGTCACTCGGCCTTGAGCCGCCCGTATCATCCGGGCGGTGTG
>CAZDYU010000223.1:0-2129 GCA_964509755.1 uncultured Occallatibacter sp. | reverse complement strand
GCCTCCAGAAGAGTTTTTCCGCAGCCTGTAAAGCCCAGCTTTCCTTTCAGCCCTTGGCAGCCCGACTGAAGTCGGGCCCTGATTACAAAGCAACAAGTTTCAGTGGCTCCAAACCTTGATGCAGATCACCGATGACGGCGTGCAACTGCCGTTTTTAGGATTAATCTTCGAGTTTGATACACAGCAAGTTTTCACCGCGTTGCACGGCGTTGCTACCGTCGCATTCCGGAAATTCAAGGCCGGGCCCACGGTTTTTATAGTAAAATTCCCCATTGGTGCATCGCGTTTTGGAATTCTTCTATGCCTGTCCAAAGTCCGGGGATAGTGGATCGAGTGCTGTGCGGGCTTTGAGACAGACAACGAACCTATGAGATTTGGAACGATTCTTCTACTCGCTCTGGGCGCGCTGGCCGCCTTTGGGGTAATGACCTCGACCGTTTACAGCATGATGGTCGCTCTGGGCGCGCTGCGCTTTCGCCGCCGCGCGGCTGAGGCCAGCCCGCTCATCTTTCAGCCGCCGGTCAGCGTCTTGAAGGCCGTGCATGGCGACGAACCGGACCTCGAAGAGAATCTGGCCAGCTTTTTTGTGCAGAATTACCCAGAGTACGAGATTCTCTTCTGCGCGCGCCAGAACTCCGACCTTGGTCTGGCCGCGGCGCGCCGTGTTGCCGCGCGATTCCCGAAGGTTAAGACGCGCATCCTTACCTGTGGCGAACCGCCCTGGCCGAATGCGCGCACCTATTCCTTGGAGGTTATGCGCCGCGAAGCTCAATATCCGATCCTGGTTGCTAGCGACAGCGATGTAAGCGTTGGCCCGGATTACCTGGCCTCAGTGGTTGCGCCGCTCGTGGACCCGCAGGTGGGCATGGTCACCTGCCTCTATCGCGGAGTGACGCGCCACGGCCTGTGGGCGCAACTGGAGGCCATGGGCATGAGCGTCGAGATGACCTCGGGCGTGCTGGTGGCCGAGATGCTGGAAGGCATGCAATTTGCGCTGGGGCCCTCGATGGCGATGCGCCAGAGCACGGTGGAAAAAATTGGCGGCTATGAAGAGGTGGCGCAGTACTATGCGGACGATTTTGTGCTGGGCAACTGGACCGCGACCAAGGCTCAGGAGAAGGTGGTGCTCTCTACTTACGTTGTCGAACACCATGTGCTGAATGCGGACTTCAAAAAGAGCATTGCGCATCAGCAGGGATGGGCCACCAGTACGCGCTTTTCGCGGCCCAAGGGGCATTTTGGCGAGGTGCTGACCTATGCCGTTCCCTGGGGCCTGCTGGGGCTGGCGGCCTTGGGCGTTGCCGGGCACTTGGCGCTTGGGATCGCTTTTGCGACCTTTACCATTCTGGACCGCGTACTGCTCTGCCTGCTGGTAGGCGGCGGCGTGGTGATGGATGGAAACGCCCGGCGCAAGGCCTGGCTCTATCCGCTGCGCGACTTGATGGGCTTCTGCTTTTGGGTGAGAAGCTACTTTGGTTCACGCAAACTGAAGTACCGCGGCGATCCGTACGAACTGCTGCCGGAGGGACGGCTGCGCAAACTGGCGGAGTAACTCCGAGAGTGCCCCAACATGCGCGGCAGCCTATTTTTCCTTTTCCAGTTTTGCAAGGAACCTGTGCATGTCGGCGGAGAGTTTTGCGTCGGGGATGCTGCCGGCCGCATTCAGGATCAAAGGCTTCAGCGCGGCCTTCAGATCTTCGTCCTGCGTGGTTTCGTACATCTCGCGCATCTGGTCGAGACGGTCAATCTCCGCTTTGATTTCCTTGTCGCTCTCCTCGCCCAGAATGATCTTGCCGCTCAGGCCGCCCGGTCCGGTTGCCGCGGAGCCAAGAGCCGCGAGATTCCCGTCTCTGGCCACAAAGCACAGGCCAGCGACGAGTGCCAGGAAGAGAATGGCCAAGCCGATTTTATCGATCTTGCTCATGGTGAAGGTCTTTCAGAAAGATTCTAAAGTACCCGCTTGGAACTGGTTTTTGCCACCACCGCCGGCTTGATCGCCCCCGGCCTGCGCATGGGCACAATCGCCCCCGAGCCGGGCGCTGCCTGAGCGAAACGCGCCAGCATCTCGGTGCGGACGTACTCGACAAAGCTCTGCATCTGGCGGTTCATCTCTTCCATGCGCTCGCGCA
>CAZDYU010000222.1:0-2150 GCA_964509755.1 uncultured Occallatibacter sp. | reverse complement strand
AGCAGACGGGAGTAGATGTCGTAGGCGCGTTCGCCCCGGCTCGTCTGCTCAACCACCATGGGAACCAATGCCATTCGAGCGGTTCTCCGATTCAAGTGCTCTCAGCACTTTGTGAGAGATGGCATCTTCCTAAGAACAAGCCACCTGAAAGTTTCGTTTTCGGCCCACAGCCACCATATTCGCAGTGAACCTGATCTCTGTTTCTCAACCGGAAACTCATTCCCCCGGCCTTCATCGTCCAACCTGCCCTCTTGCTATCCTACGCGGGCAGCCGCTCATAAAGTGCGCTCGCGGTCTTCTCGCGCCGCAGTTGCTCCCGAATTCTACCCAGCCCGCCGTCGCCAGTCAATCGCGTCCGCAGGGCATCCAGCGGCTCGCCCGCCTGCAAGGCCGCTAGCTGCAATTCGCGGTCTAACTCCTCGTCGCTGACCTCGATCTTCTCCACTCCGGCGATCCGATCCAGCAAAAGATTCGTCTTAGCCTCGGCCAATGCGCCGTCCCGTTGTGCTGCACGTAGACGGCCAAAGTCCAATTTGCGCATCTGTTCGGTATTCATTCCCTGGGCGGCCAAGGCGCGCAAACCGCGCTCCAGACGGGTGTCAATCTGCTGCTGCACCAGCGACTCGGGGACCGCGAATGGGTAGCGCTCCGCCAATGCGGCAAAAAGCCGGTCCTTGGTCTCGCCCTCTACGCTGCGGCGCTTGCGGTTGGCCAGGTGGCCGCGAACCCGCTCCTGCAACTCCGCCAGATCATCGTACTGACCCAGTTCCTGAGCAAAATTGTCATCCAGCTCGGGCAGAATGCGCTTCTTGATCGCCTTGACTGCCACCTCGTAAGCCACGGTCTTGCCGGCCAGCTTGGGCTCGGCATAATCGGCCGGATAGATGACTTCGGCCTTCAACTCCTGGCCGGCTTTTGCGCCGCGCAGAACCGCTGAAAATGCCTCCACGGTATCCTTGCCGCCCACCTCGACCAGCGTATCTTCGCCGGCAATCGGCGCAGCATCCGCCTCGCCGTCAATCTGGCCTTTATAGGTGATCTCGGCCCAGTCGCCGTCCACAATGGCGCGCTCTTCCTCCACCGGCTCAATCACGGCGCGCGACTCGCGCAGTTGATCCAGTTCGCGCTGGAACTCCTCGTCGGTCACATCCACGGAAGGCTTGGCCACCGTGACCGTCTCATAACCGTCGATGGAAAAATCCGGGATGAATTCGAAGACCGCCTTCACGTGCAGCGGCTGGCCGTCCTCGACCGTCAACTCAGTCACGCGCGGCTCGCCCACCGGCCTTACGCCCAGATCGGCCACGGCCTTGTTGAAGCGCTCGGGCAGCAATCCATCCACCACATCTTTGCGAATGCCATCGGCAAAGCGCCGCCGGATCACCGTCTCCGGCACCTTGCCGGCGCGGAAGCCGGGAATCTTGGCGTACTTGCGATAATTGGCCGTCACCGTCCGATAGGCCTTCGAGACCTCTTCGACGGAAATATCCAGCACCAGTTCGCGCGTGCATTCGGGATTCAGAACCGGACCATGCTCGTGGTTATGCTCGTGACCTTCGTGCTCATGGCCTTCATGGCTGTGATCGTGGCCTTCATGATCGTGCGCCGCGTGATCGTTGACTTCCGCGGAGGCGTCCTTCGCCTCGGCCGATTCTGGTTGGGGGGTCTCTTCGACTGTGCCGCTAGAACTCAAGGTTTTGCCTTCCATGCGCATTGCGCGCCACACAAACTACAAGATTGGGATGCCAACTGCCAATTTCCGGCCAACTTCCGCGCCAAACCGGCGCTTGCAGCCGGATTAGACACAACCCATTCCGGGCTGCCGAATGGTCGCCTCATCTCATGGTAAGAGGGTTTGCTTGCAGGGTCAAACCCGGCGCGCAGGATTCCGCTCCAGAGGGCACCAAAAAGGTACGTTACCGCGCAGTGACATTCTCCAGAAATTCCGATTCGGACGCCAATCCTTGGTCGTTGAAGTCGAATGTTGGTTATGAAAATGAACTGTCATTCTCAGCGGCCGTAGCGGAGCGAAGGGAATCGAAGGTTCTGCGGCTGCTTTTCGTCATTGATCGATGGACTTTACAAGTTGCGGAAAAACTCATCGCGAGGCAATTCTCGAAGGCTTTGTAACCAGGGCACGACTTTAGTCG
>CAZDYU010000221.1:0-2168 GCA_964509755.1 uncultured Occallatibacter sp. | reverse complement strand
GCTGCAATGATCTGCTGGAGGCAAACGGTTGTTATTTACGGATAAGTACTTAGTCCAAGCGAAATACTGGTTCATCCGCACTTCGAGGTTGTGACAATGCAAGGCTCTCTTCGCGGCAATATGTTGCTTCTCACCGTCTCCGTGACAGTTTTGCTTGCCCTCACCGGCTGCGGTTCCGGCTCCGGCTCGCAGACGCTCACCACCTCGCCCGCCTTCACGCTCACCGCCCCCTCAACCGTCGTTTCCATAGCGCAGGGGGCCAGCGGTTCCACCACGGTTACCACCGCCATCTCCGGCGGCTTTGACTCTGCCGTCACGCTGGCTGCCAGCGAACTTCCCGCCGGCGTCACGGTCGCCTTCACCCCCGCCTCCATCGCCGCGCCCGGCTCCGGCTCCACCACTGTAACCATCAATGTAAACTCCGTCACAACCGCCGGAAACTATATCTTTCTTGTCACTGCGACAGGCGATGGCTTGACCCAGAAGGTCCAAATTCCGCTCACCGTCACCGCCGCTGCCTCCGCGCCCCGCCTCGTTGGATATTTGCCAGACTACGACGGCAGCTATGCCACCTTCGCCACCACGCTCGACTTCGCCAAAATGACGCACCTCGACCTGGCCTTCGCCGTGCCTCCCGACTGCTCAGGCACATGCACCGCTTCAAGCAATATGACCTGGTCGCTCTCGTCGGGCGTGCAGTCTGACGCTGAGATCGCCGCGCTCGTCACTGCCGCGCACACCGCCGGCGTTAAAGTGCTGCTCTCCATTGGCGGCGGCTCCAACTCGACCGATGATAGAATCTCCGCCTTTTACAACGCCGGCCTTTCCACTCCGCTCGCCGCTTCGCTTGACACTTATCTCACCGCGCACAACATCGACGGCGTCGATGTAGATTTTGAAGATCCCACTAACATGGGCGCGCCTTATGAAGACTTCGTCGCCGCGCTGATCGCCCAGCTTCATCCCGAGGGAAAGATCGTCTCCGCCGCCGTCGCTCAGTGGATTCAGTCGCAGAACGTCATGTCGAACTCCACTCTTCAGTCATTCGACTTCGTGACCGTGATGGTTTACTCCAACCTCGCCGACTGCCAGTCGAACCTGACCTATTTTGCTGGCCTCGGTGAGCCGGCCAGTCAGATGAGCCTCGGCGTTCCATTCTTCGGCCAGACCGCTGACGGCTCCTACTCGGCAACCTACGTGCAGATTCTCGCGGCTTATCCCAATGCCTGGCAATCGGATCAAGTCAGCGGCGGCTCGCTTGACAACGGAGCGACCCTCTACTATGTCGGTGAAGCATCCATGAAGCAAGAGACGCTGCTCGGCGCGCAATACGGCGGCATCTCCATTTGGGAACTCTCGCAGGACGCGCCTCCGCCTCACTCGCTGTTGGCCGTCATCCAAGGCAACCTTTAAGAGTCGCGAAAGGGCTGCAAAAAGCACGAAGCAGAGGAACGTTGGCTCTGACCCTGCGGCTCACGATTTGAGTCTTCCATCACAAGAATATCTGCCTGTTTCTGACACGGAGCCTTGACACACTTCCTAGCCAGCCTTGAAACTGCCTCTAAGGCCGCAATGTGCTGCCCAGCAAATGCTTCCGGGCTGTGCGCCGGAGAGGATGGAGACAATGCCGGTGAGCGAGGCGAAGGCAGGTCGGCTGAGTCTTCGGCTGAAATCCACCATGGAAAGCGTCGCGGAGGTGGAGGCGGCTGCCGAGAAGCTTGCCGCCGATGCCGGCCTCAATGAGGACGAGCGCTTCCACGTGGCGATGGCGGCTCGCGAGGCAGCCGTGAACGCCGTACTGCACGGCAACGAATACGATCCTGCCAAGCAGATCCTGGCCAGCTTTGAAAATAACGGCAAGTCTCTGGTGATCTCCGTCGCCGATCAGGGCAAAGGGCTTGCTCCAGAGACCATTCCCGATCCCCTTGCGCCGGAGAACCTTTTGCGCGGAACCGGCCGCGGCATCTTCCTCATCCGATCCTTCATGGATGAGGTACACTTTCGACAATTGCACCCCGGAACCGAATTGACAATCGTGAAACACCTTGCGTCAACCGGCGACAGAGCCTGAACGGCCCTGGGCAATCGCATTTGAAAATCGACTCGCCGCACCCTTTCAAAATCGCCCCATTCTTGTGCGGCTTTTTTGCGGAGAATTGATTCCCCAG
>CAZDYU010000220.1:0-2239 GCA_964509755.1 uncultured Occallatibacter sp. | reverse complement strand
CATACATCGTCGTGAGGCAAGGCACGTCAAAGCCAGTCAGCCACATATCCCGGACGATCACGATCTTCAGCGGGTCGGCCGCATCCTTGAATCGCTTTTCCAGCCTCTTCTTTATCTTTGCGGTGTAGACGTGGCGGCGCAGCGCCTCCCGGTCCGATGCGGAGCCAGTCATTATCACTTTGATGGAACCTTTTTCCGGGGCCGGGTCGTGCCACTCTGGCCTGAGTTCGATAATCGCCTCATAGAGCAGCACGCACACCTCGCGGCTCATGCAAACTGTCATGGCCTTGCCCCGCATCGCGTCCTGCCGGGTCTCGAAGTGGTTTACAAGGTCCGCCGCAACCGTCTTGATGCGCGGATCGGTGGCAACCAGCTTCTCCAGCGCCGCCCACCGGCTCTTTGTCCGCGCCCTGGCCGCTTCTTCCTCGTCTTCCGTCAGTTCTTCAACTTCATCGTCCGTCGCTTCGACAGCGGCGGAATCCATCTCCAGCTTCACCAGGCGCGACTCATAATAGATGGGCACTGTTGCCCCATCCTTCACCGCCTGCTCAATGTCGTAGATGTCCACATACTCGCCAAAGACGGCGCGGGTGTCTTTGTCTTTCGCGGACACAGGCGTCCCGGTGAAAGCCACAAACGTGGCATTGGGCAGGGCATCACGCAAATACTTGGCGTAGCCGTAGATCGTCTCTCCGGCGTCATTGATACGCGCTTTCAGTCCGTACTGGCTGCGGTGCGCCTCATCGCACAGCACCACCACATTGTCCCGCTCAGTCAACTTCGGAAAAGTGTCCTCATCCTCACCGGGCACAAACTTCTGGATGGTCGTGAAAACAATGCCGCCCGATGGCCGCTGATTCAGTTCCTCCCGCAGTCTCGTCCGCTTGTCGGCCTGCACTGGCTTTTCGCCCAGCACCTCCGCCGTCATGTCGAACATTCCGTAAAGCTGTCCGTCCAGGTCATTCCGGTCCGTCACCACCACCAGCGTGGGATTCTTCATCTGCGGGTGCGTCATCAGCTTGCCCGCAAGGCAAATCATCTCCAGGCTCTTGCCCGCGCCCTGCGTATGCCACACCACGCCGCCCATGCCGCTGCCGCCGGGAGCCGACGCCGCCAGCACACGCTCGACCACCGCCCGCACTGCATGAAACTGGTGGTAGGCTGCGATCTTCTTGACCAGTCCGCCGTCATCCTCAAAGACAATGAAGTGGCGCAGATAGTCCAGCAGATGATCTTTCTTGAAGACACCGCGCACCAGCGTCTCCAGCTCGCCAAACTGACCCAGCGGGTCTCGCTCTTTGCCATCGATGGTCCGCCACGCCGTGAAACGCTCTTCATCGGCGGAGAGTGAACCCATTCGCGCATAGATACCGTCGGAGGCGACCAACACTTCATTGGTGCGGAATAGCTCTGCGATTTCGTCCTTATAGGTTTGGAGTTGGTGATAGGCGGCGGACACATCCGCTGTCTCGCTGGCCGCGTTCTTCAACTCGAAGACGGCCACGGGCATTCCATTCAAGAAGACCACCACATCGGGCCGGCGTTCGCGGCTGCCGCTGGCGGTCATGCCGATCACGGTGAATTGGTTCACAACCAGCCAGTCATTCTGTTCAGGATTGGCAAAGTCGGCAAGCCGGACCCGGTCGCTGCGGGTCTCGCCGTCCTGTTGCCAAAAGACCTGCACACCCCTCGTGAGCCGCCGCTGAAATTCCTGGTTGCCCGCCATCAGGCCGGGTGTGCCTGTACTGGTCAATACGGCGACGGCGTCGGCGATGGCGGCGGCGGGAAAGCCCGGATTCAGCCGGTGCAGCGCATCCCGGAGCCGCCCTTCCAGCAACACATGCTTGTAGCTCTTCCGCTCTGGCCTCTCCCCGTCCGGCGCAAGCTCGGGTCCGAAGACGACCTCATAGCCGAGGTCCTCAAACCAGCCGAGAAGCTCCATTTCTACCGTGTTTTCATTGATCTGGCTCACGGACACCTCGTTCTGGCATCTGTCGAAAAATCTTCCCGGAATCGACATATCTCACTAATATGTCGATTCCATCGTCATTTCCACATTCTCAAAATCCTAAACCGCCGTCAGCATAGCTTCCGCCTCCTGCGCCCGCAGCTTGCCAGAGATCAGGCGGGGTAAAAGGGTGTCGCGGAGGGCGACGAGCGTCCGAATCGTTAGCTGATTCGCCGCCACTACTGTCCGGCTACAAGTCGAACAGAATCAATTGATTGCCAATATCGTCTA
>CAZDYU010000219.1:0-2248 GCA_964509755.1 uncultured Occallatibacter sp. | reverse complement strand
TGGGCTTTGTGGCGTCGCATCTTCAGATGAAGAATGCTCTCGAAAAGGCGAAGGCCGATATGGACGTCGCCACCAAGGCTGCGCAAGCCGAGGCACGCGCCAAAGCAAAGACGCCCACAAGTAAGACACCGGCGAAAGCTGAATCTACTCCGGCCACTGCCGTCACGCGAACGCTCGAGCCCGCAAAACCTGCCCCAGCCAAGCCCGCGTCGCTCTTTGACGCTCCAGAGCCGGCCGAGGATGAAGAAGATTCCACCTCCGATGCAGGCTACACCGCTGCCCCTGAAGAGAGCGATGAATTGGACGAAGCCGCCTGATTTCTGTCTATGGTCCCTTGTCCTGCGGTCAATGGGACTTGTCAGATATTCTTGCGTATCCAGACTCGCTGCCAAGCCGCAAATTCAGTCGGCCTGATCTGGTAGCGGGCGAAGTTTCCCTCATGAAGGTTTAGCAATTCGGCCTCGGCCATCTCTCTAAAATGTTCGCGTTCCTCTGCCGCAATGTTCTCCTTGATCCATTGAGACAGAAAAGCGGCGGTCGCTTTTCTGTCTATCCGCTTGCGAACGGCGTCGGCTATAAACTGGCGCAGAGCATTTCGATGCTTGAAGCGGAAGGGATCTGGCTCGCCGAGCGACTGACGTACTGCGGCATACTGCTCGGTAGAGCGACGATAGGCCCAGAGGAACACATCCTTCAAAAGCGCTGTATCGTTCAACTCATAGACGCCGAGGATGGCCTCGGTGTAGAGTCTCCTGGGGACATCGGTAAAAGATAACGGGGAGAGATTGCGCTTGATGAAGGGAATGTTGGCCGCAAGCCGCGATACCCGCTTGTTGACATCGTCGAAGGGCTGAAGATAAGGCAACTGCGCCATGATGAAGAACGACTGTTCAAAGGGGTCTTCAATGGCCGCTGCCGTTGCCAGTATTTGATGGAAACACTCTTCGATCTGCTGCGGGACGGCCAGCGGGTGAAAGACGGAGCTTTCGATACCAACACCGATATGCCGCAACCGCCCCGCCGCGCCCTCATCCGGCAACAGGTTGTGCGCAAGAATCGCGTGAAGATTCAGGATCGTGTAGCGGTTGAAATCGATCTCGTCGGCCGCGTTGACAAGGAACTCGATCGCGTCCTTGTGGTTCATGATCATCTGGGCTTCAAGACGGTCGCGGCCTTCGGCCTCCTCGCCAAACTCAATGAGGCGCCGGGTGTCGAGCAGGGAATACGTGTTGCCTTCAAGGCGGCTTGAATTCCACGACAGATCGATCAACAGGCGGCTGAGAATCTGCTTGGCATAGGTGCCCGCGGCCTCCGTCCCATAGGGTTGCGATCCAGCAGCAGCCAGCAGCGCTCTCTCTTCCGGCGCGAGATAGAACTGAACATCTGGCCGGTAGTTATCGAGGAAGGCGCGGTTGTAGCCAACAGGTTTTCGCGCAGCGACCGGTTGGCGGAGGTAGCGCTGGACTGCGGCGCCTGCAGGCGAAATCGGAAGGTGAGCCTCCGCTCCTACCTCCGCTGGTTCTTGCGCCGCCGCGACACTTGCAGGGATGGCTTGCGGCAGCAGGTATTTCAGCGCCCGGCCTTCGCCTTTTGTGGCGAGGCGCCCTGCCGCGACCAGATGTTTGAGCCGAAATTGTAGCGTACGCGTTGGCAAATCCTGAGGCAATGCCCGCGCGATCTCCTCGCGGCTCACGCCTTCGGCATGGGGTTCCACCGCCGCCAGAATGGCTGCTATCTCTTCAGTTGCAATTCGTTTCGGCACGAGGACTCCTTGGAAGTTGCGCAAAAACATTTACGCGCAACATAGAACCATTATCGCGCAACATAAAGAGGATTCGCGCAAAACAAAGTTGCGCGTAAGTGAATTAAGCAACGACCGAAATCAGACACTCTCTCTCGCTTGGCCAGACAGCCCAGCAATTGACATATCTATCGCCTATTCATTCGCTTGCGCGGTCTATCCAGGCCCAAAAAACAACTCTTCTCGAACATCTGAAAGGTTCCAACTCCATGAAACCATCCAGGCTCTACGAAGCGCTTCATGCGCTGATCGGTGAACGTGTGCCTCTGCACATCTGGGGCGCGTGCGGCGTGGGCAAGTCGCAGATCGTCGCCCAGGTGGCGCGCGATCTCGGCATCGACTTCCTTGACGTGCGCGCCGTGCAACTCGATCCGGTCGATCTGCGCGGACTGCCGCGCATCGCATCGAACCAGACCGAGTGGGTTCCGCCCAAGTTCCTGCCCAACG
>CAZDYU010000218.1:0-2252 GCA_964509755.1 uncultured Occallatibacter sp. | reverse complement strand
GCATCTCCAACTGCGACAAGATCACGCCCGGAATGCTGATGGCCGCGCTGCGCCTCAATATTCCGGTAGTCTTTGTCTCCGGCGGGCCCATGGAAGCAGGCAAGGTGCAGATAGGCAACGTCGTCAAATCCGTTGATTTAATCGACGCCATGATCTTGGCCGCCGACCCCAAAGTCAGCGACGCCGAGGTCGATGAGTACGAGCACTCGGCCTGCCCTACTTGCGGCTCCTGCTCCGGCATGTTTACCGCCAACTCGATGAACTGCCTGGTCGAGGCGCTCGGCCTTGGCCTGCCCGGAAATGGCAGCATCGTGGCCACGCACGCCGACCGCAAAGAGATTTTTCTGCAAGCCGGCAGAACCATTGTCGATCTGGCCAAGCGCTACTACGAGCAGGACGACGCGACGGTGCTTCCGCGCGGCATTGCAACCTTTGAAGCTTTCGAGAACGCCATGACGCTTGACATCGCCATGGGCGGCTCCACGAATACCGTTCTGCATCTGCTCGCCGCCGCGCAAGAGGGCGAGGTGCCTTTCACCATGGCTGACATCGATCGCCTTTCGCGCCGCGTTCCCAATCTCTGCAAGGTGGCGCCCTCGGCGCCCGCCGTGCATCTGGAAGACGTGCATCGCGCCGGCGGAATCTTCGCCATCCTCGCTGAACTCGACCGCGCCGGGCTGCTCAATCGCTCCACGCATACTGTGCATTCGGCCACGCTCGGCGAGGCTATCGAGAGGCTGGATGTAAAACGCAAAGTCGCGCCAGAGATTGAAGAGTTTTATCGCGCCGCGCCCGGCGGAGTCCGCACCACGGAAGCCTTTAGCCAGAGCAAGCGCTACTCTGAACTCGATCTTGATCGCCAGCATGGCGTCATTCGCGACCGTGCCCACGCCTTCAGCAAAGACGGCGGCCTCGCCGTTCTCTTCGGCAATATCGCCGTCGATGGCTGCATTGTAAAAACGGCCGGCGTCGATCCCGCGCACCTGTCCTTCACCGGCCCGGCGCGCATCTTTGAGAGCCAGGACTCGGCCGTCGAAGCCATCCTCGGCGACAAAGTCGTGCCCGGCGATGTGGTCTTGATTCGTTACGAAGGTCCCAAGGGCGGGCCGGGAATGCAGGAGATGCTATACCCCACCAGCTACCTGAAATCCAAAGGCCTGGGCAAGAGCTGCGCGCTCATTACGGACGGCCGCTTCTCCGGCGGAAGCTCCGGACTTTGTATCGGCCACATCTCTCCCGAAGCCGCGGAAGGCGGCGCGCTGGCGCTCGTCGAAGAAGGCGACACCATCCAGATCGATATTCCCAAGCGCTTAATGCGCGTCGCTCTCTCCGATGAAGAACTAGCCGCCCGCCGCAAAGCCGCTGAAGCCAAGGGCGCAGCCGCATGGAAGCCCGCCGCGCGCAGCCGCAAGGTCTCTCAAGCGCTGCAAGCCTATGCCGCCATGGCCACCAGCGCCTCGCGTGGCGCCGTGCGCGACGTGAGCCAGATTCAGAAATAGCCTGCTCTGGACCGAAAAGTGTGTCGTGGAATTTCATCCAGTTGACAGTCGTCGGTTGTCAGAAAAACGCTGGTTGGGGCTAGTGGTCTTCCAGATTCGAAAATCCGGAGATGGTGTACACGCCCGCTCATCGCACAGACCGCAATGAACGAGGCTCAGCTTTTCAAGATTCAGGGGCTTTCTTCGGAGCTGATGAACGGGCCACCTGCCTTGGCGCTCCTGCGCGACGGTCCCATCACCTGCGACGGCGGTCACATCGCAGTCTGCTCCACCAAACCTAGAATCAAGGCGATGTGTCCAATCGTTCCTGTTCCTGTTTGTATTGGAACGGGACAAACGCTTGTACATTGCTCAACCGAACAGACCAAACAGACTCACCCAAGGGAGCGAAACTCCAGATGCATACACACGAAATCGAACAGATGTGCGTCGTCGCCAAAGGGCCCAATCACGGCCCGGCGCCGATTCCGCAAGAAGGCCGATGGACCAAGGCCAAGGAAGTTACCGACATCTCAGGCCTGACCCATGGCGTGGGCTGGTGCGCTCCGCAACAAGGCGCTTGCAAGCTTACGCTCAACGTCAAGAAGGGCATCATCGAAGAGGCTCTCGTTGAGACCATCGGCTGCACCGGCATGACGCATTCTGCCGCCATGGCCGCTGAGATTCTTCCCGGCAAGACCATCCTTGAAGCGCTCAATACCGACCTGGTCTGCGACGCCATCAACGTGGCCATGCGCGAGCTGTTTTTGCAGA
>CAZDYU010000217.1:0-2262 GCA_964509755.1 uncultured Occallatibacter sp. | reverse complement strand
TCATCTCTTCCATGCGCTCGCGCATCTGGAGGATGATGGCGATGCCGGCGATGTTCACGCCCAGATCGCGGGCGAGATTGAGGATGAACTCGAGGCGCTCTAAATCCTCGTCGGTATAGAGGCGGGTGTTGCCCTCGGTGCGCGACGGCAGCAGCAGGCCCTCGCGCTCATAGAGGCGCAGGGTCTGGGGATGGATCTGGTACATCTCGGCCACCGCCGAGATCATGTACGCGCCCTTCGATTTTTTCTTTGTGGCCATAGGGGTCTTAGATCGATTGCAGACGTTGGTGCCATTTTTTCGGGGTCATGCGATATTCCCTCAGCATTTCCTTGAGTTCGGCTCCAGCGTGCGTCACGGAATAGCCTCCCTCGTCGATCCAGGATTTTGAGGTGGAGTAGGGCTTACTCTTGACGATCTCCAGAGCTTCGTCGTAGGTCAGCGCATAGACTTCACTGTCTTTCGGCTCTTTGGCATGCCAGACGTAGGCTACCAGCAAGCGTGGAATTCTCGATTCCTTTTTGTACAAGGAGAACACTTCATGGATCGAAGTCTTCAGTTTGACGGGAAAAGAAGCCCTCTTCTCGTCCGCCTGCGCTTCTCTGCAGATAAAATAGTCGATCCCGTTCTTTTTAGGCGGTTCGACGAGTCGCAAACCGGCCTCACGGACCTGGGATTCGAATATACGGATTCCAGACTGCCTTGTAGTCTCAACTACGTCCGCAGGCTGGGTCGTCTCCTCTTCGTCTGGGTCGTGATCCAGAAGGATGACAGTATGCCCATTTTGATACCGGGCAGCAAAGCGACCGCGCGTAGCCCTTGAAAAATCGAACCTTGCGCGAATCTCAGTTTCATTCATGTCGATTGGCGATTTCATACTCTCTCCTTTCCCAAGACTCTGCTTGTCTTGCGCTAATGATTCGGACTCTGTCGCTGCGAACTGTAAAGTTCACGAAAAGCAGGCGGTCCTGATCCGAACGCCCTATAGCAATGAATCGCAACTCCTCTTCGCTGTGTTCACGATCCGGCAGTTCCAGTATAGTTTTGTCCCGGAAGATCGTGGATGCCTCATGGAACGAAACCTGGTGCTTTTTCAGATTGCTCTGCGCTTTCGGCGGATACCACTCGAAAACAATTCCACGGATGTCGATCCTGTCGTTGTGCTCACGGCTCATCCGGCTCATCCTGTCCTGCTAGGCTGGGAACTCCAACGATAGCAGACGTCTCACAGCTTTTCAAAGAGCGCCATACGCGGATCGTTGCTGTTCAGCTTGGCTAGCTCGCGCATGATCTCGCGGCTGCGCTCGTCGGCTAGGGTCGGCACTTGCACTTCGACCGTCACGATTTCATCGCCGCGCTGGCCGGGATTCTGCGCGCTCTCCACGCCGCGCTCCCTCATGCGCAGCTTCTGTCCGCTCTGCGTGCCGGGCGGAATCTTCAACTGGGCGCGGCCGTCGATGGTCGGC
Organism: uncultured Occallatibacter sp.; assembly: GCA_964509755.1. Lineage (GTDB taxonomy): Bacteria > Acidobacteriota > Terriglobia > Terriglobales > Acidobacteriaceae > Telmatobacter. The sequence goes on along the minus strand of CAZDYU010000217.1, from coordinate 798 downwards.
ACGTCCACCTTGGCGCCCAGCGAGGCCTCGGGCACGGTCACCGGCACGGTCAGATGAATGTCATCGCCCACGCGCGCAAAGACCGGATGCGCGCCGGTGCGGACGATCAGGAAAAGATCGCCGGCCGCGCCGCCGTTGATGCCGCTGTTGCCCTTGCCCTGCAGGCGGATGCGCTGCCCGTCGCGCGTGCCGGCCTTGATGCGGAACTCGACCGGCTCGACGCGGCTGACCACGCCCTCGCCGTGGCAGGTGGAGCAGAGATTGGTGGTCCGCCCGGTTCCATTGCAGCGCGGGCAGGGTATGTTGAACTTCATGCGCCCGCCCATTTGCGTCACCTGGCCGGTGCCATTACATTCGCCGCACTGCGTGGGACCGCCGGTTGAGGCCTGGCCGTGGCAGGTGGGGCAAGTCTCCTGGCGATGCACCTCAAGCCGCGCCTGACCGCCGCGGATGGCCGTCCAAAAATCCACTGTGGCCTGGTATTCCAGGTCGCTGCCCGGCTGCGGGCCGCGCGCCCGCTGCGGTTGCTGCGCCCCGGAGAACATGCCGGAGAAGATGTCCTTGAAGCTGCCCCAGGAGGCAGCATCGGCCGCGCCCGCCTGCTGGCCTGGATGACGGCCCGGCCCGCTCTGAAATCCGGAGAAATCGAAGCCGCCAAAGTCCACCGGCATGCCCGCGCCGCCGCCTTGATTCCGCGCATAGGCCTCGGCCTGCGCCGGGTCAATCTGGTCGGAGTAGAAGCCAACCTGGTCGTAGACCTTGCGCTTCTTCTCGTCGCTCAGCACGTCGTTGGCCTCG
>CAZDYU010000216.1:0-2265 GCA_964509755.1 uncultured Occallatibacter sp. | reverse complement strand
GTGTCGTCAACAACGCTCGCTTTCTGATTCTGCCCTGGGTCGAGGTGCGGCATTTGGCCAGCCACATACTCGCCCGGGCCGCGCGGCAACTCCCCACCGATTGGCTGGCTGGTTACGGTGTACAACCCCTTCTGTTGGAGACCCTGGTGGACCGGCCCTACCGCGGAACCTGTTATCGCGCTGCCAACTGGATCTGCGTGGGCCAGACACAAGGCCGCGGCCGCATGGATCGTACCCATTCCGCGCAAGGCAGTGCCAAAGATATCTTGCTGTACCCGCTGGAATCACACTGGCGCCAAGGTTTATGTCAGCTTCCAGCACCCCAGGTTTGCCATGCTCTTATTGATGAAATTTCATGAACTGTTGCAGCCTTGGCGTTCCACCTTCGCGCAACAGCGCACCTGGCAACGTGCGCAGCGTCTGGCATACGGTTTGCTCCTGTGCCTACGCACCCATCTGACCAGCAATGCCATTTGCGCCACCGGCCGGCAGTTTCTAGATTGGAGTGCCGACTATCGGCTGTTCTCGCGCAGTCCGTGGAATACTTTCACCTTATTCGATCCCATCTTCGATCACTTGGCGGCATTACTGCCCTCCGAGCAGGCCCCCGTGGTAGCGGCTCTGGACGATACGCTCTGTAAAAAGACCGGTCGTCACATCCCCGGCGTCACCTACGCCCGCGATCCATTGTCGCCGCATTTTCATGTGAATTTGTGTCGTGGGCTGCGCTTCGTACAAGCTTCCATCATGGTGCGCGCCGCCCAGTTTCTGGGACCAGCGCGCGCTCTGCCCGTGCGTTTCGAACCCGCGCCTCCCGCGATCAAACCCAAACCTCCTGCCGGCAGCAAGCACGCGCGAAACAACCAACGGAATCAAAAGATGAACGCCAAGCGGAAGCGCAAAGCGATGAAGCTCACCGCCCGGCGCAAAGCCGCTGCCCTGACCCCCGAGGAGCAGGAATATCGGATTCAGAAAAAACTCCACGCCCTGACGCAAGTCGGCGTGCGCGTACTGCACTCCATCCGCCAGGCTTTGGATGCGAGACTGGCTACCCGCCAGCGGCAGTTCATCGCTTCCGGAGATGGTTCTTACACCAACCGTTCGGTGCTGCGAAACTTGCCTGAGCGAACCACCTTCATTGGGCGCATCCGCAAAGACGCCAAACTGTTTCTGCCTTTGCCGGCTGACAGCGCTACTCGCTCCGGCGGCCGTCCCCGCCGCTATGGCGCCCCGGCACCCACGCCCCAACAAGTCTTGCAAGATGACTCCGTCCCTATGGTTAAGGTGCGCTGTTTCGCCGCTGGAGAGGAGCGCGAAATACCGGTGAAAATCCTGCGCACGGTCTACTGGCGCAAGGCCGGCCCCGATATGCCGCTACTTTTGCTGGTCATCAAGCCGCTCGGCTATCGCCTGCGCAAGGGCTCCAAACTGCTCTACCATCAGCCTGCTTTTCTGATCTGCACCGACCCGCAACTGGATCTGCAGATACTGTTGCAAGCCTATATTGACCGCTGGCAAATCGAGTGCAACCATCGCGACGAGAAGTCTCTCATCGGCACCGCCCAAGGCCAAGTCTGGAATCCTCTGGCGGTCACCCGCCTGCCGCAATTCCAGGTGGCCATCTACAGTTTGCTGCTGTTGGCTTCCATCCTGGCTTACGGCTTTCAGCGCACCGGCGCCTATCTGCCACTGCCCCTGTGGAGACGAAAACCCAATCGTCCTTCTACCCTGGACTTGTTAAACCTACTCCGCGACCAAATCTTCGCTCGTGGGATGCAGGATACCTCGACACCGAGTATCGACGACTTCGCAGCTTTGGCACCTGTGGACGCGAAGTCACCAAAACCACCGCTGGGATCGGAGACGTTCTGTACTCTCGCGGCGTAGCCTATGCCACTGACCGAATTCTATGTCTCAGATGGCCAATCTCCAGGGGCGGCGAAGCCGCCCGAAATCGTAGCAGCACAATTTTGCAGTCCAGTCTTCCAGCACCTTGTAATACAGACTTCAGTCTGTCAGTACCTCGTAACGCAGACTAGACTAGACTGAAGTCTGTGCTACGGGTCGCACCCTCACCCCATCCATTCCGGCTTATGAGCGGTCCCATCGAACTGGGTAGTGGTTTTAAACGGCTCGTATTTTCCGGATTCGGCGGCAACCTTGGTCCTCGCTACCAGGGAGGAAATCTGGGCTGGGGTGAGAGGTTTGAAAGCTCTCACCGCTTCGAACGCCTGGTTCAACCGCTCCATCGAATCGCAACCGGTG
>CAZDYU010000215.1:0-2357 GCA_964509755.1 uncultured Occallatibacter sp. | reverse complement strand
TCGTAGACCGGCGTGATGCGCCCCACTTCCAAGAGGCGCGTCTCGGCGTCGGCGCTGGCGTCGGGCAGCAGCTCGAACTGCGGCTGAATCATCTTGAAATTATTGCTGGACCGCGACGCTTCCACGCGCCCATAGACGGCCACTGTTTGCCCGGCGTGGAATTTGCCTTCCAGGTAGCCGCCGTTGAACCAGACGCACTTCAGCGCCAGCCGTCCCTGACCCACGGTCAGCTCGAAGATCGGAGCCTTGCGGGTGGTCATCAGCAGCGACCCCCGCACCTCGGCAATCACGGACGCCGTCTCGCCCGCCTGCAACTCATCCAATGGCCGCGGATTCTGCCGGTCTTCATAGCGAAAGGGAAGGTGGTAGAGCAGATCCTCGGCGGTCTTGATGCCTTTGGCTTCAAGCATCAGGGCCACGCGCGGTCCCACGCCCTTCACATACATCGCCGGAGTGTCGAGATCGGCCACACTCCGGATGCTAAATGGCGCGCGTCCAGCGGGACAAACGCGCAGTAGATCCGAATGAGTCGAGAAGTTCAGGAATGTTGCAGGTGAGGGAGCAAAGGAATGCGAATTTTGCTACGCTTCCCAACCTGCCACAGGTCGTATTTTGCCTGCATGCGCAGCCACACTTCAGGCGAGGAGGTGCCGAAGGCCGCAGCCAGGCGCATTGCCATCTCAGGCGAGACAGCAGCCTTGCCGTTGAGCACGCGAGAGAATGTAACCCGGCTCACGCCCAGATGCTCGGCTGCGGCAGAAACTGTCATCTCGCCCAGATATTCGCGAATCACTTCGCCGGGATGCGGTGGGTTGTACATGCGCATGGTTATCTCCTCTCAGTGATAGTCCTGGTAATCGACCAGGATGGCGTCTACGCCTTCAAAACGGAATGTTACACGCCAGTTTCCGTTCACCGTAACCGACCAGTGGCCTGCCAGATCGCCTTTCAAGGAATGAAGCCGCCATCCGGGCGCATTCATATCTTCCGGTGCGCCGGCATCGTCGAGCATCGTCAACTGAAGACGCAAACGCACGGCGTGCTGAGCCTGAATTCCTGCCTTTGAACCGGTACGGAAAAACTTCTCCAGCCCTTTGTGCGCAAAGCTTCTGATCACAAAATTAATGTATCGCTAAACGATACAGAAGTCAAACGGAAGCAGGTTCAGCCTTGCCATGAAGATCGTCAAGCAGCCTGTCGAACGCCAGCTTGTACGCGTCGTGGTCCTTCCAATTGCTGAAATCGGGAATGAAGTATTCGCGAATCTCGCGCGCCGAGTCCTTGCCCGCATCGGCGTCAAAGCACTCCCAATCGCGCAATGCCTCGAAGGAACAAAGGCTAGAGAATCATCAAGAATGTGGCCCGCAGCAGCCGCTCAGGCGCGATCGAGGGGCGGCCCGTATCCGAGTACAGCTTCTCCAACTCGCCATCCATCCGCTCCAGAGCCCGATCCGCCAGCGCCCGAATCTGACGCGCCGGGTGATCCATCGGAATGCGCTGCGCCAAGGTTAAGTAACTGAACATCGCTGCCTGCTTCTGATCGTCTCCTCGCGTATTTATTGGATGATTCAACAACCCGAAAGATACCCCGCTTGCCCACTTACAGAAAAGATTTTCCGCGGCCTCCGCGCCGGTTGACCTTGCCAGCGGCCAATTGATACCATCGCTCTAGCGATCCTCTCTTCAGGCCGGTTGTATTCCAAGGCTTTTTATTGCATTGTCCGCGGCAAACAGGCAGAACCCAGCGGGATCGGCGGACGGACTGAAAGGATCACAAACATAAATGAATCGCAGGCCCCTCTTCTTTATTGCCCTGGTACTTTTCCTTCTTCCCATCGCAGGCTGCAAGCCCGATCCGGCGGCATTGATGACAGCCGTCAAGGCTGACAATACGGCCGACGCCAAAGGCCTGATTGCCAAGGGCGCCGACGCCAATAGCCGCACCTCGCCGAATGGCTGGAGCGCACTGCATTACGCGGCGATGAATGGCAATCTCGATCTGGTCCAGCAGTTGCTCAGCTCCGGCGCAGACCCAAACTATGCGGGAAGCAAGGACGGCCAGGCCAATTCCGCCGCCGTCAAGCCGCTGATTCTGGCGCAGGTCTGCCTGGATCTGCTCAGCCAGGTGCAGCCCTCGCAGTTGCAAGACAAACTGCGCGGCAGCGGGCTGGACGATCCGGCGCTCGTGAAGAGTTTGCAGGATCCCACGGCTGCCGATCGCTATACGAAGGTTGTGCAGGCGCTGGCCAAGGTTACCAAAGCAAATTGACAAGCCGCGGAAAACTTCTCGCGCGGCAATTCTCAATGGCTTTGTAACCAGGGCACGACTTCAGTCGGGCCGATAAAGCCAATCATAT
>CAZDYU010000214.1:0-2396 GCA_964509755.1 uncultured Occallatibacter sp. | reverse complement strand
TTCTGTAATCGCCTTGATGCCGGCTGGCGTCGGCGCGCGTCGCCAGCTTGCCATCGACCGCGGCCTTGGAGAGAACCGCCGCGTCGGCGACCAGCGAATTGACGGCATCGATGCAGGTGTTCAGGTTGTTCTTGATGGTATTGAAGTCGCCATTGTACGTGGCCGTGATCTTGGGTGGAATATCGCCTTTGCTGATGCGGTCCACATAATCGGCGGCCACATTCAGAGGCGTGATCACCGCGTCCAGCATCGAGTTGACGCCGGTGACAATCTCCGAGTAGGCACCCTTGACCCGATCCGGATGGCCGCGCTCGATCAGCTTGCCCTCGCGCGCCGCATTGGTCAGCCGCTCGAACATATGCGTGATGATTTGCATGACCTCAGCCACATTGTTGACAGCAACCTTCATCTTTTCGTGGTCGCCTTTGTATGTGGCCGTAATCAGTTCGTCGATCTTGCCGGCTGAAATCTGCGCCAGAATGCGGTTGCCCTCGCCGATGGGCAGAAGAATCGCATCCAGCATGGTATTCACGCCGCGCACAATCTCCGCATACGCGCCCTGGAATTGTTCGGGCTTGCCGCGGTCGCTGAGCTGCCCTTCCTTCGAGGCTTCAATCAGCCGCCCCAGTTCCTTTTGCAGTCCTTGAGTTACAACAGCTACATTATTGACAGCGGCCTTCATCTTCTCGTGGTCGCCCTTGTAGGTGGCCGTAATCAGTTCGTCGATCTTGCCGGCGGAGATCTGCGCCAGAATGCGGTTGCCTTCGCCGATGGGCAGCAGAATCGCGTCCAGCATCTCGTTGACGCCCTGCAGCATCTCGCGATGCGCGCCGTTGAAGAGCGTCGCCTTGGCGCGCTCGGTGAGGCGTCCATCTTTCGAGGCATCGACCAGGCGCATGATCTCCTGCAAGACCAGCGTCGAGTCGTCGTCTTCGATCGCGGGCGCCTTGCTCTTCGCTTGTTCGCGAACCGGCTGTGCGCCATTTCCGTGACCGTTTCCATTTCCGGAGCCCGCGCCATGCAGCTTCCGGCCTTCACTTACCAATGCAGTCGGCATGAAATTAGCCTCTCCCTTTCGCTGGAATCCGCTTTCTTTGCAATCTGGAAGAATGCGAGACTCAGCAGGTTGAATCGTTGTTTGACAGACGCTGGCGTTCGATCCAGCACCGACGATGGGTTATGAATCCTGTTGCGGGGCGGCCCTGCTTTCCCGGCGGCCCTGCTTGACGGAGGCCGCAATCATGGCCGGCGAGGGACGGCCGCGCGCGTTTTGCGAGACGGCGCGCACCGCGTCCTGCACCAGCCGCTCGGGGTCGAGAATCAGCGCGACGACGCCATTGCCCAGAATGGTTGCGCCGCTCACCACCTGCACATGGCGGTAGAAGCGGCCCAGATTCTTGATAACCGTCTGGCAATCGCCCAGCACCTCGTCCACCACAAATCCATAGCGTCCGGCCTCGGTCTCGACGATCATGATCTGCTCGATCTCCGGGCGCGGGCTGCGAATGTTGAAGTGCTCGCGCAGGCGAATGTAAGGAATCAGGTCGCCGCGCACATGAGCCAGATGCTTGCCGTTGGCGGCTTCGATGTCGGCGGTCGTCAGCTCGACGCACTCCAGCGTATTGGCCAGGGGCAGCACATAGAAGGCCTCGCCGATTCTCACCAGCAGTCCGTCGATAATTGCCAGGGTCAGCGGCAAGCGCAGCGTCACGCCGGTTCCTTCGCCCGGCTTGCTGACCACTTCGATCGAGCCGCGCAGGCTTTCGACCTTCTGCCGGACCACGTCCATGCCCACGCCGCGGCCGCTGACATCGGTAACCTGCTTGGCCGTCGAGAAGCCCGGCTGAAAGATGAAGGAGAAGATCTCCTGTTCGCTGAGCTGGGCGTTCTCCGTGGTCAGTCCGCGCTCAATCGCCCGGCTGCGCACTGCTTCGGCGTCAATGCCGCCACCGTCGTCCGAGACCCCAATCAGCACGCTCGCTCCCGAGTGCCGCGCCGAAAGATGAATGTTGGCCGTGGCGCGCTTGCCTTGCGCCGCGCGCACTTCCCTGGACTCGATGCCGTGATCCATGCTGTTGCGGATCAGGTGCATCAGCGGGTCGCTCAACTGATCGATGACGGTCTTATCGAGTTCGGTATCGGCGCCTTCCAGAGTCAGTTCGACATCCTTGCCCAGGTCGCGCGCCAGGTCATGCACCAGGCGGCGGAACTTCTCAAAGGTCGCTCGAATCGGCATCATGCGGATATTCATCGAGTTCTCGCGCAGGGACGATGTCAGCCGCTCGATTTCTTCAGAAACCGCGGCAATCTCGGTGTCCTCGCAGCGGGCCGCCAGCTCGCTCAGCCGCGCCTGCACCGTCACCAGCTCCCCCACCAGGTTCACAAACTGGTCCAGC
>CAZDYU010000213.1:0-2529 GCA_964509755.1 uncultured Occallatibacter sp. | reverse complement strand
AGCCGCAATCGGAGACGGTGTGGCGGCAGGGCGACAAGTACAAGGTGCCGCGCATCTGTTTTGTCAACAAGATGGACAAGAACGGCGCCGACTTCGAGCACGTTCTGGACACGATTCGCAAGCGCCTGGGCGCGCGGACCGTTGCATTGCAGATTCCGATTGGGGCCGAAGCCAAATTCAAGGGCGTTATCGACCTGATTGAGATGAAGGCTATTGTCTGGCACGACGAGACGATGGGCGCGGAGTTCTCGATCGAGCCGATTCCCGCCGAGTTGCAGAAGAAGGCCGAGGCCTTCCGCTTGCAGTTGATTGAAGTGATCGCCGAGACCGACGATGTGCTGCTGGAGAAATTTCTCGAAGGCGAGACTCCGTCGATTGCCGAACTGAAGGCCGGCATTCGCCAGGCCACCATCGATCTGAAGGTCTTCCCGGTGATCTGCGGAACAGCCTTCAAGAACAAAGGAATTCAGCCGCTGCTGGATGCGGTGGTCGATTACCTGCCCAGCCCGCTGGACAAGCCTCCGGTGGAGGGCATCAATCCCCATCATCCCGGTAAAATTGAAGTTCGCAAGGCCGAAGACAGCGAGCCGCTGGCCGCGCTGGCCTTCAAGATCATCAACGATCCGCACGGCAAATTGGGCTTTGTGCGCGTCTATTCGGGTTCGCTCAAGACCGGCGATACAGTTCTGAATCCGCGCACCGGCAAGACCGAGCGCATTGGCCGCCTGCTCAAGATGCACGCCAACAAGCGCGAGGATGTGACGGAGATTCTGGCTGGCGATATTTGTGCGTGCGTGGGCATGAAGGAATTGAAGACCGGCGATACGCTCTGCGCGCCGCATCATCCGATCGCGCTGGGCGCAATCACTTTTCCAGATACGGTGATCTCGGTGGCTATCGAGCCCAAGACCAAGGCTGACCAGGAGAAGATGGGCGTGGCGCTGGCGCGGCTGGCGGACGAAGATCCTACCTTCAAGGTGCGGACCGACGAAGACTCCGGACAGACGATTATCAGCGGCATGGGCGAGTTGCACCTCGAGATTCTGGTGGACCGCATGAAGCGCGAGCACAAGGTCGAAGCCAATGTCGGCGAGCCCAAGGTCGCTTTCCGCGAAACGCTTCGGAAATCCGCGGAGGCTGAGGGCAAGTATATTCGCCAGACCGGCGGCTCGGGTAACTACGGCCACTGCAAACTGCGCGTCGAGCCGAATACGCCGGGCGCGGGCTACGAATTCATCAATGCCATCAAGAGCGGCTCGATTCCCAAGGAGTACATCAAGCCAATCGATCAGGGCGTGCAGGGCGCGCTGGAGTTGGGGATTCTGGCCGGCTTCCCGATTGTGGACGTGAAGGTAACGCTCTTCGACGGCAGCTACCACGAAGTCGATTCCAACGAAATGGCCTTCAAGTTTGCCGGATCGATTGCCTTCAAAGAGGCTGCCCGCAAGGCTAGCCCAGTGCTGCTGGAGCCGGTGATGGCGGTTGAAGTCACGGTTCCGGAAGAGCATATGGGAACGATCATCGGCGACATCAACTCGCGGCGCGGACGCATCGAGGGCATGGATCACCTGGCCGGTTCGCAGGTCATCAAGGCGATTGTGCCGCTGAAGGAAATGTTTGGTTACGTGAACGATATTCGCTCTTCAACGCAGGGACGCGCATCGTATTCGATGCAGTTTGCAAGGTATGAAGAGGCTCCACGGATGATTGCCGACGAGATTATCGGGCGGTCGCAGGGGAAGTGAAACGACGAGCAGTTAGCTTTTAGCTCTTAGCTATTAGCTGCGTTTGGGTGGGCCAAAGGTTGTTGCTCAGGCAGGAAGATGCTATGAGCTAACAGCTAAAGGCTAAAGCTAGTTTTTGGGGCTGGAGCCGGATAGCCGGCGCCTCGGGTTGAAACGGGCAGTAAAAGTTACGAAAAGGATTTGGAGCAGATCATGGGCAAGGAAAAGTTTGATCGCAGCAAGCCGCACGTGAATGTGGGAACGATCGGTCATATCGATCACGGCAAGACGACGCTGACGGCGGCTATCACCAAGGTGCTGCAGAAGCACAACCCGAAGAACGTCTTCCGTTCGTTCGATTCGATCGACAACGCTCCGGAAGAGCGCGAGCGCGGCATCACGATCGCGACGGCGCACGTGGAGTACGAGACCAAGAACCGGCACTATGCGCACGTCGATTGCCCGGGCCACGCCGACTACATCAAGAACATGATTACGGGCGCGGCGCAGATGGACGGCGCGATTCTGGTGGTGGCGGCGACCGACGGCCCGATGCCGCAGACCAAGGAGCACGTTCTGCTGGCGCGCCAGGTGGGCGTTCCCTGCGTGCTGGTGTTTTTGAACAAGTGCGACGCGGTCGAGGATGAAGAGCTGATCGACCTGGTCGAGATGGAAGTGCGCGAGCTGCTGGGCAAGTACCAGTTCCCGGAGGATGCGCCGGTGATTCGCGGCTCGGCCCTGCTGGCGCTCAACGGCGACCCCAAGTGGGAGGCCAAGATCGACGAGTTGATGGAGGCGGTGGACA
>CAZDYU010000212.1:0-2564 GCA_964509755.1 uncultured Occallatibacter sp. | reverse complement strand
CGGTGGCTCGCTCAAGCCACTCAGACGCTTCTACAGAACTTTACGGGCTTAATCTTCGTTTCCTCGATATAGTGGCTTGAAGCGGTCCGAAGCACGTTTTGCATACGCACTCCAATCCGGTCGCAATAGTGGGCGAAATCAGAAATCAAATCGGACATATTTTGTTCCGCCAGCTTACACCGCTCGTCTTCTGTTGCATTGGGGTGCGGACGTTCTCCATACTGCTCAAAGAATTCCACAACATCTCGTGCCCAGTCGGCACGCCAATTGTTCATTCGTTCGGGGTCAGGTGGCAATCGCATCAAATCACCTACTTTAGTAGCTTATTGCTCCAAGTTTACCCTACTCGACGGGGGCCCAGAACATTTTGACCGAGGGCGCATATCCGGCACTCCCAAAGCGAGCGAACAGACCAGCCCATGCGGCGAAGCTTACGTTCATTAGAGATGTCCCGCTCCTTGTTCCGAAGCAGCTTTGGCACCCAGTAACCGCGATTTGATTTCGGCAGCCTTCCATCGCGGCAAGTGTGGCCGTGCCAGAAGCATCCCTTGATCTGAATGATGGTGTTGTATTTCGGCAACACAATATCCGGACGCCCTGGCAGATCACGAATATGTAGGCGAAATCGAAAGCCGAGCCAGTGAAGCGCCTTCCTGACCAACATCTCGGGCTTCGTGTCTTTTGATCGGATACGCGACATCATCGCAGATCGCGAAGCAGCCGTTTCGCCTTTTGACGGTTTCATCTTCAGGCCTCGATAAAATTATCAACGATGTTCGCCGTCTGCCAAAAGCCAGTTCACCGCCAGCCTCAGCCCCTCTTCGCTAGCAGGCAATGCGCTCCCCGTGCAGCCAGCGCTTTGTCGAAGGTGACCAGCACGCCGCCTGCAGCTTCTGCGACGGCCAGCAGCCAAGCGTCGGCCCACACCTTGGGGGCGCTCGCCGGGCCAGTCGTATTTGACCGAAAGAACGTGTCCACCTGCGAATGCTCCGGTGAGAAGACCACGCGGTCGTCCGCAAGCAGGCTGTCATAGATACGCCAAGCCGCATCAAAAGAGAGCGGCTTGTCTTTCATGACCGCCGCTGTGGTCAGCAGTCGAAGCAAGCCGAGCTGCGAAAGCCGGCAGAACGCGATCTGGCCGTTCGAGGAATTCCACCAACGGCGGGCAATCGCGCTGTGAACGTGCTCGTGAGAAACCAAGGCAAGCCAAACGTTCACATCAGGGAAACTCAATGAGGTCATAGAGTTCTTCATTCGTGAAGTCAATGCGGCGTCCAGCCGGTGGAATGAGCGACTCGTCAAGCGTGAGCCGCCGCTTCGGCCTGGCTGGCGCGGTCTCCTCGACGGCCCGCTCAATGCCGGCCAGGATCAGCTTGCGCGCGGAGCAGCCCTTGCGCGCGGCGGCCTCATGCAGGCGGCGGTGCAGATCCCGCGGCAGGTCGATGGATGTGCGAATGGCGCTTTGCTCCATGCGATATTGTGTTCCAAACGACTTAAATAAGTCAATTGACACCGGGTGGCCCTGGAAAAGGGCAAAGGCGTGCTATCTTTACCCATCCCGCGAAGAAACTGCGGTGTGGATAGGCACCCAGCATTTGCGGCTGGTTCATTTTCGAACGTAACTCGCTTCGCGAGTCATTTGCTCAGGATGGCAGGTTCGTTTATGACACGGATTTTAGAGACAGAACACCAACCGCTATCCCACTTCGGATTTGTATCCAACCTCGAATTGGATCTGGAGATTAGCCCAGCTACTCCCGAATCACCTTGACGAAGATTCCGTCTGGCAGTTCGCCTTCAAGAAGGTGGACGACGCCGTTCTTCACATAGCCTTCGAGGATTTGGCGCGTGGGCTTGAGCGAAGGCGGTGGCGCTGGGCTAAACGCCCGTGAAACACTTGAAGCGCTGGGCGGGCGCGCAACGGACGTGCCGGTTTGCACACTCGTCGATTTGTTCATTCCCTTGTCCATTGCTTCATTGGCCAGCCGATCGGCTTCCTTGTTGCCGCCGCGCAGCGTGTGTCGCATCTCAAAGCTGTCAATGCTCCGCGAAAGCTTTCTGGCCTCTTCAAAGAGTGGGCGCAGGATGGGACTTTTCACTGCGTACTTACCCTGCATCTGCTTGACCATCAACTCGGAGTCGGAGATCACGCGCAGACGGCTGACGCTGTGCTCAACGGCCCACTTCAGAACACCCTGAAGGCCGGAGTACTCGGCAAAGTTATTGGTCTGAATGCCGAGGTACTCGCTCAGTTGGGCAACGATGCGCCCTTGCGCGTCTTCCAGGACGGCGCCATAGCCAGCGGGACCGGGGTTGCCGCGCGAGCCGCCATCACAGTGCGCGGTGAAGGACTCGCTTGAGGGATCGGATGCGGGATTGGCAAAGAGATTTCCGTTCATCGCTTTCCAGTGTACCGGTTTGCGGCGGATTCGCGCGCTTGTTTCGGCCTTGAAAAACATTCTGTTTCTCTGTGAATTTTGATTCGCTGGCGGCATAATTCTCAGTTTGCCGGTTTGACGCTCCCACCCCCGGCTCCTATAATCCATCTAGTTCCTGCTGACGTC
>CAZDYU010000211.1:0-2602 GCA_964509755.1 uncultured Occallatibacter sp. | reverse complement strand
GGGGTGGGGTACGCCGGGATTTTTGGCGAAGAATCGACGAAACAAGGAACAGGAAACAGGGGGGCAGCCAAGAGAAAATGAGTGCGCGGGCTGGAGAGTGGATGGCGATCATTTGGGCCTCGTGGTACCGCTGCTTTTATTGTGCGCGCTGGGGAATCAATTATCCGCAAAAAAGCCGTATAAGGATGGGGCGATTTTGAAAGAGATGCGGCGAGTCAGAGCATTTTTTAGAGTTCCTGTCGGGTTGAGAGCGTGGTTTCCCACCCATTTCACAAAGAACGTGAAATGGGTGGGCACGAAGGTTTCTTGCACGATCTGTGAAAATGCTCTAGACCGCATGGATGAGGAAGTCGATTCGGCGAGTCGATTTTCAAATGCGATTGCCCAGATCTGGCGGGCCAAACGCGCTTTTTGCCGCCTTGCCGCATTTTGTTCGCGTGCATTCGGGCCCACTGCGCGGACCCGCGTTTTACACTGAGACTGTGAAAGCCTCAGCCAAGTCCGTCCAGCCCAGCCGCAAAGAGTTCCTCGCGCTCGCCAAAGAGCACACGCTTGTACCCGTCTGCCGCACGCTTACGGCCGACCTGGAGACGCCGGTCTCGGCCTTTCTGCGCGCCGCCTGGCCGGAGCGCGAGTGCTTCCTGCTCGAGTCGGTGGAGAACGGCGAGCAGGTGGGCCGCTACACCTTCATCGGCCTTGCGCCCTTCAAGCGCATTGTGGCGCGCGGACGTGAGGTCACTATCACTGAAGGAAAGAAGGTCGTCCAGATCGACGACGACATCTTTGCCGTTCTGCGCCGCGCCCTCAGCGGCCACAAGCCGGCGCGGCTGCCCGGCCTGCCGCCGTTTACCGCCGGGGCGGTAGGATTTTTATCTTACGACGCCGTCCGCCAGATCGAGCGGCTGCCTTCGCTGGCCAAAGACGAACTGGGCGTTCCCGACGCCTGCCTGCTCTTCTTCGATGAGGTGCTGGCCTTCGACCATGTGCGCAAAGAGATCTGGCTTGTGGTCACTGCCGACGTGACTCGCGGCAAACCCGCCGACGCTTACGAAAAAGCCATTGCGCGGCTTGATAAATTTGAAAAGCGCCTCACCCAGCCGCTGCCGCATCTGCCCGCAAATAAAGCCAAAGGCAAACTGAAGGTGACGCATCGCACCGCCAAAAAAGATTATCTGGCCGCCGTCAGCCGCACCAAGGAGTACATCAAGGCGGGCGACATCTTTCAGGCCGTCCTCTCGCAGCGCTTTGACGTCGAGCCGGAGGCCGATAGCTTCCAGGTCTATCGCGCCCTGCGCACGGTCAATCCCAGCCCGTATATGTACTTTCTGCGCTTCTCGCCGGACGGGCCGCTGGGCGGCGCACCTGAGCAGTCCAAACACTTATCCAAAAAGAAAAAAGGGGTGGGAACCCTGGAGCTGGCGGGCTCCTCGCCGGAGCTTCTGGTGCGCGTGCATCAAGGCAAGGTCGAGTACCGGCCCATTGCAGGTACCCGGCCGCGCGGGGCAACCGAGACGGAAGATCAAGCCCTGGCCGACGAGATGATCAACGATGAAAAGGAGCGCGCCGAACACGTCATGCTGGTGGACCTGGGCCGCAACGACGTGGGCCGCGTCAGCCAATTCGGCAGCGTCAAAGTCGACCGCCTGATGTTCGTCGAGCGCTACTCGCACGTGATGCACATTGTCAGCAGCATCGAGGGCAAGCTCAAGCCCGAGCTCACGGCCGTCGATGCGCTGCGCGCCTGCTTCCCCGCCGGCACGCTGAGCGGAGCGCCCAAGGTGCGCGCAATGGAAATTATTGAAGAGCTTGAGCCGGCGCGGCGCGGCACGTATGGCGGCGCGGTTCTTTACGCCGATTTCAGCGGCAACCTCGACTCCTGCATCGCCATCCGCTCGATGCTGGCCATCGGCGGCAAAGGCTACGTGCAATCCGGCGCGGGCATTGTTGCCGACTCCGTCCCCGAGTCCGAGCATCAGGAAGCCATCAACAAAGCGTCGGCGGTGATCCGGGCCGTTGAGCGGGCGAGAGAAATGTAGGGCGAGGGACTAGAAAATAGGGACTAGGGACTAACCGGCGGCCTCACAGGATTGATTGGAGCATTTCATGGAAGACGCTTTGAGGCAGCGAGCTGAAGACGCTTAGGATGCAGGCGATCTGACTTTGGAGCTATAGAAGGAACGTTCGCTCCGTGATGAAGAAGATGGAATTTCCTTTCTCAAGTTCGGGAAAATAGCTCTGAAACTGGAAAAGTGGGATGAGCAGGACTGGGTAACTGCCGATCTCAGGTTGATGGCAATCCGCGGCGAAAGGAAACAGTATTTGCTTGCCAGAACGATAGGCCGATTTGTTTGGTACAATCTGAGTAGCGGAGTTGTGACAACTTCGCGGTTCTCTTTTCGCTAGCCGGTGGGCAGAGATTTAGGCTATTAGGTTACTGTCCATGCTGTGCATAAACCTCGGATTTTGGTTATATCCGGCGGAAGACTTGCAGGCGGGCGAAAAGGTGGACGGTGAGTAAAGACAGTAAAATCTGCGATTTGCGTTAGCCGATTGAAATTGCAGAGGGGACGTAGCTCAGTTGGTTAGAGCGCTGCCCTGTCAC
>CAZDYU010000210.1:0-2682 GCA_964509755.1 uncultured Occallatibacter sp. | reverse complement strand
CGGCGGAGCGGCCTACCTGATTGGGCTGATGGCCGGATATGCCGTCAACAGCGACGCCGAGATTTTTGTTCAGGCGAACACCGGACCATCGCCATGCACCGCTGCCTATTCGGGCTGCGCCATCGTCCGCTCTCTCACCACCAACCCCGGCAGCACGACCTGCGCCAACTACTTTTGCGCCGCCACCTTGACCACCACCACGCACCAGGACTACGCCGTACTGGCGAACAACTCCATCGTGTACTCCGGTACAGTCGTGGCCAATCAAGCGGGGACCATCGGCACCGTCTCCACATACACGGCCACCTGCCCAACCGCCCCGATCCAAACAACGCTGGCCACAGTCAGCCCCGCGGCGTGTACAGCTCAAGCGGGCAACATCGGCATCAATGCGCTGACTGGCGCGACGGTCTCCACCATTAGCGTCGCCTCCGGGCAGATCATCCAGGTGACGGTGACAATTTCGTTCTCCTAGCGGTCTTGCATGCGCCCCGCGAGAGATCGCCGGGCACAGCGTTCCTTAATTTCATTGAACAGATTTTAAGTTCCAACGGAGTCAGCGATGATCTCGAATTCAAAAATTTCCAGCCGCCTGTTTCACTTCTTCGCCGCAGCCCTTGTCGCCACGCTCGCACTTGGCCTGAGCCCCAGCGCCAACGCGCAATCCGCCGCTTCCATCGCCCCGCCGCGCGGAATCTCCGCCACCGGCGCGCCCACTATGGGTGTCGGCCCGGTCACCACCGCGGCGCACAATCCCGCCGCCTTGGCCCCCGTTGCCCCAGCCAAGCCGGAAGGCAGCCAGACCCGCGCAAGCGCCATCAATCAGGGCGTTAAAATGCATGGCCACTGGATTATCGACGTCAAAAACCCCGACGGAAGCCTGGCCGAGCATCGCGACTTTGAAAATTCGCTGGAGAGCAACGCGCAGGGCCTACTGATCGGGTTGCTCTCAGGCTATATGACTCCCGGCGATTACATGATCGTCCTGGGCCCGACCAGCGGCAACGGTGCTTGCTTCGCAACCTACTACCAGTTCTGCGGCATCGTGCGCTCGCTGGCCACGTATCCGGGGCTTGGCTATTGCGCTTACTACTACTGTGGCGCGGGCCTCACCTACACCTACAACTTCGGGACGGACTTTCAAGGCCCTTTCTCGATGGTCCTCGCCGGTTCCATCACCGCCAACCAGACGGGAACCATCGGACAGGTCTATTCGCTCCTCAGCACCTGCGCCAATATCGGCTTCAGCAGCACCGTCAATCCCAGCACCATCGAGACTTCCAGTCCGGCCTCCTGCGTGACTCAAACCTCGCCTTCGCCCTGGTACGGCCCGCTGAGTAGTGCCAGCATCACGCCCGTCTCGGTGACATCTGGCCAGATCATCCAGGTCACCGTCACCATCACCTTCTCCTAACACCGATCGGGAGCAGTTCAAAGCGCAATTTCCGGCAAGGAAAGGGGGAAACGATGAGATTTCCGGTGAGAGTGAGACGAGGCGTTGGCATATTTGCGGTTGTGATGTCGCTTCTGGGCGCTGCCTCGATCCAAACCTTTGGGCAAGCCGCGGCCCCCCACTCAGGCCTTCCGGTCCCGTTCACGAAGACAGACCCATTTGCTCCCCCGCCCCTGGCCTTTGCCCAGAAGTCCTTTCCGGATGCGACGGCCGGCGTGTTCTACAACGCTTCCGTACAAGCCGTTGGCGGATGGGGATTGCTTACCCTGACTGTCTCCGGCGATCTGCCTCCAGGTCTGGTTCTCGAGACGGGCGCCAACTCGGTTGTCCTCTTTGGCGTTCCCTCCCAGGACGGCCAATTCGCGTTTCAGATCAACGTGCGAGACGTCAACGGCGCAGCGCTCCAAGGCGATTACACGTTTCAGGTATATCCCAAGTCCGCACTGCGCATGGCGCAGGTTATTTCTCCTAAAATTACGGACACAGAGACTTTTTCCTTCAGCGATGCGGAGAATGTCTTCTTTCCGATTGTGATATCCGACTCCGAGATCCTTACTCTGACAGATGCAGTTCTGGGTCTCGATGCGGTCGTAGTCGTGGACAATGAGTCGATCACACTCTCCGATAATGTTGCGGGGATGGACTCGGCAGTTGCCGTGGACACGGAGAACTTTACGCTCACCGACACGGCGAGTGTTTCGATATTGACCGTTCCGGCGATTATCTGGTCGTCGCCGGCGGCAATTCCCTGGGGCACCGCGCTGAGTGGGACGCAGTTGGATGCGAGTACGTCTCAGGCTGGTTCGTTTGTCTATAATCCTCCGGCCGGCACCGTGCTGCCTGTAGGGTTGAATACGCTCTCGGTGACCTTTACGCCCTCCGATCTGACTGACTTCACATCCGCAACGGCGACAGTTCAAATTACAGTTAACAAGGCCAATCAGACAATTACCGCTACGCCGGTCACCGGCACGCAAACGGCGCTGACCAGCGTCGAGTTGACAGCCACGGCCAGCAGCGGACTCGCCGTTACTTTCACTTCTGCCACTCCCTCGGTCTGCTCTGTTTCCGGATCAACGGCCTCGCTGCTCACTTCGGGATCCTGCGTCATTCACGTCTCGCAGGCCGGCAATGTGGATTACTTCGCCGCGCCCACCGTCTCCATCGACATCTCCGCCACCAAAGCCGCGCAGGCGATCACCTTCCCGGCGATCACGGGCACCTATTAC
>CAZDYU010000209.1:0-2733 GCA_964509755.1 uncultured Occallatibacter sp. | reverse complement strand
AGATGCGGGACGGCAAACCCAACCTGATCACCTACGAACTCAACAACGGTACCTACATCATCCCCAAGGTGATGGATTGGGGTTATGTCGAGCTCGGCAAGAAGCGGCTGGAGTTCACACGCAAAGGATGAATGGAGGCGAGTATGCCGGAGCCAATTGCCAACTCTAACCAGGCACTGGACGAACCCGAGTTGCGCCGCCAGGAGCGGGAACCGAAGGGTGTACTCCAGAAGAACCTGAAGCCGCTGCTCTATCTCGGTGCAGCATTGCTGGTGATCGTTGCGGCGATCTTCAGCGGCACCGGCAAGAAGACGTCTGCTCAGAAGCGGGCAGATTCGCATCAGCCGACCCAGCCGATGCTCCAGGACAGCACGGACAACAACGTGCAGGATCTCAGGAACCAGGTCGCCGCAGCACAACAGAAGGCGGCTCAACAGGCTGCGAATTCGTTGTCCTCGCCAGGCCCCTCACTCGGAATTGGGACGCCCGCGCAGCAAGCCGCAGCTAGTCCCTACAGCCCAACCGGTCAGCCAGCGCCTTGCGTTCCGGGCCAGCCGTGCGCACAACAGGGCGAATATGAAGAGCAGCAGCTTTCCCCGGCGGCCCAGGAGGAACAGCAGCTCGCCGCCAAAGATCGGGAACTCGCTTATGACGCCCGCTTCGCCTCGAATCTCGTTTACGCGCGCCAGCCCGATTCTCAGGCGCAGCGACAGCCGCCAGTTCCGGCAGAGGATATGGGTGCCTCCGGTCGCGTGCGGAGCGCGGACGCCTTCGGCGCCGCGCCTGGCCAGACCGCCAGCTCTCTTATCGCGCCGCGGGCCGCGGGCGACTCACCCTCGACTCCAGCGGGGCAAACCGCGGCAGAGCGCAAGCTGGAGGTCAATATAGACGCAGCTATGGGCCAGCCTTACGTGATTTATGAGGGAACGGCCCTGGACACGATCCTGATGAATCGCCTTGACGGTGATGCCGCCGGGCCGGTGAAGGTGCTGGTGTCGAATCCCCTCTACTCGCATGATCGCCAGCACGTGCTCATACCCGATGGCACGATCGTGCTGGGCGAGGCGAGGAAGATCGGCTCCGCGGGCTTCGGCCAGCAACGGCGCTTGGCCGTGGTCTTCCACCGGCTAATCATGCCGGACGGCTATTCCGTGGACCTCGACCAGTTCCATGGCCTCGCCCAGATCGGTCAGGAGGGTCTGAAGGATAAGGTGGATAATCACTACCTCCAAATCTTCGGATCCTCCATCGCGCTCGGCATCATAGCGGGCGCCGGTGAGATCGAAGGGGGCGGCGGCACCATCACCACCAGCGGCTCCCAGGCGTTTACGAATGGCGTTGCCTCCAGCGTGTCGCAGTCGGCGACGACCGTCCTCGACCGCTTCATGCAGATTCCACCGACCATCACCATCCGCGAAGGCCTTCGGGTTAAAGTCTATTTCACGCAGGATATGTTGCTGCCCGCGTATGAGAATCACACCATCCCACAAACCTACTGAGGAGCCCATATGCCCAGAATCGCCACAGCTATATTGCTGTTGTCCACCCTGCTGGTGCTTCCCGGTTGCAAGAAGCATGTAGCTTGCGATCCCGCCGATTCGGCGGCCGTCTGCAAAGGATTCCAGGAATGTCTTCGTTCCGACACATCCGCCGAGGTCTGCCGGATGGGAGAGCAGGACGCCAACAAGATCGAAAAGGGCAATAAACACTGATCACCAGGGAGATTCCCCATGAAACGTATCGTTCTCACTCTCGCCGCCGTATTTTCCCTTGTAACAACCACCGTCGCACATGCTCAGTTCGGGTCGGGTATCGTCTACGATCCGACCCAGTCCGCCCACGCCTTCACGCAGATCGAGAATGAAGGCAAATCACTCGAGAATCAGGCTCAGCAGATCGAGAACGGCCAGCAGATCTTCACCAACACCCTGAAGATCGCGTCCACGG
Source organism: uncultured Occallatibacter sp. (assembly GCA_964509755.1). Classification (GTDB taxonomy): domain Bacteria; phylum Acidobacteriota; class Terriglobia; order Terriglobales; family Acidobacteriaceae; genus Telmatobacter. The sequence goes on along the minus strand of CAZDYU010000209.1, from coordinate 786 downwards.
CCATCCAGACGTACAACACCGTCCAGCAGCAATACAACCTCTATCGCGAGATGATCCTTGCGCCGCGGATGCTCTATTCGCGGTTTCTATCGCCGACAACCGACCTGAGGATGCTGCAACAAATCTCGAACACCTATGGCAATTCGATGGGATGGCTGAATTCCGCAAATACCGGGAATGGCGCCGCCGCCGCCTGGCAACAGGTCAGTGTCCCGCATACCAGTAATATGATTCCCGGTTACGGCAGCGCCAGCGTCTCCGGCCAGCAACAGATTGCAGCCCAGGGAGCGACGGTGGATCTCGGCGACTCCGTCATGAGTAACAACCTCGCCGTGCTGGGCACGATCCGGGCGAATCAGACATCGAGGCAGGCCGACATCGCCAACCTCGAAGCCGCCACACAAAGCCAGGATCCGAGCCAACAGACCGTCATGGCCGAACTGCAGCGGATCAACCAGGCTTTACTTCTGCAACTGCGTACCATGCAGGATGCAAACCAGATCAACGCCAATCTCGCCCTGCAGCAGATCGTGGCTCAGAAACAACAGCAGGACAGCCTGAAGGCTGGATTTCAGGACGCCGCGGTCTATACGAACACCTACCAGGTGCACGTCGCGCCGGCCTACAACGGCGGCGCGCAAGCCCTCACTTACTGACATCAATTGCCGAGCGCCGAGGTGACGCATGGGAGTGCTGAATTGGATCACCCAGGGATGCGATGCTCTGACCAACACCGCATCCCCCACAATCGACGCATTGGGCCTTCGCATCTGCATCGCGCTCGCC
>CAZDYU010000208.1:0-2774 GCA_964509755.1 uncultured Occallatibacter sp. | reverse complement strand
ACGCAGTTCATGCACATGAGGCACTCGGATTTGCGCCAGGGAAAGCCGCCGATGGGGTCATCGCCACCCTGGCAATGGAGCAGGCAGCGGTTGCATTTGTCGCAGGCTGAGGCGTCCTTGTGCAGGCCCAGGATCGACCAGCGCGAAGCCGCGCCCAGCAGCGCGCCCAGCGGGCAGATGGCGCGGCACCAGAGGCGAGTAATGCGCAGGCTGGCCGCCAGAATGGCAATAAAGAGAATGCCCAGGATCAGGCCTTGCATGTAGTGCGGCTGGCGGAGATCGAGCACGGTGTAATGCAGGATGGTGTGCAGCGTCTTGCCGGTTGTATGAAGAGCCGCGATGTGGCTGGTTTCAAGCGGAGTCAGCAAGGCACGCGCACCGGCGTTGAAGGCCGGCAGAATCGAGAGGCCAAAGGAGCGGACTAACAGACTGAATGGATCGAGCCAGCCGATGGCCGCCGAGCCGAAGAAAGCCGCGACGAGGCCGGCGAGCAGAACGACGTATTTGACCGTCTGCCAGCGCTTGTAACGATTGGAATCGATGCGCTGCTTGCCACGCTTGGACTCCGAGGGCATGTTGCCGACGAAGTGCTGCAGAGTGCCCATGGGGCAGATCCATCCGCAGAAAAAGCGGCCTAGAAAGAGCGTGGGCAGCAAGATGACCAGGCACCAGATGAGGCCGCGATAGAGGGCGTGGCTGGAGAGTGCGTTGACCAGGGCAACCAGAGGATCCCACTCGAAGAAGAGGCGGACGGGCGCGCGCAGTTGAATCTGGGTTGCGCCGCCGGGAAAGAGGCTCAGCGAGGTGAAGAGAAGCAGCGCAACAAAGAGCAGGAGAAAGAAAATCTGAGAAAGCCTGCGCAACAGCGGCAACCTGGACCGGGCCACAAATCTCCTCCACACGCAAGCGCTAAGTGCGCATGATGAATGATTGGCGCTGAGGCTTGGGTCGGACAGTGATCTGCGTCACGGGTTGGCTGGGTTGGAGAGCGTGACTCAAGCGAGGGTGGGCTCTTGGTGTGCTTTCGCCAGCGGATCGTTGCCGCGGTCGGTGACTTCGGTGAGGGCGGCGAGGCGGGCGGCCAGCTCCGGGGTCCAGCTTGCTTCTGGCGCGCGCCAACTCCAGTTGCCGGCGGCTACGGAGGGCGTATTCATGCGGGCCTCGGCGCCGAGCTCCAGCAGGTCTTGCGCGGGAATGAGGGCGAGTTGCGCGACACTGCCCTCAAGCGCGTAAATCAGCGGCCAGACCGGGCGCTTGGCCACTGGCCCCACCAGAGCCTCGACGGCGTTGCGCTCCTTCATGCTGGCTGTCTTCCACCAGCCGAGCGTGGTGTTGTTGTCGTGCGTGCCGGTGTAGGCCACTGTCTCCGGCGCGAAGCGGTGCGGCAGATGAATGTGCGCGCCCTTGTCACTGAAGCCGAATTGCAGAACCTTCATTCCGGGCAAGCCCAACTCTTGCCGCAACGCGTCCACCTCGGGAGTAATCATCCCCAGATCCTCGGCGACCAAAGGCAGCGGACCTAGCGCGGCTTCAAGAGCGTGGAAGAGCGCGCGGCCCGGCGCTTTGACCCACTCGCCGTTGATGGCCGTGGGCTCTGAGGCGGGAATGGCCCAGTAAGCCTCGAAACCGCGGAAGTGGTCGAGGCGGACGATGTCATAAAGTTCACAGGCGCGGCGAATTCTCGCAGTCCACCAGGTAAAGTCGGGTGCATTCTCGATGTCTTCGGGGCCGCGCTCGGCTGACGCATCCCAGCGATAGAGCGGGTTGCCCCAGCGCTGGCCAGTGGGGGAAAAATAGTCGGGCGGCACGCCGGCCACGCGGACTGGCTGAAGTTGGGCGTCCAGCTCGAAGAGTTCGGGATGAACCCAGACGTCGGCCGAATCCATGTTGACGAAGATGGCCACATCACCCATGATGCGGATGGCATGGCGCGCGGCAGCCTCGCGCAGGTTGTTCCACTGCACCGAGAAGGCGAATTGCAGAACTTTTTCCTCGGCGACGCGGCGGGCATGGTTGGCGGCGGCATGAGCCACGGCCTTTGGGTCGCGGCGGCGCAGCGGCTCCGGCCAGACGGTCCACGCGCCGGTGTTGAACTGGCGGCGCAGCTCGGCAAAGAGGGCGTAGTCGTCCAGCCAGGCTTGCTCGGCATGGCAGAACTCTTCGTATTGCTTCCACTGCTGGGCGAGCTTGGCGTCGTGCGGGGCGCGATCCAGGAAACTGCCCGCCGCCTCGAAGAGAAGCGAGACCTTGCGCCACTCGATTTCGTCGAAATTGACCGGCCCGCTGCGTCCGGCCTGTTTGGCGATGCGCTCGGGCGCGATCCAACCCCAGTCAGCCAGCAGCTCCAGGCTGATGAGAAAGGGATTGCCGGCAAAGGCCGAGGAGCCCGCATAAGGCGAGTTGCCGTAGCCGGTGGGGCAGAGCGGCAGAACCTGCCAGATGTGCTGGCCGGCCGCGGCCAAAAAAGCCAGAAACTCATGCGCGGCAGGGCCCAGATCGCCGATACCGCCATAAGAGGGCAGAGATGTGACGTGCAGCAGAACGCCTGAGGATCGCTGAAAGTTCATATATCCATTATCGGCTGAATGTCACCTGCGGTGAGGCAGACGCTCGCTTTTCGCTCGCAGAAGATTTGTGGTATCCCGCCCAGTCACCTGCGGTGAGGCGGACGCTCGCTTTTCGCTCGCATGAGGATTTGTGGTATCCCGCCCAGTCACCTGCGGTGAGGCAGACGCTCGCTTTTCGCTCGCAGAAGATTTGTGGTATCCCACCCA
>CAZDYU010000207.1:0-2872 GCA_964509755.1 uncultured Occallatibacter sp. | reverse complement strand
TGCGTCCGAGCTTGAATCCTGCATTGCGATGGCGCATGGTGAAACTCTCTTTCGGTAACAGATGTCAGAGATCAGAGATCAGAGATCAGCAGTCAATCAGCAATGAAAGGCCGGTATTACGGGTTCTTCAAGAACTGATCTCTGATCTCTGAACCCTGATCTCTGTTCTTAGAAATTTTCCGTCTCGGTGGGCAACTGGAGATCGACCGAATCCAGGGGCTCGTCCTCGTCGTCGTAATGGTTGTAACTGGCGGCCAGGGCGGTTGCCGGAGAAATACTGGTCGGTCCCGGAACGGCGTTGCCCTGCTCGTCGATCTTCATGCCCAGCGAGAGGCCCATCTGGGCCAGAATTTCCTTGATCTCGTTCAGGCTCTTGCGGCCAAAGTTCTTGGTCTTCAGCATCTCGGCTTCGGTCTTCTGCACCAGTTCGCCAATCGACTGAATGTTGGCGTTCTTCAGGCAGTTATAGCTACGGACCGAAAGCTCCAGCTCTTCCACCGAGCGGTTGAGATTGTCGTTGCGCAGCAGCGAACGGCCTTCCTCGCCGCGTCCCTCCGACTCGATCTCTTCCTCGAAGTTGATGAAGATATTCATGTGGTCCTTGAGCAGCTTTGCGGCCAGGCCGACGGCGTCGGCGGGCAGCACGGCCCCGTTGGTCCACACCTCCAGGCTGAGCTTGTCGAAGTCGGTGATCTGGCCCAGACGGGCAGCTTCCACCACATAATTCACGCGGCGAACTGGCGAGTGAACCGAGTCCACCGGGATAAACCCTATGCCCAAATCGGCATCAAAATTCTTGTCGGCCGAGATATAGCCGCGGCCGCGCTTCAGGCGCATCTCCATATCCAGCTTGCCGCCCTCGGAGAGCGTGGCGATATAGATGTTCTTGTCCAGAATTTCGACGTCGCCGTCGGCTTCGATCATCCCTGAAGTAACTACGCCGGGCTGGTCGGCGCGCAGATACAGCGCCTTCGGACCCTCGCCCGCGAGCTTGAAGGGAACCTGCTTGAGGTTCAAGATAATGTCGGTCGCATCTTCGACTACGCCGCTGATCGACTGGAACTCGTGCAGCACGCCTTCGATGCGAATCGCCGTGACCGCGGCGCCTTCAATGGAACTCAACAGAGTCCGGCGCAGCGCATTGCCGATCGTGGTGCCAAAGCCGCGCTCAAAGGGCTGGGCGCTGAACTTGCCAAAGGTGTTGGTGAGCGTCTCGGCATCGACTGCCAGCCGCTTGGGTTTTTGAAATCCTCTCCAAAGCATATCTGTCTCTCGTTTCCCGCGCGGCATGTACGTCGCGATGCATTTTGCGGCGGCCGCGCAAGTTCTCCTTCGTGTGAGTTGTCAGAGATCAGAGATCAGAGATCAGTTACGGCTTACGAAACCAACCTTTTTACTCTCACCTCTGCTTTGGTGCTTGAAACCTCTCAGTGGGCCAAAAACCGGATCCCTGTTGTCATCGATGCAGTTGATCCCATCGCACGAACAAACTGATCTCTGATCTCTGACCCCTGATCTCTACTTGCTGTACAGTTCGACAATCAGTTGCTCGTTGATCGGCAGGTTGACTTCGCTGCGCTTGGGCAGAGAAAGAACGCGCCCCGATAGATTCGCAAAGTCGGCTTCCAGCCAGACTGGCACCGGGTTCTGCGCGGCGTACTGCGCGCCTTGCTCGATGATGATCAGCTTCTTGGCGGCATCGCGGATCTTGATCTCGTCGCCCTGATTCACCTGGTAGGAAGGAATGTTGACCTTGCGGCCGTTCACCTCGACGTGTCCATGGCGAACCACTTGGCGAGCCTGGCGGCGGCTGATGGCAAAGCCCAGCCGGAAGGCCACGTTGTCCAGACGGCGCTCCAACTGTTGAATCAGCAGCTCGCCGGTAACACCAGCAGACTTGTTGGCCTTCTCGTAGTAGGCGCGGAACTGGCTCTCCAGCGTAAAGTACATGCGCTTGGCCTTCTGCTTCTCATGCAGTTGCAGACCGTAGCCCACGATCTTGGCCTTGCGATCCTTGCCGTGCTGGCCGGGAGGAAAGTTCCTCTTCTCCAGCGGGCAACGGTCGGAGGCGCATTTGGCGCCCTTCAAAAAAAGTTTGGTCGCCTCGCGACGGCAAAGGCGGCAGACTGCTCCTGTATAACGTGCCATTTCTTCTCCTGACTTCGGATGACGGCCGGTTTACGCGCTGTCAGTGCAGCGATTCATCCCGGCCCGGGTTCAGTTGTCAGAGATCAGGGGTCAGAGATCAGAGATCAGAGATCAGTTTAAGCCCCTTTGGGCCAGTCACTGACTACTGAAAAATGACAACCTATCTCAAACTGCTTCTGTCGAGATCAGGAGGAAGGAATCAATAGTCAGTTGCCGCATGAACCGGACTGATCTCTGATCTCTGACCCCTGATCTCTGTCTTACACGCGACGACGCTTCGGCGGACGGCAGCCGTTATGCGGCACCGGCGTCACGTCGCGGATGGTTCGCACTTCGATTCCGGCCGCTGCCAGCGCGCGGATAGCCGACTCGCGGCCCGAACCCGGACCGGAGACCCGCACATCCACTGCCCGCAGACCGTGATCGCGCGCCATGCTGGCCGCATTCGAGGCCGCCTGCTGCGCCGCGAAGGGCGTGCCCTTGCGCGAGCCGCGGAAGCCCAGCGATCCCGAACTCTTCCAGCTCAGCGTATTGCCCACTGGATCGGTGATGGTCACAATCGTGTTGTTGAAGGTTGCCTGCACGTACGCAATGCCAAACGGAACATTCTTGCGTTCGCGCTTCTTGAACTTCTTGTTCTTTCCCGCTTTGCCCGCCGCGGGTTTGCCTGCGCCGGCCTTTTGCTCTGCTTTCGCCATTAGGTTTTACCCGTCGCTTTCTTCTT
>CAZDYU010000206.1:0-2921 GCA_964509755.1 uncultured Occallatibacter sp. | reverse complement strand
AATCGCGATTGCAACCCCCGAATAGCCCTTTTTCCGCAGCCTCTTTAGCCCCTGCTACGCTCAACCGCGATTGCAACCCCCGAATAGCCCTTTTTCCGCGGCCTCCTAAGTTCTCTCCTCGAGAAATGCACGATGCCGGCAACCTCCTCGCCGCCCGCGCCGTAGGCGCAAGGTTGATTAGCCCCGCGTTTCAACGCGGGGAGAGCGTCTCATCGTGGTTGAACCGGAGTCCCGGAGGGACGGTGCCCACACTCTTCGCCCTCCTGACTTTTCTGCCGGAAAAAACAAAATCGCCCGGTGCCCCAGTTCTGGATTTTCGAACCTTGGAACGTCGCTCAAAATAATTTCCCCTCCCACCGCAATCGTTTGCGGATAATTATGCCCCTTCGGCTCACAATGAAAAATAACAAGGAGAATTCACCATGACCGCATCCGCCGCAACCGATATCACTCTGGTCCAGGCCATTCCACTGCCCGCGCTCGACCCCAGCCCTCAACACTCCAAGGCCGCCATCAAGCGCTGCTGCGCCGCCTGGCGGCGCGCCTACAATGAATCCCTGAAAGGCACTCCACATAGAAGTGGGGACAAGATCATCGCTGAATTTGATGCCAAGCCCGCTTACTGTCAAGCCCTGCCTCCGCTCGCCGGCCGCGAAAACATCCGCGACTTCATTGCCTGCGTAGCCCATGGCGTCCTCCTTGACGCAATTCCTGAGAGGCGCGTCAACCACCTTTTATATGCCGCACAGGTCGCTCTCTCCGCCCTGAATAACGGACCAAAACCGAAAAAAAGCTCCTGATACCCCACCCCCCCCTCCTTGTTGAAGCCGGCTTTTGAGCCCTGAGAAACACGCAACTAGCTTGGTTTCAATTGTTTGTATTTTCCGCTTAGTTACTGATAAGTAACAAAAAATGTCGAGTTCTGGCCTTTTGGGGCCTGAAAATGACCGATTTCGCCCCAAAACACCCTCATTTTCGCACTTTTTGCACGCCCGATCAGGCGTTTTCCAACTGCATCGTCAGCTCTTCCCACTCGCTGGTGTACTCGGCCAACTGCGAGCGCAACTCCTCGGCCAGCGTCGCAAGCCGCTGCGTCTCGGCGGCAGAAACATAAACGCCCAACTGCTCCTCGGTGTGCGCAATGCCAGCCTCAATGCGCGGAACTTCTTCTTCCAGAAATGCGACCCGTTCTTCCATCTGCTTCTGCTTGATCGGATTCAGCCTGCGCGGCCGATCCTTGGCCGGCTCGGCTTCAGCCTCCGAGTTTCCGATGCTCGAAGGCGCCACGATCTCAGGCTGTTTTGCTTTCGCTGAAATCTCAACCGAAGGTCCGCCTTCAGCAAGACTCCAGCGCAGATAGTCTTCGTAGTTTCCCTCGTGGCTGGTGATGGTGCGGTTCTCCACTTCCAGCACGCGAGTCGCCAGGCGATCAATGAAATAGCGGTCGTGCGAAACAAAAACAACCGTCCCGCTGAAGGCCGCCAGCGCGTCAAGCAGCACATCTTTAGCCCGCATATCCAGATGATTCGTCGGCTCGTCCAGCAGCAGAAAATTCGACGGCGAAACCAGAATCCGCGCCAGCGCATAGCGGTTGCGCTCGCCGCCTGAGAGCACGCCCAGAGGCTTGAAGACATCGTCGCCGCGAAAGAGAAAGCAGCCCAGCAGCGACCGCAACTCGCCCTCGGGAACCTTCAGCGCGGCGCGGCTGATGTCGTCCAGCATGAGCGCATCGGGGTCCAGCACCTTGTACTGATCCTGCGCAAAATACTCGCTCACCACGTTGTGGCCGAGTTTGACCTCGCCGGCCGTGGGCGCTTCATCGCCAGTGAGCAGCCGGATCAGCGTGGACTTGCCCGCGCCGTTCACGCCCACCAGCGCCACGCGGTCGCCGCGCTCAATGCTGAAGCGCACGTTGTCCAGCACCAGCTTTGCGCCATAACTCTTCGTGAGTCCTTCCGCCTCCGCAACCATGCGCCCTGAAGGCGGCGGCTGAGGAAACTTGAAGTGAATCGTAGACTCCTCTTCGGGAATTTCAATCCGCTCGATCTTTTCCAGTTCCTTGATGCGGCTCTGCACCTGCTTGGCCTTGGTGGCTTGGGCGCGGAAGCGATTGATGAACGCCTCCAGGTGCTCAATCTGTATGCGCTGGTTGCGATAGGCCGACTGCAACTGCGTTCGCCGCTCATCTTTTTGACTAAGGTATTTTGTGTAATTTCCCTGGTAGATATTCAGCCGCTTATTCCAAATCTCTACCGTTCTATCAATCGTCACATCCAGAAAATAACGATCGTGCGAGATCAGAATATAGCCGAAGGGATAACTCTTCAGATAGTCTTCAAGCCAGTTGCGCGTCTCAAGATCCAGATGGTTGGTTGGCTCGTCCAGCAGAAGCAGATTCGGTTTGGCCAGCAGCAATTTCGCCAGCGCAATCCGCATCTGCCAGCCGCCGCTGAACTCATCCGTCTGCCGCGACCAGTCCTCTTTGCTGAAGCCCAGGCCAGTCAGCACGCCGCCAACCTGCGCATCCAGCGCGTAACCGTCCAGCGAGTGAAAGCGCTCCTGCAGCATCGAGTAGCGCTCGGCCGTTGCTTCATATTCCGGTCCCGCGTGCTCCAGCACAGCCAGTTGCCCGCCCAGCCGTTCCACCTCGTGCTCCATCTCGCGCAACTCGTCAAAGACCGTCAGGCACTCCTCGAAGACGCTGCGCCCTGCAAGCGCCAGTCCCTCTTGCGGCAGATAGCCAATGCTCATGCCGCGCGTCTGCTGCACCTGGCCGTAATCCAGCGTTTCCAGGCCTGCCAGCACCTTCATGATGGTAGATTTGCCGGTGCCGTTGGCGCCCACGAGCGCAGTTTTTTCCCTGCTTCGGATCAGCCAGTTGGCTTCCAGAAACAAGACTCGCGGACCAAACCGCTTGCCGG
>CAZDYU010000205.1:0-3078 GCA_964509755.1 uncultured Occallatibacter sp. | reverse complement strand
ACCTGCGACTTCCACCGTGTGAAGGTGGCACTCTACCGCTGAGTTAAGCGCCCATTACTGGCTTGTTGGACTCGATTTGATCCCCGGCTGCGCCGCGGAAGCCGCTGCTTGCCAAGGGGCAGCCGCTAACGCCGACTGTCGTATGAGCTACATCCAATCGTACCAAGGCAGGCTGCTAGACGCAACCCGGCGAGGTCGTTCTCCGTGCGTTCCGTAGATGAAGCCGAAGACAGGCGACGGATTCAACCGCCGCCTGCATTGCTGGTCGCGATCTGCCTCGAATCGCTCAGGGTTTTTGAGCCTTTGTCCACTCGATGCGCAGGCCGGCGCGGAGGGTGATGGGCAGGCTGGGATAGCCGATGGGGGCAATGTGCTGGCTGTCGGTCAGATTTTCCGCCTTGAGGTAGACGTTGATCCCGGAGAGCACTTTGTAGCTGGCGCTCAGATCCAGCTTGGCGTAGCCCCAATCCAGATTGCGGTTGGGCAGTAGCAAACTGTTGCCGCCAATCTCACCTGGCAAAACGGTAGTTGCATCGGCGTCCTCCAGATAGGTTGAATCGTCACTGCGGCTGGCAAAGGCTGCCGTCAACATTCCGGTGAGCTTCTTGTTGTTATAGCTGGCAGTGAGGAATCCCGTATGCGGTGGCCGGCGAAAGGGGCGCGCGCCTTGCAACGGCGCATACGGACCGATGGGAATCCCGTTGGTGAAGGTGGGAATGGGACCCAGCAGAGCCACATCGTCGTTGGTATAAGAGTGCTGCACCACCGCATCCAGATAGGTGTATCCGCCGCGCAGGAAGATGCTATGCCCGATGCCTCCTTCTATGGTGGCCTCAATGCCCTGGGCGCGAAAGGCCTCGGAGTTGAGGGTCAGTTCATAGGCATAGTCGGCCTGTAGCGTGTTCTCCAGGCTTTGCTGCTGCGCGGGAGTGAGATTGGGCAGAAGCTCTGGGACTAAATCGAGACCGACGTACTCGATCTCCCCGGTGAATTCATTGTGAAAATAATTGGCGTGAAAGACCAGGTGATTGGCAAGGAAATCCTGTTCCACTCCGCCTTCATAACTACGCGTGGCGGGCGGGCCCAGGCGCGTAAGATGCATCTGCTGAATCGTCGATTGTCCGCCATTGTTTTCAAGCAAGGTATAGAGCGAACTGGCCTCATCGGTGAGCTTGGGCTCGCGTACCGCTTTGCCGAAGTTGAAGAGGATGCGCGTGCCGTTGAAGACTCCCTTGCGCGGGCGGAAAAGCGCATAAGAAAGCCCCGCGTGCGGCGAAGTCTGCAAGCCGAAGAGATTGTACTTCTCCAAGCTCCCGCTCAGCGTGTAATAAAAACGATTCTTGTAATCTCCATGCACGGCGGCCAGATAAACATAGTTAGTGGGCGTTAGCGCCGGGTCATAGCTGCTCGAGCCGCGTTCATTCTCGTAGTGAAAGCCGATCAGCGCATTCAGGTGCTGCGTAAAGCGATAATCCCCTTGATAGACAAGCTGGTCGCGATTGTTGACATACTGGTTTGGAACCCCGGTCTTGGTGCCTTTGCAATCCAGCACGGCCTGACCAATGGCGGAGTAACCATTTGCTCCGGTAATCTTGACCGTATTGCCAAAATAGGCCTCTCCGTAGCAGTAGTCGCTGAAAGTCGGATTCAAAGTTCCCGATAGTTGCCAAAGCGTTTCCTGCTCGCGCTTGCGAGTAGCCCCATAGCGCAGCAAGTTATGAAAGGACGTCGTGGTCTGGTTGTCGACCGAGGCGCTGATAAAGAGATCTTGATCCTTCTGTGTTGCGTCGTCGGCAACGTGATAGAAATCCCATGCGTTGGGTACGCCGCTGGCATCGACGCCATAGTGAAGCGTGCCGCGAAGCTGAGTGCTGCCGCTCAACTGGTAGCCAAAATTGGCCGCCGCTGTGGCCACATGATACTCGTCATGGGGCAGATCGTTTTCGGTCTGGAGCCAACTGAACACGCCCAGATAATCCAGCTTGCCGCGCGCGCCGGCAAGCTCCAACTCTTCTCGGTGGGTGAGAAAACTGCCTCCATCGGCCTGGAAGAGGATGGAGGGAAAGCTGGTGGTGCCGCGCGGGGTGGTCAGGCTCACTACGCCGCTGCCAGCGCCCGCGCCGTAAAGGTTGGAGTCGGGCCCGCGATAGACCTCGGCGTGCTCAACAGCCGTGGTAGAAAGCGGCCCAAAATCGAATTGATTGCCCATATCGCCGGCATCAATTCCGTCGAGAAGAATCTTGTTTGCGTCGGAATTGCCACCGCGAATGAAGAGCGAGCTCTGTGCGCCCATCTGCCCTTCCTGCACCACAACCGTGCCCGGCATCAGCCGCAGCGCGCTGGTCAAGTCGTCGCGCAGCGCAAGATCCTGCGCTCCCAATACGCTTGTAGCTTCGCTGGTCTGCGGCTGCGGCGTGGGCGTTCCGGTGGCGGTCACCACGATCGACTCGCGCACCCACTCCGGTTCCAGCACAATGCTGCGTTCGATCGAATCAAGCCGGCCGGCATAGAAGCTGGGCGTCTCCAACTGGCGAAAGCTCTTGCCTGAGACCATCAGGAAGAAGCGTCCCTCGATTCCGGTCGACATTTGAAAACTTCCATCGGCGCCGGTAACGGTGGCTCCGACCGCCTTGCCGCCGCTGAGCAGAACTACCGTCGCGCCGGTGATCCGGCCGCCGTTGGCGTCTGTTACAACGCCGCGAATGGATGCCGCCGAAGAGAAGCCCGTACAGGCGGCAAGCAGAATCAAAAGCAGCAGGCAACGCAATGTGCGCCGCAACGAAGCGAATAACGGACGAGAAAGGGATTGCGCGAAATCAGGCATGAAGGCTCCTTCGTTCCCCTCGGAACGCAGTGGGTTGAGGGCGCGAGGACCGGTCTCCTGACTTGCGCCTTCCCAGCCACCTTCCCACAGGCGCGCCCACGGGCGGCCATGCAGTGGTTCCTGCGGAGCTTCCGCAACAGGCGGAAACTCCCTGGCTGGTTCTCTGCTCCCACCCAAATGAACGGGCGGACGAGCAGGAGCGCTCACAGTTGCGGGGCAGTGGCGGAGTTTCACCGCCTTCCCGAGCATCCTGG
>CAZDYU010000204.1:0-3175 GCA_964509755.1 uncultured Occallatibacter sp. | reverse complement strand
ATCTTATCTTCGGCATCGTTGCACTGGCCGCCGATCAGATCCTGCGACTCATCACTTAGGCGCTCGGGAGAAAGCCAAAAAACTGGATCAAGACCAGACCGCCACGGTCGCGGCGCGTCCGAAAATCGAAATCCTCATGTCGGCCGCATTTAAATGTCGACCAAACGGTGCCGCACTGCAGCGCCGACAGGACAAAGCCCGCATCCGGCGAAATCGCCGCCTATTCTCGATGATTTTGCAAGTGGCTCAGATATTCTGAATTCACTATGACACTGCTTGTTCAACCTCGACGGCGCGTGGCTGTCTACTGCGGATCGGCGCTGGGAAACAACCCTGCATTTGCGGCGGAGGCTCGTGCGCTGGGCGCATTGATTGCGGCCCAAGGGCTGGGGCTGGTCTATGGCGGGGCTTGCGTTGGTTTGATGGGCTTGGTGGCCGATGCGGCGCTGGGCGGCGGCGCCGAGGTGATCGGTGTGCTGCCCGATGTGCTGGCTGGCCGGGAAATTGCGCATAAAGGGCTGACCGTACTGGAGTTTGCGCCCACCATGCACCAGCGCAAGGCCCGCATGGTGGAGCTGGCCGACGCGTTTCTGATACTGCCCGGCGGCTACGGCACTCTGGACGAACTCTTCGAGGCAGTGACCTGGGCGCAATTGGGGCTGCACGCCAAGCCATGCATCCTCATCAACTCCGCGGGCTATTGGGATGGGCTGCTGAGCTTTCTGGATTCAGCCGTTGCCGCGGGATTTATCAAGCAGAAGAACCGTGAGCTTATGCGCGTGGCTGGTTGCGTGCGCGAGGCGGTGGAGATGGCGGCGGAGTGAGTTTTTCGGCCGCATCAGGTCGCGGTCATCTGCTGGCCTTTGGCTTCACGTCCCAGCAGGGCCAGGCCAACCAGCGCAAGAGCTACGACAACGACCGTAACGGCAAGCACGGCTGGGTAGTTGCCGGTGCGTTCAGCCAGCAGGGCTTGCGCCTTGCCGTTGTAGGCGGTGAGCAGGCCGCCTAACTGGTAGGCAAAGCCAGGAGCGGTGGCGCGCAGGGGAGCCGGAGAAAGCTCGGTGAGGTAGGCAGGCACCACGCCCCACGCTCCCTGCACCATGAACTGCATCAGCACCGCACCGATGCCGAGAGTGAGGGCGGCGTGTCCGTAGGCGTAGAGGGGAATCACCGGAATGGCAAGTAGCGCCGCGGTGACGATGGCGCGCTTGCGGCCCCATCGCTCAGACAAAGCCCCGAAGACAAAGCCACCGGCGATGGAGCCGAGTCCGTAGAGTACTCCGATCAGGCCGACGGTTCGCGGCGTGAGGTGGGCCTGCGTGGCGAGAAAGGTGGGGTAGACGTCCTGAGTGCCGTGGGAGAAGCTCATGAAGGCGGTCATCAGGACGACAAGAAAGAGAAAGGTGGGGAGAAAGGCGCGCAGTTGAGCAAGTGTGGAGGCATCCCACCCTAGGCGCAAAAACAAATACGCGCCGAGGGTGGGGCACCCAGTTGGATTGGCAGTGCGCGCGAGGCGGTGTTGTTGACCTTCCAGCCAGACGGGCGACTCCTGGACGCGTGCCTGCACATAAAAAATCAGCAGAGCGGGCAGAGAGCCGAGGATGAAGAGGCCACGCCAGCCTATGGCCGGAATGGCAATCCAGCGCCAGGCGATGCCGTGAAAGAAGAGCGCGAAGGCGCCTGCGGCGAGGATGGAGCCCATCGCGTAGCCTTCTTGGAGAATTCCAGAGAACATGCCGCGGCCTTCGGCGGGCAGCGTCTCAAAGACCAGAGCGGCTCCGACGCCCCACTCGCCGCCCATGGCTAACCCAAACACTCCGCGCAGGGCAAGCAGGACGCCGAGCGAAGGCGCGAAGGCACAGGCCAACTCGATGGCTGAAAAGCTGAGAATGTTGGCCATCAGCACCGGGCGGCGGCCGTAGCGGTCGGCGAGCAGGCCAAAGACAACCGCGCCCACCGGTCGAAAGGCGAGGGTCAGAAAGACCGCGCCCATAACTGCCGATGGTTTGGTGTGGAACTCGGCGGCGATGGCTGGGGCGCATAGGATCAGGATGAAGTAGTCAAGCGAATCCATCGTCCAGCCGAGAAAGGCGGCCACGAAGCTGTGGCGCTGAGGGCGTGTGAGACGGCGAAAGTCGGTCAGCACAGGCATTGATGGGAGGATAGCAGGGTGCCGGGAGAGTCAGGAAGAAATAGGAGTATGGAGTTGCAGTAAGTTGGACAATTTAATAGCCGAATAGACTAATTGTTTGGATACAAGGGCCGCGAGTTAGCCTCCGCCCTTCGACTACGCTCAAGACAGGCCTCCGCGGAGTTAGCAAGTTGGCGAGAGGCGATGGACGGATCGAGTTTCATGGCTTCGCGGGCTGATATAGCTGGTTTGGGATTGAGTGCGAAGAGGAGTGAGGTGGGACTGTGGTGAATTCCGAGGGGATGGAGCGAAGGAATGGCGAACAGTTATTAGACGAATTAGATCAATTAAATGAATGACTTAAAGGCTAAAGCGAAGGAAATAAGAACATAAAAAAGGGGTATAATTCGTATTTTCCCTATTCAAACTATTGATAATAAGCATGTTGAATAGATATTTTACGCAGAAAACGAGGACATAAGGAACATTTTCTCAGTTTCTCTGCCATTTGCCGGTCCTCTGAAAAGGACATATTGGGGTTGCAGTATGATCGCGCGGCAGTACCTGAACGGCCTGCAGCGGCGGCGGGTTGGAGTGCTCTGGTCATGGCGGCTTCTGATCGTGAAGCGGTATATTGTTTTCTTTCTCGATTGTGAAGGAAGAAGGATTAATTATCTGCAAGCCACTTGCGCCCACCTGCGGTGGGTCGGACACTCGTTATTCGCTCGCAGGAGATTCTTGGTGTCCAAGTTACCAGAATTAGGGGGCGCACCACGGAACCGTCACCGTCCGTACGGGACACCGGCTCAATCATGGTGGAGACGCTTTCCCCACATTGAAACGCGCGGCTAAAAACAGTTGCGCCTTCGGTGCGGGGCGAGGGGCGCGGCGATCATGCGATAAAATTGCCGACGATAAAGGCTAGTGTAGTAAATCAAAAACTCATCGGCCAATAAAGAAAAGCAACCGCGGGTTCGTTAAATCCTGATCCTGGGTAGTGTCCAGTCTTTTGTGTAAACAGTCTGGTTGAAGTTTTGTTTCCGA
>CAZDYU010000203.1:0-3175 GCA_964509755.1 uncultured Occallatibacter sp. | reverse complement strand
CTGATCTCTGATCTCTGATCCCTGATCTCTGATCCCTGATCCCTGATCCCTGATCTCTCAACTACTTGTCGTCCGGCGTTTCCAGCAGCGGGCTTTTGCCGGGGCGGCGGATCATCTCGTGGAGTGCGGAGCCCGCGGGAATCATCGGGTAGACGGAGTCTTCCTGTTCGACCATGAAGTTGAGCAGAAACGCGCCGGGCGCGGAGCGGGCTTCTTCAACGGCTGAGAGCACATCGGCGCGGTTGGTTACGGCGCGGCCGCCAATGCCATGCGCATCTGCCAGCTTGACAAAGTCCGGGCTGCGCAATGGCGTGCATTCGTAGTTCTTCTCGTAGAAGAACTCCTGCCATTGGCGCACCATGCCCAGAAAGCCGTTGTTAATGATGGCGATGTTGATCTTGATGCCCTCTTGCGCGATGGTGGCGAGCTCGGCAGAAGTCATCTGGAAGCCGCCGTCGCCGACGATGACCCAGACTTCTTTTTCCGGACAGGCGAACTTCGCCCCGATGGCGGCGGGCAGCGCAAAACCCATGGTCCCGAGGCCGCCGGAGGTGATGAGCGAACGCGAGTGCTCGTGGTGGTAATACTGCGCCTCCCACATCTGATGCTGGCCGACGTCAGTGACGACGATGGCGTTGCCGCCGGTGATGCGCCAGATGTCGTGAATGACATGCGCGGCGTAGAGATGGCCGGAGTCGGGCAGGTTCTTGATGTCGCGCACGGCCGATGCGCCTTTGCTGGCGTCAATGGTCTTGAGCCACGCGGAGCCATCGCGGCCGCTGACGCGCGGGAGCAGTTCTTCAAGCACCTCGCGCAGGTCGCCGATGAGCGGCACATCGACCCGGATGTTCTTGTTGATCTCAGCCGGGTCAACTTCGATGTGAATCTTTTTTGCCTTGGTGGCGTAGGTCGAAGTCGAGCCGGTGACGCGATCATCGAAGCGCATTCCACAGGCGATGAGCAGGTCGGCTTCTTGAATGGCGTTGTTGACCCACGACTCGCCGTGCATGCCCATCATGCCGAGGTTGAGCGCGTGCGAGGCCGGGAATGCGCCAAGGCCGAGGAGCGTGAGGGCGACGGGAATCTGTGCGCGTTCGGCCAAGGTGCGGACTTGCTCTTCCGCGCCGGACTCGATAATGCCGTGGCCGCCGAGAATGACGGGGCGCTTGGCATTGCGGATCAGTTCGGCGGCTTGCGCCAGGCTGGCGCCTTCAAATTTGCGCATGGGATGGATGCGGACGGGGCGGGGCTTGGCGGCTTCAAAGTCGAAGATGGCCGTGGCCTGCTGCGCGTCTTTGGTAATGTCAACCAGCACCGGACCGGGGCGCGCGGATTTTGCAATCTGAAATGCGTAGCGAATGGCCGGCGCAATATCTTCAGCGCGATTGATGAGGAAGTTGTGCTTGGTCACAGGCAGAGTTATGCCGGTGATATCGACTTCCTGAAAGGCGTCGGTGCCGAGAACCTTGCTGGAGACGTTGCCGGTGATGCAGACGATGGGAATGGAATCGAGCATGGCGGTGGCGATGCCGGTGACGAGGTTTGTGGCCCCGGGGCCGCTGGTGGCAATGCAAACGCCCACCTTGCCCGAGGCGCGCGAATAGCCGTCGGCCATGTGCGCCGCGCCCTGCTCATGGCGGACGAGCGTGTGGTGAATGGGGAACTTGCGCAGCGCGTCGTAGACGGGCAGGATGGCTCCGCCGGGGTAGCCGAAGACGTCCGTGACGCCCTCGCCCACCAGCGTGGCCCAGACAATCTCCGCGCCGGTCAGGCGGGTGGGTGGGTTGTTGGATGCTTGCGTGTTGGCGTCGTTTCCCATGGGGGACTCCTTTGTGAGCTATCAGCTATCAGCTATTAGCTATCAGCTATCAGCTATTAGCTTTTAGCTATTAGCTAGATTTCCGGTGGTGAAAAATTTTTCTCTTACTGGTAGTACTTATGACCGTTGAGTACAAACAATCAGCTAGAAGCTAAGAGCTAATAGCTAGAAGCTGCTATTTTGCTTTCAGCCAAGCGGCTTCATCGTGCTTGGCTTCAAAAGTATCGAGCGCGGCCGCGTGGCGCAGAGTGAGGCCGATGTCGTCGAGACCTTCAATGAGGCAGAACTTGCGGAAGGGATCGATCTCGAAGCTGGCCTTGAAACCTAGACTGTCAGTGACGGTCTGATCCACGAGCGAGACGGTGAGTTGATAATTCGCAACCGTCTTGGCGTTGGTAAGCAGTTGCGCGACTTGCTCTTCACTGAGGCGCACCAGCACAATGCCGTTCTTGCCGGCGTTCGAGAAAAAGATGTCAGCAAAAGTTGGCGCGATGACGACGCGGAAGCCGAAGTCCGAGAGCGCCCAGGCGGCGTGCTCGCGGCTCGATCCGCAGGCGAAGTTCTTGCCGGCGATAAGAATCCTGCTGCCCCGGTAGCGCGGGTCGTTGAGGACAAAGTCTGCTACAGGCTCGCCGGCGGGAGTCTGCCGCCAATCGAAGAAAAGAAAGTCGCCGTAGCCGGTGCGCTCAATGCGCTTGAGGAACTGCTTGGGAATGATCTGGTCGGTATCGACGTTGCTCCGGTCGAGCGGCGCGGCCAGCGATGTGAGTGTGTGAAAGGCTTCCATTATGCATTTACCTCCGGCGTAGCCAATTCATTTACTTTCCAGCCGCGAATGTCTACGAAGTGACCGGCGATGGCGGCTGCGGCGGCCATCTCAGGGCTGACCAGATGGGTGCGTCCACCGCGGCCCTGGCGGCCTTCAAAGTTGCGGTTGCTGGTGGAGGCGCAACGCTCGCCGGGGGCAAGAATGTCCGGGTTCATGGCCAGGCACATGGAACAACCGGGTTCGCGCCAGTCGAAGCCGGCGGCGCGGAAGATTACGTCCAGGCCTTCTTTCTCGGCCTGTGCCTTGACGGCCTGAGAGCCGGGAACGACCATCGCGCTGACGTGCGTGTTGACCTTGTAACCGGCGGCGATGCGAGCTGCGGCGCGCATGTCTTCGATGCGCCCGTTGGTGCAGGAGCCAATGAAAACACGGTCGATGACGACTTCTTCAAGCGGCGTGCCGGCCTTGAGGTCCATGTATTCGAGAGCCCGCTCAAAGCCCTTGCGCTCGATTTCGGTATTGGCCGTCGCCGGGTCAGGCACGGAGGCTGTGACGGGCGCGACCATGCCGGGGCTGGTGCCCCAACT
>CAZDYU010000202.1:0-3183 GCA_964509755.1 uncultured Occallatibacter sp. | reverse complement strand
GCAAGAGCCACTACGGCATCGGGCGCACCTTCCGCGTCTTCTTCGATCTGCTGACCATTCGCTTCCTGCTGAAGTACATGGGCAGGCCGCTGCATTTCTTTGGCGGATTTGGCGCGCTGGGCATTCTGGCAGGCAGCGCCATCTCGGCCGGGCTACTGGTATTGAAGCTGCTGCATCCGCATCAAAATGTCATGGACCAGCACGGGCCGCTGTTTGTCGTCGGCGGCGTGATGATTGTCTCCGGCATTCAGTTGCTGGCGATTGGGCTGCTGGGCGAGTTGCAGGTGCGGCATTACTTTACCAGCCAGCAGGCGCCGACGCCGTACACCATCGACCGCATGTTGCGGCTGAGGGCGCCGGAAGAGCCGAGCATGTTGCCGGGTAGGGAGTAAAAGCAGGGAACAGGGAACAGGGAACAGAAAAGCCCCGCATCGGAGTGCCGCATGGAGCGGGCTGGGCGGCTTGCTTTTCGTTTGCTTGAGGTTCGTTGTTTACAGACCCAGTCAACTGGCGACCAGGCGGATTTCCCATGACCACAGGGAAGACTTGGGATTTCAGGCTAGAGCAGAGGTATGGCGAAGGAAAACTTAACAAGCTAGATCAATTAAATGAATGGCTTAATGACAAAAGTGAAGGAAAAGAGAATCTAAAAAGGCATAATTTTGTATTTTTGCCGTTTTTCTTGATTGTGCCTGAAATGGTGGAAATGATCTGCATGAGTTTGGTGAGAATGTGAGGCGATGGGGTTGGTGGATTCCCACCCTTCGCTAGAAAAAAGCGAAGGATGGGCGCCCAGCAGCATAAACGAAAGGCCCGTGGCTAAAGCCGTTGATTTTGCTGGCGTTGGTTCAGGGGCCTGAAGGCGCATGCTCCCTCCGATGGGAATGGGCCTGAAGACCCTTGCTTCACCTCCTACGGAAAACGGACCGAAGCCATCGGCTCAATCCCAGTGTTTGTTCGTGGGCCACATGGTTTGCAGATCCGGCTTCAATCCACGGCAGTGGTAGATTGGGAGCCACTCGTCTGGGCGCGAGAGCGGGTCATTCGTATTGCCAATGATGGAGTAACTGGCGCATTTTGTCCGCATGTCGCGCTCGTCGCGATCGCCGAGAACAATGATGCTCTCTCCGGTGTAATCTCGCGGTCCCCAGAGCCAGTAGTTCTGGTGATTTCCGATTGCCTTGGGCAGGCCGTAGCGCGGCCCAAAGAAGTCTATTGCGCCGGCATCCCCATAGTTGTTTGCAAAGATGGCGGTCTTGCCCTGCTCCTCGGGTGAAAGGGTGTGGTAGTAGACGGCCACGCGGCGCGCGATCCCCTCCCATCCAAACATGTCGGCGTAAAGCTGTGGGAGCACTCCCTCCTGGTGATTTTCAAATTTCTGCTGCTCGATGCCCAATTTCTTCTCATAGGCGAGAAAGTCAGGAACGCTGAGAAGAGGCAGAACGGTTGGCGCGCTGATGCAGCCGATGGCGATCATTGCCAAAGCCAGAGCGGGCTTGGCCCAAATCAACAGTTTGCGTTGCGTAGCGTCTTCAAGCCAGACCGCCCCGGCAGAAAACAAAACGGGATAGACCGGGGCAAGGTAATACATCTTGCCATGGAGGAGCATCATCTCCGCCAGGAAGATCAGGTATGCCCAGCCGAGCGCTAGAAACGGACGGCCTTTCTTTGAGAAAAAGAAGAGCAGCGCAAATGGCACAAGAATGGCAGCGACAAAGCCGAGCATCTGCGCCTGAGCCTGAAGATAGGGCAGCGGAGAAAGCGCAATGTCGCGGCCATTGCGGCGAATATTCTCCATCAATTCGAGAAATGGGAAGTGATGCCGCCACTGCCAGATGAAGTTCGGCAGCGCGATAGCGGCGCACAGCAGGCAGCCAAGCCAGAACCAGCAATGGCGCAGGCTCCGGCGAAGCGGCGTAAGGCAGATGCCGACCGCCAATCCTGAAAGCCAGAAGAGGACGCCGTACTTGTTCAGAATGGTAAGCCCGCTCAGAGCGCCTACGGCCAGCCACAGCGTCTCGCGGCCTTCTTTGGCGATGCGCGCGATGAGAAAGGCGATTGCCATCCACAGCAGCGGATCGAAGGCGTTCATGGTAAACAGATGGGAGAGAGAAAGCGCGACAGGCGCCATCAACGCAGCCAGCGAGGCAAGAAACATGGCCCAGCGGCGACCGCCGAATTGGCGCGCCAGCACTCCGGCAAGCAGGATGGTTGCGGCGGCGGCAAGGGCGGGCAGCAGACGCAGCGCCCAGAGGGATGTGCCGATGGAGTGCTGCAGCAGCCATGTGATCCACCCGATGAGTGGCGGCTGATCCACGTAACCCCAGGCCGGATGCTCCCCACATGCCAGGTAGTAAAGTTCATCGCGGAAATAGCCGTAATTCGGCCCGGCGATGCAGTAGAGAACGATACGCGCCAGGGCGAGATACGTGACGATCGCTGGTCCGGATGCGAGGAGATGCGCCCTGTTGGTTTCTGTAGCGGCAATTACCACGGGCTTGCTCGTAGTCATGGAGATGAATACGGATCAAGGGAGAAAATGTTCCCGAGGAACGGCATGGTAACATTGCCTGCAATTGAGTGGGTCAGGGCAATGCGGGATGACAGCCAAGACGATGTAAGTTTTCAGATCATGGTG
Organism: uncultured Occallatibacter sp.; assembly: GCA_964509755.1. Lineage (GTDB taxonomy): Bacteria > Acidobacteriota > Terriglobia > Terriglobales > Acidobacteriaceae > Telmatobacter. The sequence goes on along the minus strand of CAZDYU010000202.1, from coordinate 545 downwards.
AGGAAGGTGGGTTGGTTCAGGGGATCCTATGCCGGTGGTCTCTTCGGCGGGAGGCTGGTTGCGGCCTCCTGAACGACGTTTGGGCTTCTTGTGGGGCGAGGCGCAACTTAGCAGCATAAGGCGGGTGGCCCCGGTCTCACAAGGATCTTCTCAAGTTGAGGGTGCCCCCGGTCCCTCGCTTTTGGGGACCGGGGAGGTCGGTGATGCGGACTGGCCATCGCGCATCCACTCGGGCGGTTGACCCTTTACTCGCGTTCAAGCACTTTTAGCCAAGGAACGCATCACAAATTCAGGATCGGCGGCAATGACGATAAGAAGCGCGCGCGCAGCGGCTTCCGGCTGGCGACGCCCAGACTCCCAATGACGAACTGCATCCACTGACAAACCAAAACGATCTGCGAAACGCCCCTGGCTCAGGCGCAGGCGCTTACGGAGACCTCGCACGTCCACGGTCTCCGGCAGAGTGACCTTGTAACCCTTGCGCTCACCCTCCATGTAGGCGCGGGCTTCAGCCGTTCCTTGCGCCATCTCTTCAAACAATTTGC
>CAZDYU010000201.1:0-3192 GCA_964509755.1 uncultured Occallatibacter sp. | reverse complement strand
TACGGTTTCTCCATGGGTTTGAAGCCAAGGATCTTTACGTTGGAGCCAAAGCGTTTGTAGTTGCGAAACTCAATTGTGTTGAGCATGGCTTCATGACGGCCCTCGAGCAGGCTGACTTCGGCGCTGACTGGCATCAGGTAGTCGTGAGCATTGATCGATACGTAGTCGTAGTCCACCACGATTGCGGTGGCGTGCGTCGGGAAGTCCTTGGGCAAATCATCCGCAACCAGGGTGACGCGGCGAACACTGCGGGTTGCCGCATCGACGAAGACCTTGCCATGAAAGCTTACGGTTGGCTGCAGGCCGTTCGGGCCTCCAACACTGAAGGCCGAATTCGCCTTGGCGACGCGGTAGTCGAAGACCTGCACTGTGCCTGTTCCCAGCGTGTCCGTCTCCTTCCACTTAAATTCCGCCTTCGCGGAAGGCTCGAAGACTGCGCCGAGAACTGCGCCAAACTCTCCGGTTGATTTCGGTCCCTTGATGGTTTCAGGATCGGTGCTGGCAGCCGGCTTGCCATCCACTTCCAGCACGGTGCGCGTCTCGTTCTGCTCCCGGTACCTCAGAAGCTCTGTAATCGTATCGCGGTGCTTCCAGCTTCCTCGTCCGGTTGGATCGAGCGACCGGTTGATTACTTCGACGCACATGAAATTCGGCAACCCGCTCTTGTATCCCACGGCGCGCTCACGGGCGTCGGCGATCAACGTATCCGACTCCTCGGAGGTCGGCGGCGGAACCGGGTTAGTGGACGCGGTAATGGCAAGCCGGCCGCCCAGGTCTGGAGCGATATCGATACTCGGCGCGCTGTCATCCGCGGCCGCCGCTCCGCCCCCATGTCCCGCCGGTTCCGCAACAGCTGTTTCGCCTGGCTGACCCTCGACCATGAAAGCGATCTCCTGGATGGAAGTATCGCCTCCCTGGGACATCGTCGCCTTCACCTTGTAGTCGCCCGGCGCCAGCGATTTGGTCTGGAAGGTTGCCAGGTACGGAATCACAGCGTCCTTGACACCGGTGCGAAGCGGAAGCGGCGTGAGGCGGCCAGCCTTGCCATTCCGAATCACCTGCATCTCTAATGTCGGAGCTTCAGTGACCTGAGGATTGGGATGCAGGATCATGAACAGAGAAACAGATTTCGCGTCATGAGGCACAACGCCGGAAAGGTTGGCCGTGACCTTGCCGGAGTCGTAGTGCATCGGTTCCAGCGGGTCCGCGTCGGCGTCGTACGCGTCCATTTTGCGAACAAGAACCATGTCGCTCAATGCGGGGCCGCTCGGTATAGCCGGAATCTCGAATGGGATCCGCTGTGCGCTCATCTTGTCGCTGTTCTGGTCCTTGACGGCAACTTCCAACGTGTATTTGCCGGGAATCTCCATGAAGTGGCGCTCAAGAGTAATCGCCATGGACTTATCTCGATCCATGGATTCCAAGGCACCGCGTCGCGCAATGTCTTCGCCGAAGTGTTCAATCACAGCGCCGCCGCTGTCCTTGATCTGCGCCACAATGGCGACGTGCGCGGAGTAGAGATTAGTGTGAGTGTCTTCCTTTACGTCCAGTCCGGAGAAGGGTACTTCCACCGCCAGCGCGTTGGTGTTGCCGTCGAGCAGATTCCCAAAGCGCAGAATCGAAGCGTTGAATTTGATGTCGGAAGGTAGTTGCGGCTGGCCGAGTGTCTTGATCAGCGGAGCCTCAAATGCGCGAATTCCAGCAGCCCCACCCGGTGGCACTGAGAAGTAGCCTGTCTTGGCTTGTATGTTGAGGCCCACTCGCAGCGGCTTGACGCCAATCGCGCGAAACTTCCCATCGTAGGCCTGGGCCGGCGGAATGTAGGTGGCCTCGTAATAGGTCGACAAGTCCTGGACCATCTGTTCCAGCGGACCTCGCACGTTCATCTGCGCGTCAATGTAGATGCCGCCGGTATTCTTCGACAGATCGGATAAAGGGTTCTTGATGTCCAGATAACGATTCGGGTCTTCGTTATTGCCGCGCATGAAATCGGTCATCACGGCGACGTCCTGAGCAGGGGTCCACGGAGTTGAGGGCGTACCCTGAAGCGGTATTGAAGACTGTTGCTGCATCGGTATCACGCTTGTATACGGGGACGTGGCAACTGGTTGCGGGTTAAATGCAGGTGCCCCATTGAGAAGCGCATTCTCCATGGACCGCTGCCCCGCAATATTCATCGCGTCCAGATCGACCGTATAAATAGTCACTCCAGCCTTCATAGCTGCGCCGGTGATGGTTTTCAGCATCTCCTTGGAGCCGGAATCCATCAGCATGTTGCGCGTGAAATAAATTATGGCCTTTCTATCAGCCATTTGCTGCTGCGAACGAGTCAGCGCCAGAATGCCCGCCAGCGACCGGTTCGCGTGCTGGTCCTGCACAATCAGCTGGGCATCTTCCAGCGCTTTCAAAACCGTTTGCGCCATGGCCCGCTCTTTCAAATCCACATGTTTGCCGGCCGCGTCCACGCCGGTACGCGCAATCGCAATCAGGTTCTTTTCCGCCTCGGCCGCGGTCTTCGTCCTCGCCACATCCGATGGATCGTGAACAATGTCGACGCCCTGGCTGAGAGTCGACGCCAGGTGAATCGCATTGCTTTCCGTCGCGATATTGACCGCATCCTCGATTACTTTTCGATCCTGTGTAAATCCCTGAAGCAGCCGCAGACGTCCGCCGAAATCCATTACAGCAAAGGAATATCCAGTCGCGGGAAGCGCCTTGAGCACCTTTTCCGCCATGATCCGTGCGCTCTTGGCCGTCGGCCCCTCAAACCGATCGAAGATCAGCGTCACCACGTGACCGGTGCTCGCGTCGCCCTTCACCAGGCGGAAGCCGCTCAGCTTCACCGGAGCGCCTTCGTCGGTGATCGTGATATCTTCCGGCTTCAGATCGAGAATCGGCTTGTGGTGCTTGTCGTGAACCACAAGGTCCAGCGAAACTTCATCCACATTGGTGCTGAACGAAGGTGTCTGATCGGTTGCCACGGGAGCGGGTTGAGCGGCGGGCGGCGCTTGGCCATGAGCCTGGCAGGCAACCACTACGAAAAACATTCCACAAAGCCAAATTCCCGCGGTCTTTACCGGCAATGCCGATTCCTGAGACCTGATCTGATATGTATTCATGCCAAATCCCGATTTCTCCGAATAGTTTGCGTGCAAAGCGCCCAAATCGCGCCGCTGGAAACATTTCCAAATC
>CAZDYU010000200.1:0-3201 GCA_964509755.1 uncultured Occallatibacter sp. | reverse complement strand
TCTACATGGTGCGCGTCAGCTACGACCAGAAGCCTTACCGCCGCGCGCTGATGGAGGCCTTCGGCGCACAGGTGACCGCCAGCCCAAGCAATGAGACCGAATCCGGCCGCGCGATTCTGGCTGTGCATCCCGATTCCAACGGTTCATTGGGAATAGCGATTTCAGAGGCCGTGGAAGTGGCCGCGAAAGATCCGAACACTAAATATGCGCTGGGTAGCGTACTCAACCATGTTTTGCTGCACCAGACCGTTATTGGCCTCGAGGCGATCGAGCAGATGGCCATGGCCGGCGACGATCCCGATGTGGTGATTGCCTGCGCCGGCGGCGGATCGAACTTTGGCGGTTTGGCGCTGCCGTATGTGGGGCGCAAGATCAAGGGCCAAAGCTCGGCGCGCATTGTAGCCGTGGAGCCGGCAGCCTGCCCCAGCATGACCAAGGGAAGGTTCGTCTATGATTTTGGCGATACCGGCCACCTGACGCCGCTGGTCAAGATGCATACGCTGGGCAGCACTTTTGTTCCTCCGGGCATTCATGCCGGCGGCCTGCGCTACCACGGCATGGCGCCGCTGGTCTCTCACGTGCTGGATTTGGGCCTGGCTGAAGCCACAACCGTACAGCAGTTGGACGCCTTCGCCGCGGGAATTCAGTTTGCCCGCTCGGAGGGAATCATGCCCGCGCCGGAGGCCAATCATGCCGTGGCCGCGGCCATCACGGAAGCAATGGAAGCCAAGGCGGAAGGCAAGCAGCGGACGATTCTCTTCAGCCTCAGCGGCCATGGGCATTTTGATATGCAATCGTACATTGCCTATCAGGCCGGGAAGCTGGAAAACTATGAGTATCCGGCGGAAGAGATTGCGATGGCGCTGGCCGGGCTGCCTTCGCTGGGATAGAAGACGAGGCGATTGATGGCGCGCCATTCTTTCTGTGATCTCCGCGGAAAGGGCAGCGCGCCAGCCTTGAGTGATCGATTGCCGGCTCCGCAATTGCGATTGTCAAAAAAGCCAACAGCGCGAATCCCGATGGATTCGCGCTGTTGAATTCTGCACTGTTAAAAAAACTGTTAGCTGTTAGCTGAAAGCTGTCAGTTGCTCAACTCCGTCCAGCGCCGCATGATCAGCGTGGCATTGATGCCGCCGAAGCCGAAGGAATTCGACAGGCCGACATCGAAGCTGTGGGCGATGGCCTTGTTGGGCACATAGTCCAGGCGGCACTCGGGATCGACGTTTTCCAGGTTAATAGTCGGCGGCAGCATCTGGTTGACCAGCGCCAGCACGGTGATGCCGGCTTCTAGTCCACCAGCGCCGCCCAGCAGGTGGCCGTGCATGGACTTGGTGCCACTGATCTTGAGCTTGTGGCTCAAGGCGTGCTCGCCAAAAACGGCTTCAATGGCCTGCGATTCGTTGCCGTCTCCGGCTGGGGTTGCGGTAGCGTGCGCGTTGATGTAGCCCACTTCGTCGGGCCGGATTCCGGCGTCCTTGATGGCGGCTCTCATGCTGCGTTGCGCGCCCGCGCCCTCCGGAGCAATACCGGTGATGTGATAGGCGTCCGCGCTCATTCCATAGCCGATGATCTCGGCCAGGATCTTCGCGCCGCGGGCTTTGGCGAACTCCAACTCCTCAAGAATGAGAATGCCGGCGCCCTCGCCAATGACAAAGCCGTCGCGATCTTTGTCAAAGGGGCGGCTGGCGCGGGTCGGCTCGTCGTTGCGCTGTGAAAGCGCGCGCATGGCGGCAAATCCGCCCACGGCCAGCGGCGTAACGGAAGCCTCAGCGCCTCCGGCAATAATCACATCCGCGTCGCCATGCAGAATCACCCGCGTCGCGTCGCCGATGGAATTGGCGCTGGTGGCGCAGGCCGTCGCCGTGGCTGAGATGGGCCCTTTGGCGCCGTAGCGGATGCTGATATTGCCCGCCGCCATATTGACAATGGCCGCGGGAATGAAGAAGGGCGAGATCTTGCGCGGGCCGCCCTCCAGCAGGTTGCTGTGTTCACGGGCAATGATCTCAAAGCCGCCGATGCCGGAGCCGATGAAGACACCGGTCCGTTCGCCCACTTCCGGCGTGATCTCAAGGCCGGACTGGGTGATGGCTTCGTGGGTCGCGGCAAAGGCATACTGCGTAAAGCGCCCCAGCTTGCGCGCTTCCTTCTTGTCCACAAATTGCAGCGGATCGAAGTTTTTGACCTCGGCGGCGAAGGTGGTGGAGAAGCCGGTGGTATCGAAGCCCTGAATCGGCCCCATGCCGCTGGCTCCGGCCATCAACTGCCGCCACACCTCGGGCGCGGTATTGCCCAAACCACAGACCAGCCCCAGGCCTGTGATGACGACTCGGCGGGTCACTGGCTATTTGCCGCCTTTCGCGTTCTTCTCGATATAGTCGACCGCATCCTTGACGGTCTTGATCTTCTCGGCGGCTTCGTCGGGAATCTCGATATCGAAGGCCTCTTCGAACTGCATTACCAGCTCGACTACATCCAGCGAATCGGCGCCCAGGTCTTCCTGGAAGCTGGCGCCGGGGGTGACTTCGGCCTCGTCCACCTGCAACTGCTCGACGATGATCGATTTGACTTTCTCTTCAACGGCCATGCGTAAATCTCCTCATGAATTTCTGAACTTCGGATTCTCTCCGGGGCTGGCCTCTTCAGGCTCCGCTTGTCTACCATAACGGCTCAAGCCGCAGGCACACAACTGCCGCTCTGAAAAAAACGCGCAACTCCCCGAAACTTCAAGTCTACCGGGCGCGCCGGGGCGTGTAAAGGCAAGGAACAGGGATCAGGGAACAGGGAACAGAAAAACGGAGTATTCGTGCTGAAAATGCACAGGTTTAGGGCGTATATTAGGCGAAAGAGGATATTGCCGTGGGAAGCTCTGCTGTTTTGTTTGCGCTGGTTGCCGTCGCCATCCTTTTCTTCGGACTTTGGGTGGGCTTCCACCAAGGTAAGAAGGGTGCTCAGATTCAACTCGATCAGGCCTTGGCGAGCGAGCGCAAGCTGGCCGAAACGCGTGAGGCCGGGTTGCGCGAACAACTTGGCGGCGCGAGGAGCGAAATCGCCGAATTAAAGCCGAAGGCGGAAGAGTTGACGCGCGTCCAGGAGCAACTCAGAAACGAAGAGGCGAAATACGCACAGATGAAGGCGGACCTTGATACTGCTTTCAAAGGAGCCGCGGCCGATGCCCTTCGCGCCAACACGGAATCTTTTTTG
>CAZDYU010000199.1:0-3248 GCA_964509755.1 uncultured Occallatibacter sp. | reverse complement strand
GATTCACTGTCACGGCAGAGGTCGCGGGTTCGAGCCCCGTCGTCCCCGCCATAAAGCCCTTAAAGAATCAAGGGTTTATGGCAAGTGGCAAGTTCAAGACACGCCTGCTAGGGTGCTGGAGAGGGTGCTACGGGTCTTAGCGCCTTTTTTGACTGCACTTCCTCTCACCGAGGGTGCTGAAGGTGCCTTCTTCTTGACCGCTTCCAAGACCATTGTCATCACGCGGTTGTTGGCCTTACGTTTTGTTGCCGACAATGCCATCCTGGCCGCTGCGCGATGAATTTTTACAAGCTCCTGGGAGTTTTTTGGCGCATTTTTCTCCGCCGCCCAATGCACATCTGCGAATCGATTCCGGCTCTGCAAGAAACACCGCTCCAAATATTCTTCGCGCGCGCCTGAAAGCGACTTTTCAGGGTCTACTATTGATCCGGCCCGAAGATAGAGTGGAGGCAACCCACTCATTGTCACCCCAACGACGTAGACCTGTTGTTGAGTGTCCCAATTCCGCCAAGAACGCGGAGTGGATGGTGCACCCAGATCAGAGTATTTATGGGCCGAATCAATCAGTAATCTTGCAGCAGGTGAAGCGGACGCATCATTTGCGGAAATTACGGCACGATTGAATTCGCGCTCATTTAAAACTCGACCTTCACTAAGGGCTTCTTCAACATTTTCATGCAAAGCCGCTCTTTCAAAACTGGAAGTAAATAAAGTCGACATGTCCGAAGACGCCGAAACTAATGATGCTGAAGATGCACGCATAAAGGAAACACCAGCGGGCCGGAGGATAGGACCAAAACCTTGGCGCGCGATGCGGATGCATGATCCACCATTCAACCACGAACATGGCGAGAATGAAAAAGAGCAGAAAGGGCTGATCCGCGCGGGGAATTCCACCCATCTTCATCGCATAGGCGGTGAAATGCGTGAGCGGAAAGAGATGAGTGAAGATATAGAAAGCGGTAGGAATATCTTTGGAGCGAAAGACGATCCAGGCAACGGTAACCAGGGAGAAGGTGAGCAGGCGCTGAAAAGCTGCCAACAGGAAGGGCGCTCTGTCAAGCAGCAAGAGCTTGCGCGCACGGGCGCGAAGGCCGGATGAGAGCTGAGAAAAAATCATGAAGCTGCCATGCAGACCACCCCAGAGCAGGAAGGTGAAGTTGGCACCATGCCACAGCCCGCTGACGATGAAAGTGATGAGCAAATTAAAGTAGTAGCGGGGCACGGCAACTCGATTTCCGCCAAGCGAGATATAAACATAGTCGCGAAACCATGTAGACAGCGAAATATGCCATCGGCGCCAAAACTCGCCGATAGAGCGGCTGAAATAAGGTTGGGCGAAGTTGACGCGGAGCTCGTATCCCATCATTCGGGCTACTCCCAGCGCAATGTCGGAATAGCCCGAGAAGTCGCAATAGATTTGCAGGGAAAAGGCCAGCGTGGCCATGATCAGCTCAGTGCCCGTATATTGTTGCGGCGCAGAATAGACCAGATTCACAAAGCCGGAGAGCAAATCGGCAATCACCATCTTCTTGAAGAGGCCCCAGAGGGTGTGTTCAACGCCGGAGCGAAAGCGCTCGATGCGAAACTCGGGGTCGCGGTGAAACTGGGGCAGGAGTTGATTGGGACGCTCGATGGGTCCGGCCACCATCTGCGGGAAAAACGCGACATAGAGGGCATAGTTGAGCAGGCTTTTTTCGGCTGGAACTTTTCTTTTATAGACGTCGATGGTATAACTCATCGCCTGAAAGGTATGAAAGGAGAGACCGACGGGAAGAATCGCATTGAGAATCGGCGCGTTGAATCCGGCTCCCAGCAAATGAGAGAAGCCCGCGATGGAGGCGCCGATAAAATTGAAGTACTTGAAGACGACCAGCAATCCGATGTTGCAGAAGAGGCTTAGGCCCAGATAAAACTTGCGCGATGCGGACCGCTCACATTTTTCAATCAGCAGCCCGGCGATGAAATCCAGGATGGTAATGCCGATAATTACAAGAATATATTTGGCATTCCAGCACATATAGAAGTAATAGCTTGCCGCCAGCAGAAGCAGCTTGCGGGGGATGCCGCGCAGGGCCAGAAAGAGCACCCACACGACGACAAAGAAGACGAGGAACTGGAAGGTATTGAAGAGCATCTTCAGCGCTCCCGCAACTGTTGGGCAAGAAGCTTGTAAATGGCCTCCGTATAGACAGCGGCGCCCTCGGAATTCAAGTGGTTCTGATCGGAGAACATGCGGTTCGGATAGAGATAGTAATCAGGACCGAGAAGCTTGCAGGATGAATACCGCCGCAACAGCGCGGCAAAATCCTCATCGACATCGGGAGCCGCCGCTGCCAGGCCCGCGCGCATATAAGCGGGGACTTAATAACACTGGATGCCGTGCTCTTGAACGATAGCATTCAGATCGGCCAATTCCTTGCTCTGGGGATCGGCACTGCGGAGAAAAACCCATTGGGGATTGTCTGAATCGAGATGGAAGTTATCCGGGAGCCTGTTGTTGGGAAAATGACTTTGCTCGGAGATGAAGTAATATCCGCGGTCGCGCAGCATTCTGGCTTCGTTTTCACGCGACTCGCGGTAAAACGCACGAACGCCGCCATGTTCCCGCGCGGTAGCGAAGAAGCTGGCGGTGTCGCGAATCAGGAAGTGAAAAGGAAAGACTCGATCGGCGATGTCATGATCGTCCGGCAGCGGATGAAACGGATCGAAGTTCTTTCTGGCGGATTTCCAGGGCATGGTCAATAAAAGGATATTGGGAGTGGCGGCGCTGTTACTGGCCATTCTTTTTAATTGATTTACGAATTCCGAGACAGCCGGATACCCCGAGTTATAAGAAGAGACGCTCAGGCCATCGGCGGCCGCCAGCGTGTCGAAGCGAGAAGGGATGAATCCGGCCAGCACCCTGCTGTCTCCGAAGATCAATACGCGGCGGGCATTGGAGTTTGCGGGAAAAACCTGGCCGCTGAATTCCTGGCGCAGCTTTGCTTGATAGACGACCTCCGCTCCGGCGGTCAAATAGGGAAATACCCGGAAAACTGTAAAAGCGAGCAGCCAGAGAAGAGCAAAACCAGCAAGGCCGCGGGCAACTAGCCAAACCGCGGCATAGCTCTCATCCGCGGGCTTTCCTTTGGCAGCCGAGAGAATTCCGGCTAGTTTCAATGCAGTCTCCTTGCGGCTTTTACGGAGGATGCTAGTGTCCTGAGTCATTAATTCATTAAACAAATACCGGCGAGATACGTCTAACA
>CAZDYU010000198.1:0-3271 GCA_964509755.1 uncultured Occallatibacter sp. | reverse complement strand
TCTCTGTTTAACAGAGTCGAAAAGACCGTTTACACAAAATGTTTTACACCCTCGGGAGCAGGAGCGTCACTATTGACGCGGATAAGCAGGCCGAGCCTGTCTACCTCGCGCCAAGCGGCCTTCTCGCTCGGGAAATCCCGAACAAGGCCAACGGGCAGGGTGTTCTCAACCCGCCGTCCGTCCGTGCTGCTGACCCTGTAGCGGAGCACCCAGGTGTCTCCTTCCTTGCGCGGCACTTTCTTCAATGATCCACGCTGATAAGCCACAAAAGCTCCTCTCAGCGGGGACTGCCATGTACTAAATGATACCGCTTGGAGGCGATACTCTCAGCGAGTTCCGAGAGCCGAAATACCCATACCCTGCGGATGCCGCCGGTGCCGAGCGCATACGCTCCGACGACTCCTTGGCGTGCGAGAGATAGTAAAAATCTGCGTTTGATGCCAAGAAACTTGGCTGCTTCATCTGCGGATACAAACGGTTCTTGGTTCAAGGTCATTACTCTCCTTCCGCTGCGCGTCAATTACAGCGATGTCTCGCTTTGGGGCGCCAAAAACTCTCGCGACAAGCAAAGGGGTGTTTTTGGAAGTTGCATCCGAAACGCCCTCGAAACAATGTTGAGTCAAAACGGGTTATGCGAAGAGTGCCTCACATTTCGGGCGTTATTGGCGATGTACATTTCAATACATTCGCATAAACGCCCGTGTGAAGGCAAGCTCATCTTGGTTTTGAATGTTGGTTTGAATGCACCCCCGACGGGTCAGCCGGTAGGTTTCTTCTTTCGGACCTTGCGCGCCTTCTTGGCCTCGGCTTCCAGCCGCAGGTTCTCTGCGTGGCGCCGAACGGCCGCCTCGTAAATCGCTTCCCATCCGATCGGGAAGCATTCTGCTGATCCGCGTAGCCTGATGAGGGCATACGTTGGGCAGCTTTCCATTACGATCTTGCGCTTTTTGCCGTTCTTGTTCACTGACGAAGCAGAGACAAAGATGACTTGTACTTTGCGATCAATGAGGCAACTCATTCACACTTTCTCCTATCACAACCTGGCCTGCCCGATTTTTTGTATCGGCGAGATTGTCAGCTAAGGCGACAGGTGCAAGATGTGCCCCATCGCGGCCAGGGGTGTAGAAAGCGGTATGCTTTCCTTGCTTACGGACAGTTACGGTCATTCTTACGACACGCAAGGTCACGAGCCCACGGACGGGGTAAAGTGTGGCAATGGATGATGGCGTGTTACCATTCCTCTGCGTTGAAAATCCCGCTGGTAACCGTAAAATTATTTTGACGTTACAACAGGTAAAACCGCTCAAGCGCGAGTTGAACTTTTTTCCTAAAACTCAACTCTTCCATATTGCGGTCGCCTTTTCGATCAACTGATACGACCCGGCAGCATCCGTTCCATCCCCTGCTCCAAGACATGCTCACGGCCGGAATGCTGTGCGATGGGGTCGGTATCCATCGCCAGCATGATTAGCCGCCGCAGATTCGCGGATTGCTCGGCCTGGCTGAGCAGCGCAATTGAGTCGGAAGCGATGTTGGGAGTGGCGTCCCATTGCAGGCTCAGGTTGTTCTTGCGGGCCAGCTCGACGGCAAATTCCTGGAGAGCAAGTTCGTTCCCAGCCAAGAACGGCCGTATCGCTTCGATGTCGTAGAGATAGGCTGAGGCGCTGCGCGCCCACTCTTCGGCGCTCAAGCCTTTCAGGTGGTTCTCTCGGCTCAAACGGTCGAGCACGGTGTCGAGGGATTTCTCAACCTGAGACGTGGGCACGTTGCTGGCTTCGATGGTCCGCAACTCTCCGGCCCAATCGTAGAGGTCTTGATAGATATGGTGGTGGATCGCCTGGAGGTGGGCGGCGTCGAAGCCGCCGCGAATCGGCGTTGCCTGAAGTTCGGCAAGGCGATGCCCCGTCAAGTCCGTCGCCGCTCTCGAAAGCGCAACGGGGTCCGTGATGCCGAGTTTGTTCCTCAGAACGCCGGTGCCGAGAATTGTGAAGTCGGGTGCGTCGGTCATCTTTGGTTGCCTCCTCTTGTCGGTGATGTTGTGACGGGGCTTTGCTTCAGTGCCGCCATGACACGCGCCAAATAGCCGTTATCAATGCCGAGTTGGGTGTCGCCGGTGTTGTAGCGAGAGATGGCGTGCTGGAGCGCCTTCTGGCCGGGTCCGTACGTCTTCACTTCAAGCTGGTAGGCGCTATCGAGAATCTGCCAACCGGCGCGGAGATTGGAGCACGGGTCGAAAAGCGATTCGACGGGAAGCCCGCGACGCTTGGCTTCCGCTGTGCTGACCTGCATGAGGCCCACGTCAACAAAGATGGAGCGACGCTCGAAGTAGTCAAGCCACTCCAACGCCTCGCGTTGGGTGGCGGGCTGGCGTTCAAGCCGCAATGTACCCTCCGGTAGATGCCACTGCTTTAGGATCGCCCTGGGAAAATCGATCTGCATTGCATTCGGGTTGCCGCCGGATTCAACGCGGACAATGGCGTTGAGCGTGGTGAGCGGCACTGTGGGCAGGCAGCGCGATTGAAGAGCGGCAACGTCAATCCGTTGACCGACGACGTCGGTGGCAAAGCAGAGCAGGCATACTGCGGTAAAACTTTTCATCGGTTGCTTGCCTCATAGAGTGGGATGGCCCAGAGATCGGCCCAATCTTGCGCAGCCACGTGCTGAATCGCTGGAATCGGCGTGTTGGCTGCCCAGTAGACGTTGGAGGGTGCAATCAGCATATCGGGGTTATAGGCGAGAGTTTCTATGGCCGGCCAGAATGCGAGTTGCTCGTAGCAGACCAGTATCCCAGCGCGGTGATTCCAAACTCGAATGGTTGGCGGGAAACGAAGCATCAGCGGAAAGCCGCTCCGCCGCTCGCCGATGTGCCACATGCCGAGTGGCACAGGCACACGTTGAACGTAGGAAAAACGCTCTGTGTATCCGCGGGAGAGGAGAACATTGCGATTGGCTTCCGTGTTCGGGATAGGGATCGTAGTGCCGATCAGCAGGCCGGTGCGCTGCTGCTTGAGTCGCGCGAATGTGGAAGCCCAGCGTGCTTCGTGCATTCCATTCCAGCTTGGAATGATGGACTCCGGGAAGACGAGTAACGTATCAGGATGGGCCAACGCGATCTGCTGGATCGAACGCTCCTCGAATTCCAGACGGGAGTCAACTTCGTCGCGGGCTGTTGCTCCGCCAAAGTGAGTGTTGACGGCGATAATATGCGGGTCTGGAACCGGACGATGGAATCGAGCATGGGTTGCGATGGATGCCGCGATGAGAACGGCAA
>CAZDYU010000197.1:0-3369 GCA_964509755.1 uncultured Occallatibacter sp. | reverse complement strand
AATCGGAAACAAAACTTCAACCAGACTGTTTACACAAAAGACTGGACACTACCTAAGATTCCGACTCATTCGGCGGCACATGGATTTGTGGTTAGACGCTCGATCAAAACCTTTGCCGCGGCGCATGTTGGCAAGAGGGTCGTGCTACGCATGGACCTGAAGGATTTTTTCCCTTCAATTCATGGCGGGCGGATTCAAGCATTCTTTCGGACTGCTGGGTACCCGGAGCAGGTGGCCGATTTGCTGGGTGGAATATGTACAAATGCCACGCCACGCGCTCTTTGGTCGAAGATACCGCGAGGCACCGAGCCCGCTCTTTTGTGGCAGATGCGCGAGTTATATTCATGGCCGCATCTACCGCAGGGCGCGCCTACTTCTCCGGCATTGGCGAACCTTTGCACTTATCGGGTGGATTGCCGACTGCACGGATTGGCTGACTCAATGGGTGCGGCCTACTCGCGCTATGCGGACGACCTTGCGTTTTCCGGGGACAAAGGATTCGAGCGATGCGTGGAGCGCTTCACAACGCAGGCTGCTTGCATTCTTCAGGAGGAAGGGTTCAACGTCCATCATCGCAAAACGCGCATCATGCGGCAGGGAGTGCGCCAGTATCTTGCAGGCATCGTAACCAACGAACGGCTAAATGTTGTGCGCGGCGACTATGATCGATTGAAGGCAATCCTTACAAATTGCGTACGGCACGGAGCCGAAGGTCAGAACCGCGATGCACACACATTTTTCAGATTGCATTTGGCGGGTCGCGTGGGATTTGTTGAGATGGTAAATCCGGCCAAGGGAGAGCGGCTGCGAAAGATATTCGATCAAATTGTCTGGTAGCGGAGAAGTGGTCTGGTTTGATTGGACGAGACTGTTTACAAACAAAATCGGCAAGTTAGCCACCGCTGCGCGGTGATGGCGAGTTAGCGAGTTGGCGGCAGATCATTGCAGACTTAAATAGCAGCGGCGAATTGTCCTGCCACTGATGAACGATTTCTGGTTGAGGTTCGTGCTATCCCACCCAAGCCGCATAAATAAGGACGCGGCAAGGGTGGGGCACCCAAGTCAGGTTGATAACTACCTGTTCTTGGCGACTTCCTCGACGGTGACCGGATCAAGAAACGGCATGGCGGCGCGCAGTTCCTTGCCGACGATCTCGACCGGGTGCTTGGCTTCGGCTTCGCGGAAGGCCAGAAATTCCTTGCGGCCGGAGTTCTGGTCGGCGAGGAAGCGCTTGGCAAAGCTGCCGTCCTGAATTTCCTTGAGGATCTGGCGCATCGCCTTGCGGCTCTCGTCGTTGATGACGCGCGGACCGCTGACGTAGTCGCCCCACTCGGCGGTGTCGCTGATGGAGTAGCGCATGTATGCCAGGCCGCCGCGATAGATCAGATCGACGATCAGCTTGAGTTCGTGCAGGCACTCGAAGTAGGCGCTCTCGGGCTGATAGCCGGCTTCGACCAGCGTCTCAAAGCCCGCCTTGATGAGGGCGCTGACGCCGCCGCAGAGGACCGACTGCTCGCCGAAGAGATCAGTCTCGGTTTCTTCCTTGAAGGTCGTCTCAAGCACTCCGGCGCGCGTGCCGCCGACGCCCTTTAGATAGCTGAGGGTGAGGGCGTGGGCAGAGCCAGTGGCGTCCTGATGGACGGCGATGAGGCAGGGAACGCCGCCGCCCTCGGTGAAGACCTCGCGGACGCGATGGCCGGGCGCCTTGGGCGCGGCCATGCCCACGTCAATACCCGCCGCGGGAATGATGGTCTTGTAGTGGATGTTGAAGCCGTGCGCGAAGAGCAGCAGCTTGCCGGCGGCAAGGTTGGGCCCGATCTCGTCTGCGTACAACTTGGCAGCGGTCTGATCGGGGACGAGGACCATGATGACGTCGGCCCACTGTGTGACTTCAGGAACGGTGCCGACTTCAAGGCCGGCCTTCTGCGCCTTGGCAATGGATTTGGAGTTTGCCGCGAGGCCCACTTTGACGTGGACGCCGGAATCCTTGAGGTTGAGTGCGTGGGCGTGGCCCTGCGATCCATAGCCGATGATGGCTACCTTTTTGGCTTGGATGAGGGAGAGGTCGGCGTCGTGATCGTAATAAGTCTTGGCCATGTTTTCCTTTGCTTGCTTGGTTATTTTTCTTGTGAGAAACCGTGTTGTGTTCGTGCTTTCCCATCTTTTCGCAGAGTGCGCGAAAGGATGGGCGCCTAAATTTTGCGGCGCGTCCGAGATGCGCTATTGCGGCTCGACGGCGGCGTTTTCCTCGAGAGCTTCAGCGGGGTCGGCGGCCGCTTCGGGCTCGCCGCCGGCGCCCATGGCGCGCAGCACGCCGCTGGTGTGATGGCCGCGGCGCATGGTCATCTTGCCGCTGCGGCAGATTTCTAGCACGCGCTCCTCGTCTTCATTGAGCACCTGAATGAGTCCTTCAATCTTGCTTTCGACGCCGGTCATCTCGATGGTGAGAGACTCGGGCGCGAGATCGACGATGCGGGCGCGGAAGACCTCGACCAGCTCGAAGATGCGCGAGCGGTTGCGCGGCGTGGCGGCAACTTTGATCAGCGCCAGTTCGCGCGTGACCGACGGGGCCTGGGCAATGTCGTCCACATCGACGACATTCTCGAGTTTATAGAGGCTGGCGCGGATGCGATGGCCGGCCTCGGTGGAGGCCTCGCAGACCACGGTCATGCGCGACTGCCCGGCGCGCTCACTGCGCCCGACGGTGAGCGAGCTGATATTGATGTTGAGGCGGCGGAAGAGGGACGCGACGCGCGTCAGTACTCCGGGCAGATCTTCTACGTAAGCGACGAATGTGTGCAGCATAAAGGCCTTTCAGAGATCAGAGATCAGAGATCAGAGATTGCGATCCTAGTTCTTGATCGATTCCAGGGTTGCGTAAATCATCTTTCCGACTTCGTGCGAAAAACCTTCCGCTTCATCGATCAGTTTGGAATTGCCATAATTCAATGCTCGAGCAATTTCCAATTGTGTTTGCAGTTCAAAGTTAGACCCGCGGGCAATGCCTAAGAACTGCCGGAATTCACCTGTGTTCAGCCGCCCGTGCCCTTCTGCAATGTTGCTCGGCACAGATACCGCCGAACGCCTGATTTGGCTGGTTAGTCCGTAGATTTCTTCGCGCGGAAACTCCAGAGTCAGGCTATAGATTGCAACCGTCAACTGCATTGCTCTCTGCCAGACAACCAAATCCCTGAATGAATGAGCCATGGATCTTCCTTCTGCCCGGTTAACTGATCTCTGATCCCTGATCCCTGATCTCTGATCCCTGATCTCTGATCTCTGATCCCTGATCTCTGATCCCTGATCCCTGATCTCTGATCCCTGATCTCTGATCTCTGATCCCTGATCTCTGATCCCTGATCCCTGATC
>CAZDYU010000196.1:0-3426 GCA_964509755.1 uncultured Occallatibacter sp. | reverse complement strand
CACAATCTGAAGAACATCTCCTGCGAGATTCCCCACGGGAAGCTGACGGTGATCAGCGGCGTGTCGGGGTCGGGCAAGTCGTCGCTGGCCTTCGACACCATCTACGCCGAGGGGCAGCGACGCTACGTCGAATCGCTCTCGGCCTACGCCCGCCAATTCCTGGAGCGCATTGAAAAGCCCGACGTTGACGTGATCGACGGCCTTGCTCCGGCCATCGCCATCAAGCAGAAGAACACCACGCGCAACCCGCGCTCCACCGTCGCCACGGCCACCGAAGTTTACGATTACCTGCGCCTGCTCTACGCCCGCTGCGGCACGGTTTATTGCGTCTTCTGCGACGGCCTGGTCAAGAGAGACTCCATCGACGAAGTTGCCGAAGCCACTCTTGCGCTCGGCGAAGGGACGCGCCTCAATGCGCTCTTCCCAGTGCGCCACGCCGAGCCCGCGCCGGAAGCCGAGGCCAAGCCAGCACGCCGCGTTCTGAAGTCCACCGGAAAAGCGGCCGCCAAAGCAGCCGCTGAATCGCCGCTGACCGAATCCCTCAAGTCGCGGCTGATCGAGCTGCGCGCCTCTGGCTTCAATCGCCTCTACCAGCAAGGCCAAATCTTCGAATTCTCCACGCCCGAATCGCTTCTCGACCTGGACTTCACACTGCCAGTTTTTGTCCTTTTAGACAGAATTGTCGTCAGTCCACAGAACCGCGCCCGCATTGTGGATGCAGCGGAGATAGCCTACCGCGAAGCTGGCGAGGTCACCTTCGAAGAAGTCCCGCGCGACCGGGGCCCCCAGGGACAGGTCTTAGTCCCTGGCGTGGGGGACGAGGCAGCCCCGCGTCCCCGCCATCGCTTCTCCGGCGCTTATGAGTGCAAAAGCTGCCACCGTCCGGGCCGCGAGCCGGAGCCCCGGCTCTTCAGCTTCAATAATCCCTTCGGCGCATGTCCCCGCTGCCAGGGCTTTGGCAACACGGTGGACTTCGACTTGAATCTTGTCATTCCCGACAAGAGACTCAGCCTCAACGATGGCGCCATCGACCCCTGGAACCGGCCCAAATGCCGCCCGTGGTTTACCGAACTCAGAAAGCTTGCCCCGGAGCTGGGCGTACCGATGGATTTGCCCTGGCGCGAACTTCCCGAGGCAGCCCGCGAGACGGTGTTGCGCGGCAAGGGCACTTACACCGGCGTCTACGGCTTCTTTGCGCAGATGGAGCGCAAGAAGTACAAGCTGCATGTGCGCGTAATGCTGAGCAAATATCGCGGCTATGCCGAATGCCCGGATTGCCGCGGCCAGCGCCTGAGAGCCGAGGCGCGCAGCGTGCGAATCAATGGATTGAATATCTGCCAGGCCACCGCGCTCACCATTGCTCATGCAAAGTTATTCTTTGGCGCGTTGCAGCTCTCGCCAATGCAGCAGGAGATTGCCGGGCCGATCCTCGATGAGGTTCGCCAGCGGCTGAGTTTTCTTGACGCGGTCGGTCTGGAGTACATCACCCTCGACCGGCTTGCCTCGACGCTCTCAGGCGGCGAGGCGCAGCGCATTCAGTTGGCCACCTCGCTGGGCTCGCGGCTGGTCGGCGCGCTCTACGTGCTCGATGAGCCTTCGATTGGCCTGCACACGCGGGATACGGCGCGGCTGATTCACATTCTGGAAGAGCTGCGCGACCTGGGCAACACCATCATTGTCGTCGAGCATGACGCCGACGTGCTGCGCGCCGCCGACCACTTGCTCGATCTGGGCCCCGGCGCGGGCGAGTTTGGCGGCAAGCTGTTGGCCGAGGGCGTTCTGGCTGAAATCGAGGCCAATCCCAACTCGCTCACCGGCCGCTATCTCTCCGGCCAGATGACCATCCCGCTACCCGCGCGCCGCCGTCTGCCGGGAAGAGAACGTTTGCTGCTGTGCGGCGCAACAGCGAATAATATCGATAAACTCGACGTCGAAATCCCGCTGGGAATGCTGGTCGCCATTACCGGCGTCTCGGGTTCAGGCAAATCCACACTGGTGCATCAGGTGCTGTTTCGGGCCGTGGCGCGAGCTCTGGGGCAAAGCGATGGCGCGGACGTTTCCGGGGTCTTCACTTCCCTTTCCGGCGTTGAGCGGCTGAATGACGTGGTGCTTGTGGACCAGGCACCGATTGGCCGTACGCCGCGCTCGAATCCGATTACTTATATCAAGGGCTTCGATCTGGTGCGTGAGCTCTTTGCCGCGCAGCCGGAAGCCAAGCGCCTCTCGCTTACTCCGGGGCATTTTTCCTTCAACGTACCCGGAGGCCGCTGCAACACCTGCGACGGCGATGGCACTGTCACCGTCGAAATGCAGTTTCTGGCTGACGTCGAACTGCCCTGCGAGGAGTGCAACGGCACGCGCTACCAGGCCAAGATTCTTAATGTCCATTACAAGGGAAAGAACATTCACGATGTGCTGCAAATGACGGTCAAGGAAGCACTTCGCTTTTTTGCCGGACAGACGCGATTGCTTGAAAAGCTGGCCGTGCTGGACGAGATCGGTCTGGGCTACCTGCGGCTGGGCCAGTCCGCGACGACGCTCTCAGGCGGCGAGGCGCAGCGCGTCAAACTGGCAGCTCACCTGGCCCAGGTGCGCGCCGCCAACGCCAACGCCAAGCCCTCGCAGGCCAGCCGCGTGCTCTACATTCTGGATGAGCCGACGACCGGACTGCACTTCGACGATGTTTCCAAGTTGTTGACAGCATTCCGCAAACTCATCGACGGCGGCGGCTCGCTGATTGTCATCGAACACAATCTGGACGTGATCAAGTGCGCCGACTGGGTGATTGACTTAGGTCCTGAAGGCGGCCAAGCCGGCGGACGCATCGTGGCCGAGGGAACGCCGGAAGAGATTGCGGCAAACCTGCTCTCTCAAACCGGAAAGTGGCTGGCAACGGTTTTGTAAGTTAGTGAACAGGTTTCAGTGAAAGTCCACTACTGTCCGGTTAAAAGTCGAACAGAATCAGTTGGTTGGAGTTGTTTAACTGCGAATGATCCTAAAAACGGCAGTTGCACGCCGTCATCCGTGAGCGGAAAAACTCTTCAGAAGGCAATTCCCAATGGCTTTGTAATCAGGGCACGACTTCAGTCGGGCCGATAAAGCCAATCAAATCAACGTAGGGCTTTACAGGCTGCGGAAAAACTCAATCGGATGAAGGGTACGGGCTTTAGCCCGTACATAACCACTGCTTTATCAACGCCGGCTTTAGCCGCCGAGGGAATTATCAGCCATTTCTGTCGATAAACTGCCCTTTTTCCGCAGCCTCTTTAGCCCCTGCTACGCTCAATCGTGATCGCAACCCCCGAATAGCCCCTTTTTCCGCAGCCTCTTTAGCCCCTGCAAAATTTCGGCCCGGCCAACTACCATGGTTAGGCTTCTTCTCGATCATCGATTTTCGACTGCTCCGCACCTCACCCAAATGGTGAA
>CAZDYU010000195.1:0-3431 GCA_964509755.1 uncultured Occallatibacter sp. | reverse complement strand
AAAGTTTTTCGCTGGCCTTTCGAACACCGGAGAAATCAGCATTGGTCGGTGAGTGGGTTGGCGTTTATGCGTCAAATAAAGCGAAATTCCGGGAACTTCCGCCCTATTCCGTCCGCAAGGCCTGCATCGGATCAAGACGCGAAGCGCGCCAGGCGGGAAAGATGCAGGCGAGAGAAGCGATCAGGAGCAGAGTGAGAATCACCGCGCCGATCACAGCCGGATCAGTCGGCTCTGTTCCGAAAAGCATCGACCGGATAAGCTGCGTTACGCCCGCACTGGCTATCAGACCGAGAATCAGCCCAATGAACGCCGGCCGCAGCCCGTCAAACAAGATGAGACGCAGGATTTGTTCGCGCTGCGCGCCCAGGGCGACACGGATGCCGATTTCCGATATACGCTGCGTGACCAGGTAGGAGAGCACTCCATACAGGCCTACTGCGGCTAGAAGAAGTGACAGGCTGGCGAAGGCCAAGATCAGATTTGCCGCGAAGCCCTGGCTGGCTGTAGTTTTGCCGAGAATCTGGTCCATGGTCAGCGCATTGTAGACAGGCAGCTCCGGTTCGAGTGCCGAGATCTGTTGCTGGATCGGTATCGACATGGCCAGTGGGTCGATTGAGGTCCAGGCCACGATGGTAGCCTCGCTGGTGAGATCGGGAATGCCGGAGAGGATCGGAAAGTACATGGTGGCATCGACTGGCTTGGTAACGTCGTAGATCGTGTCGCCAACTTCGCCGATGATCTCGTAGATTTGTCCATTGTCATCCCAGTCGACCCGAACGTGTTTGCCAATGGGGTCGTCGTCCGAGAAAAACTGATCTACGAATTGCTTGCTGACAACAACGTAACGGTCGTTGTCGAGGCGCTCGTGTTCCGTGAAGACCCTGCCGCGCAGCAGCGGAATCTGCATGACGCTGAAGTACTGCGGGTCGGCGGTAAGGGTCATGGCGTTGTACTGAAGGGTGTAACTGGGTGCGGGTTTTTCGAGGATCGTGAAAACTCTGTCGTCCTGGGGCCCTGATCCAGGAGCAACGGAGACGAGCGCCGCCCCGCGCACGCCGGGCAGCCGGCGCACGCGCTCAAGCAGCGACCGATGAAAGAGCATCACCTTGTCGCGTGTGTCGTATTGGATTTCCGGCAGGGCAAACTTCATGGTGATTACGTCATCGATGCGGCAGCCCAGATCCGTCATGCGCAGGTGCAGAAAGCTCTTGAAAAGCAGCCCGGCTGAGACCAGCAGCATGACCGTGAGCGCGATTTCAACGGTGAGCATCGTCTTGCGCAACCGTGCTCGTGAGGCGCTGCCGCTGGCTGATCGTGAAGATTCCCTCAGTGCCAGGAGCAGCTCCTTGCCGGTGGAAGAGATCGCCGGTACCAACCCCGCCAGCAGGCCCGTCGCAAGTACCAGCGCGGCAGCAAAAGTGAGAACCGATCCATCGACGTGGACGGAGTCAGCACGAGGCAGACTGCGCCAGTGCGCCGCGAGCCATTGTGTTGAAGCAAGCGACAGCAGCACGCCGAATCCGCCGCCGGCCACGCAGATTAGCAGGCTTTCCGTCATCTGCTCGCGAATTAAAGCAAGCCGGCTGCCGCCCAGTGATCCACGGATGGCAACCTCCTTGCGACGCGATGCAGCCCGCGCTACCAGGAGGTTCGAAAGATTGAGGCAGGCGATCAACAACATACAGCCAACCGCGCACAGCAGTACCAGCAGCTGTGTTCGCACACCCTTCACAAGGTCATCGATCATCGGCCGGTACCAGACATCTTCAGCGACGGGCTTGGCAGGATGGGCGAGATAAATCTGGTACTGCAGCGCGCTCACCTCGTGCGTCGCCGCTTCTACGCTTACATCCGGCTTCAGCCGCGCTACCACTTCGCTCTGGTGGCCGGCGTGCATGTCGTAGTCACCTTCTGAGAAAGTCTGCGCGTAGGGCATCCAGTATTGGATCCGCGCGTCCGGATAGGTAAACCAGCTGGGTAGTACGCCAACGACAGTAGTCGGTACGGCGTCCAGATGAATCTGTTTGCCGATGATCGAAGGATCTCCGGCAAAGCGGCGCTGAAACAGGCTCCAGGTAAGCAGGACTACGGGCTCGCCTTTCGGCTGATCTTCCGCCTCGCTGAAGGTGCGGCCAAAGGCGGGTGTTACGCCGAGGAGCGGAAAGAGATTGGCCGAGCCGCCCGCGCCCTGATCGACTTCCGGCAGCTCGGAATGCACGCCGGAGAGGATGCCTCCGTAGCCGCGCAGCGCCGCCATGTCTTCGAATCCGTGAGTCTGGTTGCGCCAGTCGCGATAGTCGCCTGGCGCAACGGTATTGAATCCGTCGCCGCCTTTGTTGTGGCGAAAATGGTCATAGAGCATCACCAATTTGCCGGAATCGCGAAAAGGCAGCGGCCGTAACAGCACGGCGCGCACCATGGTGAAGAGCGATATAGTTGCGCCGATGCCCAACGCCATCACCAGCACGGAGACGACAGCAAACTCGGGCGAACGCAATAGCGTGCGCGTGCCGTACCTCGTATCGCGGACCAGCGTCTCCATCCAAACCCAGCTCCAGATCGCGCGTGTCTGCTCGCGAATCAGCGTCGTGTTGCCGAAGGCGCGCCGTGCTGCGGAACGAGCTTCTTCTGCCGACAGCCCACCTTCCCGCCGCTCTTCCTCTTCCAATTCCAGATCGGAAAGAAGCTCCCGCTCAAGGTCAGCATCCCGTTTCGCAGATCCTTTCCAATTCGGCCACCACCGCATCTCAGCTCTCCTGAGCGGCAGGCCACATCACGCGTGCCACAGCTTCCGCCATCTGCTTCCATTGCGACTCTTCGATCACAAGCTGTTTTCTGCCGAGTTCCGTGAGCCGGTAATACTTGAACTCCCGGTTGCGATCCGGCGCCATCTCCCATTTCGAGGCGACCCAGCCTCTCGCCTCAAGGCGATGCAAAGCAGGATAGAGAGAGCCATGCTGCATCTGCAGGAAATCGTTCGTGGTCCGCTGGATATGTTTGCCAATCTGATGGCCATGTGCCGGCCCATAAAGAAGCGTTCGCAACACAAGCATGTCCAGCGTTCCCTGTAGCAAATTCGCTCGTTTTTGCGCCTGCTTCTGAGTCATGGAAGACGTTCGACCCTCGATGGGGAACGATGGTAGATATTCGACTCTCGGATGTCAAGGACGCAAAGTCAATTCGATCGTCGATTAGTGACCTCAGGCCAATGCGCTCATGACACGATTGCGAGTGGGGGGCGGCAGCGATCGAACTAACGGGAACGTGTAAAACACCCGCCTATGCCAATAGTTCCAACTGAACGGACTTCCGTGCGCATTGCTGAACGGGAAGCTTGCGAGTTACCGTTCGTTTGATCTTGGGAAGATGACGAAGAAGGATCGATAGCGCAATATGATCGGCACTTGCGTGATGTACAAATGCGGTGTCGG
>CAZDYU010000194.1:0-3445 GCA_964509755.1 uncultured Occallatibacter sp. | reverse complement strand
TGGTGAAGGTTCTGGCCATCGAAGGCAATCGCATCAAGCTGAGCCGCAAGGCGCTGATCAAGGAGCAGAAGGCGAAACTGGCGCAATCGGCTCCGGCTGCGGCGACAGAGGATGTGGAACTGGAAGCTTCGGCTGCTCCGGCAGCACAGGCTGCACCGGTTGCACCGGCCAAGCCGCGCAATGAGTTCGATGAGCGTCAGCCGAAGTCGAATCAGAGCACGATCCTGATCGAAGGCGGAGACGACTTTGACGAAGAGGGCGGCGAGGAGTTTGACGAAGAGACCGAGCCGAACTTCAACCGCGTGGATGGCGCGCCGGTAGTAGCCGGAACGCCGGTAGCAGCGGCGGGTGCAGGCAGGCCGAGGCCCACCGACAACAATCGCCGTCGCCGCCGCCGCAGGCCGGGTGGACCGGGCGGTGGACGCGGACCGGGCGGGCAGTAACCGCAGCTAACAGCTAACAGCTAAAAACAGCCATCTAAAGGGTTGTTTGTGGGAAGAATAAACAGAAAGGCCCGGATGATCTCCGGGCCTTTCTGCGTACGCGAAGTTTATTGCGAAAAATTATTGCGAATTAGATTGTGCGGTATTGACCAGCACTTGGGATGCAACTGCGACAGGAGCGTCTCTGTGCTTGTTCCCGTACATGCGCAGGTCGGCGGCGATGCAGAGCGAGGCCATATCCTGTGCGTCGTCGGGGAAGATGGCGATGCCGACGCTGGCGCCGATGCGAACGGTGTGCGGGCCCAGTTGAATGGGCTCTTTGAGCAACTGCATCAGGGAATGGGCAACATTGGCGGCATCGGTGGGGCTGGCGGGTTCTTCGAGGATGACGGAGAATTCGTCTCCTCCGGTTCGCGCGACGGTATCGGAACGGCGGACACGGCCGGAGCAGATCTCGGCAACGCGCTTGAGGAGCTGGTCGCCGACGTGATGGCCCAGTGTGTCATTGACTTGCTTGAAGCGATCGAGATCGACGAGCAGCAGCGCGGCCTGGGTTCCGGTGCGGCGGGCGCGCTCGACGGCGCTTGCCAGGCGGTCTTGAAAGAGGCGGCGATTGGGCAGGCCGGTCAACTCATCATGCAGCGCAAGATGCTTGTTGAATTCGATCTGGTCTTCAAGGAGCAGCAGAATCATGCCGATGGCCACGATGTACTTGGGCAGATTCCAAACCCCGCTTTCAACCTGAATCTGCGGCACAAAGGCTTGCATGATTGGCGCGCTGAGAAAGACCAGCGACCACATGAAGAATCCGGCGATGGTGATGAAAGCGCCGGCGGTGGCGCGCCGGTACATGGAATAAAAGTTGACGCAGCAGCCAAAGTAGACGGTGAAGAGCAGTGCGTTCAAGGCCAGATCGGTCCCATTGCCGGGGCGCTGCTGAAACGCGAGAAGAAAGATGGACAGCGCGCCGTAGAGCAGGACTGTGATCCAGCGCAGCGGGTGGTTGACCTTGCGTATTTGCAAGAAGGTGAGCGCCAGCGGCAGCAGCCCGAAGAGAGCCGCGGCGGGAATCAGCGCCCAGGAGGCCGCGGGGCCGGCGACGATCAGCGCGATGTAGAGTGTGCTGGTGCCTAGCAGCGTGGCGACCATCCAGAGGCTGGATTGCTGGTTGACGCGGAAGGGGACCGAAGCCCACCTGAAGAGTTCCGCTGCCCAGACCAGGGCAGCCAGTGCAATGAAGAGGGCCAGAGAGCCCCAGATGCCGGGAGCTGGCAGAAAAAGGCTGGCGGTAAAGTGGAGCGCGATCATGATCCAGGCAGTGAGCCAAAGCCTGGAGGCGGAGGTGTGGTTGTCCCTGGCTACCGACGCGAAGGCGCACGTCAACAGAGTGACGGCAAACACGTCTGGCAATTTACTCCAATCGATCAAGTCCGCTCCGTAAAAAAACGACTGCCGTGAGAGGCAATCGGCAACCGAAACCATTCTATGACTTTTGTGCATGTATTAGGTAGAGAAAAAGGCGCTTTGTGGGATATTCAGGTTACTTCAGAGCATGCGGGACGGGGTAATCGAATGGAGGCGGGCTACGGATTTTTTGGTTGGTTGAATGCGATCTGCACTAGACTCTAGTGGATGGCCGCGAGTTTATTTATTGTCGTCGAGGGCGAAGATCCGGGCTTCGACATCTTTGTGAACGGCCACGCGCTGGCCCGCAACGAAGATGCCCTGGACCGGATGGCGGCGCGGCTGCATGTGCATCCGCTGCTGGAGTTTTTCTCAGCCGATGAGAATTCGATGGCGCTGCTTCTGGAGCAGGGCGTGGCAGACAGCGATTGGGAGCGTCCGCAACTGGAGCCGCAATGGTTCAGCGCCTACGATGGGCTGACGACGGTGCGGGCGCTGATCGGATGCCTGGTTGCCGCGCCGGCGACGCTGGGGTCGGAGACGCATCCGGTGCTGATTGAGCTGCGCGAGTATGAGCGGGTGCTGCAAAAGGCAGCCGCGCACGGGCTGCGATGGCATATCGCGGCTAGCTGGCGGTAGCCACCCGCGGTGGGGCAGACGGCGCTTGCGCGCTAGAGGATTGTGGGCTGCAAACAGAGATAAGAAAAGACGTGGGGTTGATGGGCTTTCGTATCTCCCAGTCGAGATTTGGGCCCGCAGCGGCAAAATCGAATAAAAGCGAAGATATGGCGAACGAAAAACGAGTGAATAAGATCAATTGAATGAATTACTTAATCTAAAATAGCGAAGGAAAAGGGAATCTAAAAATGGGCTTTTTCTCGTTTTTTCTTGTGCAACTTATTGATAATAGGCATGTTAACTTTTTACGGTTGCGCGAAAAGCGAAGATAACGTGAATAAAAACCGAAGAAACAGCGTTTTTATTTTCGCTATCTGATTGATAAAAGGCATGTTAACTTTTACGGTTGGCAGTTAGGCGAATGATTGGAGAAGTTATCACCCTTTTTCTCAGGTTTTTCTGGGGTTGCGGGCTAGCGGCGGGTAGGAGCAGGGTGGCTTGCTCGGTGGGCGAAGGGGCGAGTTGGAGGGCGTTGGTCATGGCGGTATCTGGCGCGGCTGGATTTTTGGCCGCTTTTCTTGATTGTGCCTGAAGAGGCGGTAATGATCGGCAAAAGTTTGGTGAGAATGCTAGGCGATGGGATTGGTGGGTTCCCAGCTTTCGCTGGGAAAAAGCGAAGGATGGGGCACCCGGCAGCCTAGGTATGATGTCGAAGTTATCCTTGCATCCTGTTCTGAGCTGGCGTCCTCTGCCGTTGGAGTCCCCTACAGGTGAAAAGCCAGCTTCATGCTGTGCGTTCCGGAAGGAACCTAGCCTATTGTGGGTCTCTTTTTTGCTTTGCAATGGGTTGAGGTTCTTCATTTCCCAGGTCTCAAGTGCGAGACCTGGGCCACCCGCCTAACTGGTAGCTGTAACTTGAGACCGGCGTTGTCAACGCCGTCAGCCGGTCAATTAGCGTCTGTCTGTCACCCAGCCCAAGA
>CAZDYU010000193.1:0-3466 GCA_964509755.1 uncultured Occallatibacter sp. | reverse complement strand
GCCCGTACATAACCACTGCTTTATCAACGCCGGCTTTAGCCGCCGAGGGAATTATTAGCCATTTCCGTCAACAATTCGGACTTTTTTCGCAGCCTCTTCAGCCCCAAGAATCTCCATCTCCCTTGAAAACCAACTCCCCGCCCACCACCGCTCTCGCAGCCAACCGAATTATTCTCGATATAACACCGCAACTTTCCCCGGCAATTGCTGTCTGAGAGTACAGTAGCCGGCAGAAAGTGAAGCCCACGAGCCGGCAGTGCAATGGGGCGTGGGCCGCCCGGATTCCCAAGCGGAAGAGGGCAGCACAGGGGAGGATTCCATGAAGAGTTTACGGTTGGTTCTGTTTGCAATGCTTTTCGCAACGCCATTTGCGGTAACGGCAATGGCCCAGGATGTCGAAGAGGATGTCGGCGTTGGTCCCGCCGTGGTGGCCGCTCCCGTCGTCTACGGTCCGCCAGTCTGCGAGTGGGGCTATTACGCCTATTATCCTTACGCCTGCGCTCCTTACGGCTTCTATGGGCCGAACTGGTTTTATGGCGGCGTCTTCATCGGCGCTGGACCATGGTACGGCAGGGGTTGGGGACATGGCTGGGGTGGTCGTGGATGGGGTGGTCGTGAAGGCTTCGGCGGTCGTGGCGCCTATCCGGGACGCGGCGGTTATGGCGGAATCGGCGGTCGAGCGGCCTATATGGGTGGAAGCCGAGCTATTGGTGGTCCAATGCGCCCGAGCGGCGGCGTCGGTCATAGCTTCGCGGCGCCCGGCGGAGGCCATCCTGGCGGATTCAGCGGCGGTGGCCGTGTAGCCGGTGGTGGCGGTTTCCATGGCGGCGGTGGCGGCGGCTTCCATGGCGGCGGTGGTGGCGGCTTCCACGGTGGTGGTGGCGGTCATGGCGGCGGTGGTCATCGTTAAGCTCGTGATCGAAATTCTCTTCTCAAATGCCCGTCTGCTTCGGCAGACGGGCATTTGACTTGAGGGGCTGGAGCACCCAGACTCTATACATAAAAGAAGAACCTTTGAAAGCCGCCTTGGCCGCAAAGAACCGCGCGATGACTGCCGATGCTTGTCTGGCCGCCCCGTGCCATTCCACCGGGAAACAATCAGCGCCTCAATCCCCAAGATGCTCAATCCGCTTTGCGCTGACAATGCTTATCTGAAAATGCTTACAATTGCATCTGGCGAGCAGCAATCAAAACTTCTGGTATTATCTGCGGGAATTGATTCGGCAGGCCGGAAACTGTAAGCTGCAAAGTGTGGGGAGGCCTTCCTTTGATGTTGGCCGCGATCCCCTATTCTTAAGTTGGTTATTCCCACTTCATCCATCAGTCGGATCGCTGAGTTCTGCAAAACGCTCACAAGACAGCGTTCTTTCTGAGTTTGAACCGAGCCATCGCAAAGCGCAGGCAAATCCAGAGATCCTCGAAAATATCGGAGACAGGCATGTTTGTTGGATTCCAATCGAAGGCAGCAGCCGTGCCAGCCAGCCAGCCGCGCGCCGTCTTTGCCGTGCAATGCTTCTTCCGTTTGGCCATTCTAGCCTTTGCGCTCCTTGACACCTGGTTTTGCCGATACTACATGGGCCCCGACGGCGTCTCCTACATGGACATGGGCGACTCCTATTGGAAGGGCGATTGGCACAGTGCGCTCAGCACCTATTGGTCGCCTCTCTACGCCTGGATGACCGCGCTGCTCTTCCACGCAACCCACCCCTCCATGCGCTGGGAGTTTCCCGAAGTCCACCTGCTGAATCTTGCCATTTTGATTGCCGCGCTCTTCTGCTTCGAGTTTTTCTGGCGTGAGCTGCTGGCTTCAGACTGCGATTTGGCCGTGACCGCGCCGGGCTCCGCCTGGGCCATCGGCTATCTGCTCTTTCTCTACATCCATGTCCGGTCAGAGCGCTTCAGCATCGTGACTCCGGATCTTGCCGTAGCTGCTCTCGTTTATCTGGCCATGGCGATGATGCTGCGCTTCAAAGCAGGAAAAATGAATGCAGCAGGCGCGGTAACCTTTGGAGTTCTGCTCGGCGCGGGCTATCTTGCCAAGGCCGCCATGCTGCCCTTTGCAATCCTGATGATCGCAACCATGGCAGCGGTCGCCCCGCGCCAGCGTCGAGGCAAGGTTCTAGTTGCCGTAACGCTGCTTGCTCTACTAGCCGTTTCCGTTCCCTATATTGCCGCCATCTCATGCAACGCGCACCGGCTGACCATTGGAGACTCAGGCAAATTCAACGTCGCCTGGGAGGTCAACGCCGTCAAGCCGCGCTACCGTCACTGGCAGCCGGAAGCCGCCTCCGGCACGCTTCCCGAGCACACCACGCGCAAGCTTCTCAATTGGCCTGAAGTATACGAGTTTGCCACGCCCATTTCCGGCACGTATCCCGTCTGGTTTGATCCTACGTATTGGTATGCCGGCGTCGATACCCACATGCATCCGGCGCGGGAAGCCAGAATCTTCTCGCGCAATCTGCTTCAATTCGCCAGCCTCACGCACACCGGCGCGGGCTTGCCCACCATCGTAGTGTTGGCGATGCTTCTGCTTGGCGGAAGCATCAACGCCTCCTGGCGCAAGCTCCTCGCCTTTTGGCCGATCCTAGCGCCCTCGTTCGCCTTCTTCGCCATGTACGCCATGGTCTATTGGGAGGGCCGTTACACCAGTGGAGTTCTGCTGGCCGTCTGCGGCGTCATCACGGCCTCGGCGACCTTTGCCAATGCCTCAAGAAGAATCATCGCAACTCGCGCGGCAATTTTGATCCTGTGCGCGCTGGGAATCTGGCGCGTCGCCGTCACCCTGCGCGACGACCTGCGCGCCAGCCGCATCTGGGCGCAGCCCGTCGCGGCGGCCGAGCAGTTGCGCTCCATGGGCCTCCAGCCCGGCGATCGCGTTGCTCTGATCGGCGATGGCTTTGTAGCTTACTGGGCGCGGCTTGATCGAGTGCGCATCGTAGCTGAGCTGCCGCGCGACGACCGCGACCTTCCGAACTCAGCCGCTGCCTTTTGGACCGCAACGCCGCAAGTCGAAGAGACCGTCCTCGATGCCCTCAAGAGCACCGGCGCAGTTGCCGTAGTTTCCGATGCCGCACCCCAAACCCTCCCGCCCGGATGGACCGCGGTCGGCGCGACCGGCAGGGCTGTCTATTTCTTTCGTTGAGCACTCTGACACCCCCGTCGCCATCCCCGCCCCCCTTGCACTAAAATTGTTGGATGGAAGAGTTCAGCCGCATCCAGCGCCTACCGCCTTACGTCTTCAACATCACCGATGCCATGAAGAAAGCCGCCCGTCACAACGGCGAAGACATCATCGACTTCGGCATGGGCAACCCCGACGGAGCCACTCCGAAGCACATTGTCGACAAGCTCGTCGAGTCGGTCCTCAAGCCCGTCACCCATCGCTACTCGGTCTCTCGCGGCATTCCGCGCCTGCGCAAGGCCATCTGCAACTGGTACAAGACCCGCTACAACGTCGATCTCG
>CAZDYU010000192.1:0-3800 GCA_964509755.1 uncultured Occallatibacter sp. | reverse complement strand
ACCGGCTGCCTCTGCACCACCATGTACCGCATCAGCCCGCAGCATCTGGCCTGGGTGCTGGAGAACCTGGTCGAAGGCCGCGTCGTCAACCGCATTCAGGTACGACCGGGCGTGAAGCACTGGGCCAAGGTGGCATTGGACCGGATGCTGGAGACAGCCAACAGTTGACGGTGAACAGTGATCAGTTCCGTTTGGATTCGCGAACGGGTTACTGACAACTGACAACTGTAAACTGTAAACTGACATTATGAAGACCTTCACACTCGACGAAGCGCAATCACTGCTCCCGGTGCTGGAGTCGCTGCTGAAGCGCGCCATTGAAGGCAAGCAGGCGGCCGAGCAGGCGGAGAGCGGCCTCTCGGAGACCTCGCGCCGCATCTATCTCTCTGGTGGCATGAAGGTTGACGTGGCTTCCATCGTCAAGCAGCGCGCCGAACTCGATTCGCATGTGCAGCGGATTCGCGAGAGCATCTCTGAGATCGATTCGATTGGCGTGCAGGTGAAGGATCTCGACGCCGGCTTGCTGGATTTTCCTTGCCGCGTGGACGACGAGGTGGTGCTGCTCTGCTGGCGCATGGGTGAACCGGCGATTGAGCACTGGCACTCGATGGACACTGGCTTCAAAGACCGGCAGCCGTTGGATGAACGCTTCCGCCGCCGTTCGGCCTCTGGCGGCAGACCGAACTAGGGCCAGGTTGGCTTTTGAAGTTCACGATTGAATAGCCCTCAGAAGAGAATCCGAAGGGCTTGTTCGCGCATCTTTTCAGGTGAGAGAGATTGTGCCGCCATCGCGGCATGGTTCATCTGCCCCTCTGCGGGCGCGTCGGCGGAGGCCGGTCTTCCTGCCGCTTTGTTCACCCTCATCAACCATCTTCCGAGGAGTTCAAGAATGCTTTCTGTCGGTGCAAGTTTTCCCGCCTTCGATCTAACGGCCGTCGTCGATCTGGACCTCAGCAAGGCCTTTCAGCCCATCACCGAATCCACCTATGAAGGCAAGTGGAAGGTCTACTTCTTCTGGCCCAAGGACTTCACCTTTGTCTGCCCCACGGAGATTGCCGCCTTTGGAGAATTGAATTCCGAGTTTGCCGCGCGCCAGGCGCAGGTTCTGGGCGGCAGCATCGATTCGGAGTTTGTTCACTGGGCATGGCGCAATCAGCAGCCCTCGCTGAAGGATCTGCCCTTCCCCATGCTCAGCGACATCAAGCGCGAGCTATCGGCGGCGCTGGGCATTCTGGATCCCAAGGCCGGCGTCAGCCAGCGCGCCACCTTCATCGTGGACCCGGAGAATGTGATCCGCTTTGTCTACGTTACCGATCTCTCCGTGGGCCGCGACCCGCAGGAGGTTCTACGCGTGCTGGACGCGCTACAAGACGGCGGCCTCACCCCCTGCGCCTGGCGCAAAGGCGACGCCACGATCAAGGTTTAGGGGCAGCGGCCTAAGGCGAATCTTCACGCAACACAAATCTTGGATTCCCAGGTTCCGCGTTTGGAACCTGGGAATCCACGGATTCACGCCTCTACTTCAGCAGCAGCCCTAGAACCACTGCAACAACTCCTCCAATCGAGAAGGTCATGCCGGCGAACCAGTATGCGCGCCTGCGCGTGAGCAGCGTGACCGAGGTGACGACCAGGCCGATCTCCAACAGCGCCTCGCCCAGGTCGAAGCGGTCGGCCTTATGCTCGGCCAACTCCACTTGAGCCTCGAAGGCTTCGGCTTCCTTTTTTTCGTTTTCCA
Organism: uncultured Occallatibacter sp.; assembly: GCA_964509755.1. GTDB lineage: Bacteria > Acidobacteriota > Terriglobia > Terriglobales > Acidobacteriaceae > Telmatobacter. Next base: position 2,065 of record CAZDYU010000192.1, on the reverse strand, counting down.
GATCCTCGGTCCATTTTTCCTGGTGGCTGCTGTAGCCCTTGGCGATTTTGGCGGCGGCGGTCTGGTCGGCGAGGTTTACCACACCGAGCAGGTCAGTGGCCAGCATCGTGTCATAGGCGCGGTTTTTCTTGGCCTGGTATTCATTCCAGGTATCGCTGGCCTTGGCCTGGTTGAGAATGGCTGCGGTGTCTGTGCGATGGCCCAGCACGGTGGTCACTGCCACCAGCACGGCCAGTACGGTCATGGTCAATGCCACTGGGCGCAGCGAGGATTCGTGCCCAGCATGTTCGGCGTGTTCTTGCAGTTCCTGAGCTTCGTTGGCTTCCAAGGGGTGAACCTCCAGTGAATACTATCGGGGATTACAAAGTGAAAAATCGGAGCAGGCGGCCACGGTTGAACTGTCTGCGGGTGAAACGAACTGCGTCTTCAGAATAAATGAGGCGCCTGGAATTGAGCCGCGAATCCGCCGCCGCGTCAATCGATTGAAAACCTTCCGCTCTTTAAATCCAACTCGGCTTGCGCCAGGCTCTCTGGACGGCCCAGATCGCGCCAATACCATTCATCCGCGCGAAATGCGACGATCTTTTCATCTTGAGCCGCAAGCCGCAGATAACTATCAATGATAGAAAAAGCGCCCGAGCCTTCCATACGGGCGAAGATTTGCGGAGAAATCACATGAACGCCGGAAAATGCCAGCGCCTGCACCCGTTTTGCCGAGCGCACAATCTCTTCCGGCCCCAGCTTCGCATTCGCGGCGTACCCTGTTCGGCGGCCGCAGAGCAGGCCGTCTTCATTGAAGAGCAGATGCCGCGAACTCTCCCGCTCTTGAACCGCCAGCGTGGCCAGCGCCTTCTGTTCGGTGTGAAACCGCATCATGCGCCCCAGATCGATGGTGCTGATCACGTCCACATTGTGCAAGAAAAACGGCTCCTGCAAACTGCCGCTGAAAAACGGCGCAGCCTGCCTCAAACCGCCGCCCGTATCCAGCAACTTTTCTTCGCGCGAGACTTCGATTCGCATCCCGAAGTTATCGTTGGCCTTCAAGTACTCGACGATCATCTCAGCGTGATGATGCGCGTTGACAATGGCCTCGCTTACGCCAAAGGCGCGCAGGCGGCAGAGCGCGATCTCCAGCAGCGTGCGGCCGGCAACGGTGACCAGCGCCTTTGGTCGATCATCGGTCAACGGCCGCAACCGCGTGCCGAGCCCCGCGGCCAGAATCATCGCCTTCATCGGCCCATCTTCTCCAGTTCAACGTGCCGCACCACCACGTCCACGCCGCCGCTTCCGCGCAGATGACCGGCTAACTGCTCGGCTAAAAATACACTCCGGTGCTGGCCGCCAGTGCAGCCAAAAGAGACCATCAGATTCTTGAAGCCGCGCCGCTGATAGCCGCTCACGCTGGCATCCACCAGCGACAAGACATTCGACAAATACTGATGAACGCTTGCCTGCCGATTCAAATACTCGATCACCGCCGCGTCCTTGCCGGTCAATTGGCGGAACTGTTCTTCCCGTCCGGGATTCGGCAAGCTGCGCGCGTCAAAGACAAATCCGCCGCCGTTGCCGGAGTCATCGGCGGGCATCTCGCGGTGAAAGCTGAAACTGAAGATGCGCACCTTCAAATTCTCCGCTGAAGACGCCAGCCCTTGCAGTTTCTCCGACGCCGCAATCCCCTCCAGAGCCTCCATCAGCGCGGGCAGTGCGATGGGCAGCTTTACGTCTTCCGCCAGCCAGCGGAGGTTCTTCAGCGCGTAAGGGACACTTTGCAGAAAGTGCGTTTTGCGCTCATAAAACCCTCTGAATCCATAAGCTCCCAGCGCTTGCAAAATACGCACATAAACATAGGCGTAATAATGCTCCATGAAAGCTACGCGATCGACTGCGATATAACTCCCCAGGGATTCGAGATAGTAGTCAAGCAGCTCCTGGCGCAACGCCGGCGGCAGATCGGCCTTGCCATCATAGAGCAGCGATGCAATATCGTATTGCAGCGCGCCTTTTCGCCCTCCCTGGTAGTCCAGAAAATACGGCTTCCCATCGCGCAGCATCACGTTGCGCGATT
>CAZDYU010000191.1:0-3824 GCA_964509755.1 uncultured Occallatibacter sp. | reverse complement strand
TACCTCAAGGCCAAGCGGCGGCAAGCCGTGGTCGGCGTGGTCACCGCCATCTCCATCGCGGGCGTCGCCGCGGGCGTGGCGGCGCTGATTATTGCGCTGGCCATCACCAACGGCATGAGGCGCGACTTGCAGGACCGCCTCCTCGGAGCCAGCGCTCATGTGGACCTGATGCGCGTCGAGTCCGACGGCATTCGCGACTGGCAGCCGCTCGTGGAAAAGCTGCGCCATGTGCCTCACGTCACCGCCGCCGCGCCGGGAATCTACGGTCAAGTGCTGGTCTCTCGCGGTCCGCGCGCCGGTTTTGCGCTCATCAAGGGCATCATCCCCGCGCAGGAGCGCACGGTCAGCAGCCTGTTGGACACCATCACCTCCGGCTCTGCCTGCGACCTCGACGCCGAAGCAGCCAATCAACAAACGCAATCAAGCGAGTCTGAGATCAATGTGGCCTATCCGCCGCTGGTGCTGGGCAAAGATCTGGCTGAGACCATCGGCGCGCAGGTGGGCGACAGCGTTCTGGTCACCAGTCCCCAGGGCGAGTTGACGCCGCTCGGTCTAGCGCCAAAGTATCAGCGCTTTCGGGTCGCCGGCATCTTTCATTCCGGCTTCTACCAGTACGATGCGGCAATGGCCTTCATGCGCCTCGCGGACGCGCAGCGGCTCTTCAGCGAGCCCGATCTGCTCTCTGTCATCAGCTTCAAGGTGGACGATATGGATCGCGCGCCGGCCATCGGCAAAGCTATCGAGCAGGCCGCCGGTCACGGTTACATGACCACCAACTGGATGGAGCAGAATCGCGAACTCTTCCGCGCCCTCAAGCTCGAACAGGTGGTCACCTTCATCGTCATCGCGCTGATCGTCATCGTCGCCGCTCTCAACATTCTCATCGCCCTCACCATGATGGTCATGGAGAAGACGCGCGACATTGCCGTGATGATGAGCTTCGGCGTCCAGCCCGCGCAAGTCCGCCGCATCTTTCTTTTGCAAGGCTTGCTCATCAGTCTGATAGGCACGGCTCTAGGTCTTGCGCTAGGCTACCTGGCCGCTTGGGCCGGCGGACATTATCACTTCATCCACTTATCCGCCGAAGTTTATAACATCGACACCCTGCCCTTCGCCCCGCGTCCGCTCGACGGCCTGATCGTCTCCGTAGTCTCCATCGGCATCTCGCTGCTGGCTACGCTCTATCCGTCGTCGGCCGCCGCCAGCATCCTGCCCGCCGAGGCGCTTCGGTATGAGTAATCATCGTGGAAACCTGCAAACCCGCACCTTAGCGACCGGATTGCTCTGGCAGAGCAAAGAAGAACAAATGCACGATCCAGGCGGGAAGGTCCGGCTTGCGCTCTCCAATGATGTAGTCAGCACTGCGGAGTTTGGCGGAGACAGAAAAGAATTCCGTTACACGTTAAAGCGCGTCTGGGATACTTCACTCGGCTCCGTTCTTTTTATCATGATGAATCCCAGCACAGCCGATGAGAACGATGACGACCCGACGGTGGCAAAATGCCAGCGTTATGCGCGAGCCTGGGGTTATGGCGCAATTCTGGTCGGCAACACTTTTGCCTATCGCGCGACCAACCAGAAAGATTTGATGCAGGTGCCCGACCCCGTCGGTCCGCGCAACGATGAGTGGCTGCTGAATATGGCAGCCCAAGCGGGGCTGATTGTGCTCGCGTATGGAAAGCCGCACAAGAATCTCTGCCAGCGAGGGTTTTATGTCGTCAAGTTGCTTCAGGACGCGGGTCATGAGCTTCATGCCTTGAAACTCTGCAAGGATGGTACGCCGTCGCATCCACTCTATCTGCGCGGCAACCTCAAGCCGAGCCGCTTCGATGCCTCAACATCGATCATTCTCCAGCAAAATTGACAACGTGCCACAAAGCGTGTCACATTGAGATCATGCCAAGCGTAAACATCCGACAACTCCGCGACAGTCGGCAACTCTTCAAATGGCTCGATGCCGGTGAAGTTGTCGAACTCAAGAAGCGCAACCGCGTTGTGGCGCGCATCGTACCCGAGTCGCCCAAAACCCAGCCCGTCGAGTGGCCGGATTTTGCCGCCCGCCGCCGCGCCATCTTCGGCGACCGTGTCCTGACGCCAGTTGCCGATCTTATTGCTGACCGGGAGAACAGCCGCTATTGAACGCCTACGTCGATTCGAGCTTTCTGGTTTCGAGCTACATCACCGATGCGCATTCAACACGCGTAGACCAGCGTTTGGCTCTTGGCTTTTCCATCTGGATCACGCCCTTCAATCACGCTGAACTGGCAAACGCTGTTTATCAACAGGTCTTTCTGAAGCGGCTCACACGCGTTGAAGCGCAGAAAGTTTGGGGAGAATTTCAGCGCGACTACATCTCTGGGCTGTGGACATCTGTTGAGTTTCCCCATCTCGCTTGGGAAACCTGCGTCGATCTGGCCCAGCGATATGGCCCCACCCTCGGCGTCCGCACCCTGGACTCGCTTCACGTCGCCTGCGCACTGGAGTTGAAGGCCGAGCGCTTCTGGACCTTCGATGAACGCCAATCCCGTCTGGCCGAAGCGGTCGGACTCAATACCGGCGCTTGATTTCTGCGATCCATAATTGCGAACACTCAGCCATTATTGCGGCGTAATAATCCCACCCAGCGCATGACGCCGAGGCAGCCGTTGAATTGGACTCTTGCGTCCGGTTGCCGAATGGATCGTAATTCCAGCAGCCGTACTGGCCTGCATACTGCGAAGCAATGCCGGTAGCCAGCGCATTCTGGCTGCCAGTGAGCCGGTTGCGCGTGTCGTAGCCGTAGAGCCAGTCGCCCATCACGGAATCGAGTTACATATCGGGATAGGAAAAATGAGGTTCATCGATTCCCTGGTCTCAAACGCGAGTTCTTGGCCACCCGCCTTGGTCACCCGCCAATGACCGTAGTTATACCGGCATCGATCCGTTGCCTTCCCCACCCCAGCCCCACCGCCTACAATGAAGACGGGAAGTTCACACCATCGAGGGAAATTTATGCCGCTTTCCGGAGAAGCTATCCGCCTGATGAATTACATTGACGATGTTGCCGTGACCCTGCGCCGGGTGCTGGCCACCGTTCCTACGCTCTCCGACGAGGAGCGCTTCCGCGTGGCTGAGCACCTGCTGCACGCCAGCCCCAATGCCGACGATGTTGCACAAGCGCTGGCCGCAAAGTCCAAGCCCGTTGCCTGAGACGTTGCCTGAGCCCTTGATTAAACCTATGCCTAAGCCTATGCCTAAGCCTTTGTCTAAGCCCTTGACTCAGTCTGTCGCGATCATTGGCGCAGGGCCCTTGGGACGTTGGCTGGCACAGGCCGTGGCGCGCGCCGGCTTCCGCGTGCTGTTGGAAGACGTGATGCCGGCCAACCTCCACCACGCGCAGGAGGCGCTCCGAGCCGTTCTCGGTCCCGAGGCTCTGCCCAACGTCGGCTTCGTTTCCACCATCGAAGAGGCCGTGCGCGAGGCCGATCTGGCCATTGACTGCGTCCCGGATGAGTTGGAGTCGAAGCTGGAGATTCTCTGGCTGCTGGACCGCATGGCGCCGCCGCGCACGGTGCTGGCCACGCCGACGACGCGCCTCTCGATAACGGATCTCGCCAACTGCACCTATCGCCCAGAGAAATGTATCGCGATTGCCTCTGAAGCCAGCGCGCTGACCGGCGGCGGCGCGACGGAGATTCTGCTGCGGACCACGCAATCGACAGCAACGGAGACTATCGAGTTGCTGCAAAGATTCTGGCGGCGACTCGGCTTTCACCCGCGCTTTGAGCCAGAGCAGTCGATCTCTTAGCTGTCACCTGTCATCTGTCACCTGTCACCTGTCACCT
>CAZDYU010000190.1:0-3958 GCA_964509755.1 uncultured Occallatibacter sp. | reverse complement strand
GGGGAATCAATTCTCCGCAAAAAAGCCGCACAAGGATGGGGCGATTTTGAAAGAGGTTCGGCGAGTCGATTTTCAAATGCGATTGCCCTGGGCGATGCGGGATGCTTATTGCAAATCGGGCAAAGTAGCTATATTATCCATATTAGCTACTTTAATGAGGCCCAACCTATGATGACCATCACCTCGGCGGAAGCGCAAAACAGCTTTGGAAAACTGCTGGATACAGTGCAGCGCGAGACAGTCGCGATCACCCGTCACGGGCGTCCCGCGGCCTTTGTTGTGTCGCCAAGAGATATGGACGATCTGTTGGATGCGCGGCGCAGGAGGAGTGAGGCTGGGGCTGAGTTTGAGGCGTGGAGCGCTCAAGCCAAGAAGAGCCAAACTCCGGAGCAAGCAGCAGCAGCAGCAGCACTGACGGATGAGGATGTGAACCGCATGGTCCACGAGCTGCGGTGAACCCTATCCAAAGAGTAGTTTTCGATTCAAGCACTTTGATCGGTGCGGCTTTGCGTATCGGTTCTGTTCCTCACCAAGCGTTGCTCAAGGCACTTTTTTCCTGCACTGTCTGTGCCAGTATCGGAACAATGGCTGAGATAGAGGAAGTGCTCAACCGCAGCAAGTTCGACCGCTACCTCACCAGGGACAAGCGCCAGAAATTCCTTGGCAATCTACGCCGACGAGCGCGCTTATTCGAAGTACAGAATGTCAGCACGATAGCGATTGATCCACCCTGCCGCGATCCCAGGGACAACCAGTTTCTGGCATTGGCGCTGGAAGCTGAAGCTGATGCAATCGTCAGCAGCGATGAAGACTTGCTGGTTATGAATCCATGGCGCGGGATACTCATTCTTTCTCCCTCCGAGTTTCTTGCAGCCGAATGGACCTAAAAACGGCAGCCGATCCAGCCTTGAATTGGTTATCCTCTTCAAAGTGAAGCCCCTTGCATGATTAACGATTTCACCATTTGGGCGCGTTGCGGAGCAGCCGAAAATCAATGATCGAGAAGAAGCCGAACCATGGTGTTGGCTCGAGCGAAGTTTTGCATGGGCTAAAGCCCAATGTTGATATGATTGGCTTTATCGGCCCGACTAAAGTCGTGCCCTGGTTACAAAGCCATTGGGAATTGCCTTCTGAAGAGTCTATCCGCAGCCTGTAAAGCCCAGCTTTCCTTTCAGCCTTTTGCGGCCCGACTGAAGTCGGGCCCTGATTACAAAGCGACAAGTTCCTGAGGCTCCAAACCTCAATGCAGGCCACGAATAACGGGATGCAACTGCCGTTTTTAGGATAAACCTCTTCCATCTAACGCTCCGCTGAATGCATTTTCAGCCACTTTTCCTTAATTGATTCGCGATCCCTGGCGGTTTGGTGATATTGTCTGAATTATCCCGCGTCAGCCATGAACGGGATTTTCCCATAACCTGTCAACTGGTTTACAACCGTTCCATCTTCCGGCGCTTTTGCCGACTGCATCTTTGCATCCTTTGTTGAGGCGTCGCACAAGTGTCGATGCCGTTCACCCCACTTCAAGCGAAAGGCCAGGCACACCGATGAGCGAATCCTATCAAGCGACTGAAGCCAGTCTTGTTTTGACATTGGAGGAAATCACCAGCCTCACCCAGGAAGGCGGCAAGCCCGCCGACACGCTGCTCCGGGTCGTCGCGCTGATTGCCGCGCGCTTCTGCACCGACGTCTGCTCGGCTTACCTGCTGGAGCCGGACCGCTCCAACCTGGTGCTGGCAGCCACGCTGGGCCTGCACCCGCAATGTATTGGCCGGCTGCGCATGCCGCTCAACGAGGGCCTCACCGGCCTGGTTGCCGAGCGCGTGCTGCCGGTGGCCGTCGATGACGTGAGGAATCATCCCCGCTTCAAATACTTCAAGGAGTCCGGCGAAGAGGAGTACCGCTCCTTCCTGGGCGTACCGCTGATCGATCATGGAATTCTGCAAGGGGTGCTGATTGTTCAGACCAAGGCCGCGCGTGTATTTCAAGAGCATGAGATTCGCATGTTGGTCGAGGCGGCCAACCAGGTTGCTCCCGTGGTGAGCGAGGCGCGCACTCTGGACCGCTTCATCGGCCCGGCGCAGGAGCGGCTCTGGTCGCTGGCCCGCAATCTCTGGTGGAGCTGGGATCCGGACTGCATCAGCCTCTTTCGCGATCTGGATCCCAAGCGCTGGCGGCAGCTCAACCAGAATCCCATCTCCATGCTCAGTGAAATTCCCTTGGGCGAGTTGGAGCGCCGCGCCACGGAACTGGTGCTGCATAGCCGCATCAACTACGTCTATCGCCGCCAGCAGGAGTATCTGCTGGCCGACCGCACCTGGGGCGCGGCCAATGCCGGAGTCTTGCGGCCTCGTCCGGTGGCTTATTTCTCCGCCGAGTTCGGCCTGCATGAGTCGCTGCCCATCTACTCCGGCGGCCTGGGCGTGCTGGCCGGAGATCACATCAAAAGCGCGTCGGACCTCGACATTCCGCTGATCGGCATCGGTTTGTTCTATGGGCAGGGCTACTTTTTGCAGCGGCTAGATGGCAGCGGATGGCAGCGCGAAGAGTACCTGCAAACCGACGTGAATCAACTGCCGATGCAGCCAGCAATCGGCCAGAACGGCGAGCCTGTCGTGGTTGAGATTCAAACCCGCGGCGGCACCATTCGCGCCAAAGTCTGGCGAGTCAAGGTGGGCCGAATCGACCTGCTGCTGCTGGACTCGAATGTAGCCGGCAATGCGCCCGAAGATCTGGAAACAACTTCGCGGCTTTATGGCGGAGACGCGCGCACCCGCATTCGCCAGGAGCTGCTGCTGGGCGTCGGCGGCTTTCGCGCGCTCAAGGCGATGGGCATCACGCCGGGAGTTCTGCATCTCAACGAGGGCCACAGCGGCTTTGCGGTCTTTGCCGCCATCGCCGACAGAATGCAGGAAGAGGGCCTGGACTTCTACAGTGCGGCAACCCAGGTCGCGCGCGAGGTCGTCTTCACCACGCATACGCCGGTGCCCGCCGGCCATGACCGATTTCCCGGCGATCTGATCGAGGAGCATCTGGGACCGCTGCGCGACCAGCTCGGCTTAACTCACGAAAATCTGATGGGCTTTGGCCGCGAGAACTCCACCGACGTGCAGGAGCCCTTTTGCATGACGGTTCTCGGCCTCAAGCTCTCGCGCCGCGCCAATGCGGTCTCTTCGCTGCACGGCGAAGTCTCGCGCGCCATGTGGTGGGGCCTCTATCCCGGCAAGCCGCAGGACGGCGTACCTATCGGCCACATCACCAATGGCGTCCACGTGCCCTCGTGGCTGGCCCCGCAGATGTGCCGCCTCTATGACCGCCATCTGGGCGTCGGATGGCAGCAGAACAGCGGCAAGGCTCGAACCTGGGAAGAGATTGAAAATGTGGACGACGGCGAGCTGTGGGAGACGCACCTCAGCCTCAAGTCGCAACTTGTCGAGTTTGCCCGCCGCCGCGCGCAGGAGCAGGCCGAACGCCGCAATGAGCCTCGTGAAATTCTGCAAAATCTCGGCAAAGTGCTTTCGCCCGACGCATTGACCATCGGCTTTGCGCGCCGTTTTGCCACCTACAAACGCGCCAACCTGATCCTCGCCGACCTCCAGGGACTGGCCTCGATGGTCAACGATCCCAAGCGCCCCGTGCAATTTCTCTTTGCCGGCAAGGCCCACCCGCATGACGAGCCTGGCAAGAGAGTCCTGCAGCAGATCGCCGAAAAGATGCGTGATTCCGAATTTGCCGACCGTTTTGTCTTCATCGAGGACTATGACATCAATGTCGGCCGCTTTCTGGTCCAGGGCGTGGACGTCTGGCTCAACAATCCTCGCCGGCCTTTGGAAGCCTCCGGCACCAGCGGGCAGAAGGTGGTTCTCAACGGCGGCTTGAATCTGTCTGTTCTGGATGGCTGGTGGGCCGAAGCCTACGACGGCCTCAACGGCTTCGCCATCGGCACCGGCAGAACCCA
>CAZDYU010000189.1:0-4098 GCA_964509755.1 uncultured Occallatibacter sp. | reverse complement strand
TGAATGGTCCCCGTTCCACCGGCAGGGTAGCGGTTGCGAAGTGAGAGCCCGCCCTAGCGGGTGCGGCCTGCGGGCCGCAACAAAGCCCGCCTGGTGTCCACCCGGACACTGGAAATGTAAATTCCCAAGCTGAGCCGATAGATAGAGCAGTGGCCACCATCGCCCGCAGGTATCCGTCAGTGTCCAATAAAAAACCTGGACACTGAAAGCCTACAATAAAATCAGCGCATAGCACTCCACACTTGACTTACTATGAACGCATGGACCAGCGCCCCATCGGCAGCCGCGTAGCCTTCTTTGGAGGAAGTTTTGACCCTCCGCATCTGGGCCATCTGGCCGTGGCTCGGGCGGCGCAGGCGGCGCTTGGGCTGGACACAGTGCTCTTTGCCCCGGTAGGCGCGCAGCCGCTGAAGCCGCATGGTTCCACGGCCAGCTTTGAAGATCGGCTAGCCATGACGCGGCTGGCGATTGTGGATCAGCCGGGCTTTATTCTCTCAATGGCCGATGCGCCAAAGGCCCACGGCGCGCCGAATTTCACAATCGAAACGCTGCTTGCCTTGCGAGCCGAGCTGCCGCCGGGAGGCGAGATTTCTTGCTTGATGGGCGCGGATTCCTTTGCCGGTTTGAAACGCTGGCATCGCGCCGCCGAGATTCCCTTTGCCGCGCCGCTGATAGTGGCCTCGCGGCCGGGCGAGCGGCTGGCGGATTTGAAAGCGCAGTTGCCGGAGGGGGTGGTGGTTGAGTCCGAATTGCTGGCGGAAGAAAGGCGTTCCTCCGGGGCTAAAGCCCACGTCGATTCTGATGACGTTATGCGGGGGATCAATCCCCTGCCTCCCTTCGAATTGAGTTTTTGCAGGGAAGAAATCGAAGTTGTCCGCTATATTCTCAAGAATTCTTCTGGCGATCTGGCTCCGCTGTACCTGCTTCCTGGGTTGAAAATCTCGATCAGCGCGTCGGAAATTCGTGAGCAACTGCGGCTTCGAGAACCGGAATCCACGTTTCTGCCCGCTCCCGTTTTGGATTACATTCGCGCCAACAATCTCTATCGCGACTTGCTCCCGCCGGGTTGACCGGCTACGATGAAGCTCGGAGAGTATTCCAAACGAATGACGACTGAAGCAAAGCAGCAAATCCGCGCTCTGGTGCAAGCCGCCGCCGAAGTCTGTGAAGACAAGAAGGGCGTCGACACCCGCATTCTCGAATTGGACCCCATCGACGCAGGCCTCTCGGATTTTTTTCTGGTCACCTCGGCCAGCAACGACCGCCAGGCCATCGCCATCGCCGACGAGATTGAACACCGGCTCAAGAAGGAGTATGGCGCCTTCCCAAACTCTGTGGAGGGCCGCCGCAAAGGCGATTGGATTCTCCTCGACTATGTGGACTTTGTCGTCCATGTCTTTCTCGCCGAGCGGCGCGCCTTCTATGACATTGAGCGGCTGCGCAAATCCGCCCGCCCGCTGACCCCGGCCGAGTTTGACGCCGAGTTGAAGGCCGAGCTTGCCGCTAAAACTCTGGCCACGCGTTCCAAGGCTCCGGCAAAGAAGGCTTCGGCAAAGAAGGCAGGGGTGAAGAAAGTTTTGGCAAAGAAAGTTCCGGCAAAGAAAGCCGCGGAGAAAACCGCGCCGGCAGCAAAGAAAAAGGCCGGCAAACCCATTAAGCCAGCCGTGAAGAAAGCCACCCAGAAGGCACCGGTAAAGAAGGGCCCGGCAAAGAAGGCTGTTGCAAAAAAGGCCTCGGTGAAGAAAGTTCCGGCAAAAAAAGCTGTGAAAAAGGCACCGGCCAAAAAGTCCGTGAAGAAGGCCCCGGCAAAGAAGGCTGCCATGAAGAAAGCCGCGGCAAAGAAAAAGAGCAAGCGGGCCTGACTGGCTTTGCAATCGTTAACAACTAATCGGCAGGCGGCTTTTCACTTTCGCTGATTGCGCCATCGAGCAACGGACTCGATGTTACTTTCACGGCGACCTTGCCGAGTGTATGCAGAGTCTCTGAGATTTCCGCTTCTGGCTGCAAGAATGCACAGGCATGGTGCAGGCTAGGCAGCCGGGAACGCCGCGAACGGCCCGGCAGCGCAGGTCTTATGCCTGCGCTGAGTTTGTGCGGTGATTCAATAATCAAACCCAACACTCAGGGAGCGTATAGCCGAGATCACCAGCACTAGCTGCAAGGCCAGACGTTCGGTTTTACTCCTGGAATGCTAAAGCTTAGGCGCTTCAGTGTCAGCCGGAGCCGTATCTCTTGATTCTATGGAGCGGGAGACCGGGATCGAACCGGCGACATTCAGCTTAGGAATGTGGTCATCAATTGAAAACAAAGAACATGGCGTTCACCTGATCTCGTTCTGGCGATAGAGATTCCGGGATATTTGAAAGCACTGTTCTACAGAAATCAAATAGAGCAGAAATGGAGCAGACGGGTTTCTCAATCGGCGGGCAATCGTCAACTCACTGGGAAGCATCTCGGAGGGTTTGGGGCAGATGCGAGGATCAGCTCCGCATCGTGACTTTGTGGACCGATAGGCTCCCCGATGAGCTGTTCGCGATTAAGCGTCAATCGAGAGGGCCTAAAAGGGACAAGTCGGTGTATCCCGGCACCTATTTGAATTTTCGACGAAGACCAATACTCGAAGCGTCTTCCAGCGCGGAAATGCCTTTGCTTTCTGCTAATTCCGTCAACATTTCTGCCACGCCGGGCTGGGCTGAAGCAGGTTCACCTTTCAGTCCAGCCCGGCGGAGTGGTGTGCAACTTCGCCAATTTTCAGGCGTAGACTGTTTCGCCATGAACTGCGTAAGAGCTGTTTTCAGTTCCAGCAATGATGTCCTTGGCATTGTTTACGTCACCCGCTGTGCCATGGACAACGAGCAGAAACTTGTCGGTTTTGAGGGCCACGTCGTACTTGAGTACGCTGTCCTTGGGAATACCGATGCTTACCAGGCCTGCTCCGACGGCACTGACTCCCCCGACGACAGCGGCTCCTTCAAGACCAGCGACGATCCATGCCACCAACGGGCCAGCCACGAGGATCGGACCGATGCCCGGGATCGCGAACAAGGCAGATCCGAATAGCAATCCCCAGAAACCACCCCAGAAAGCGCCTACCTTGCCCCAATACTTCATGCGGTCCCCGGCGTTGTAGTAACCGACCACATGTTCGTCGGTGTGCGTGTCTCTGGCGGCAATCGAGAGGCTCTTCATATCGACTCCAGCTTGCTGCAGTTCCTTAACGGCATGTTCGGCTTGCTCGTGAGTGTCATAGATCGCGACTACAGAGTTGGTGGGATTCATTCTTTTCTCCATTTGCATCGGTTGTTTTGGGTCGATTGAGGCGCCGTTCATGCAGGCCCCGCTATGTCCATCGAGAGAGTGTCAGGGTGGGATGCTCAATAGATGGTCACTTTAGACCGGAGCCGGGAGAAGCCCCGGTATTCGGCTCAATAGCCGAGAAGGTCGTCAAGATGGTGGAATGTCCGCTGTTGCTTCTCCGCTTGGCCAAGCCTGAGAGCGGCGTCAAGCCGCGCCATGGAGTGGTGGTAGTCAACCATGAGAGCAAAAGAGAACAGAATCTGAACGAGTGAGAGTCCATGGTGACAACAGGAGAAAATCGTCATGCCGCAACAATTTGAAAACTCATAAGCGACGAAACTAGAAGACGAAACGATCTCGGACGCAACTGCCAAAAAAACGATTGAACGCGTGGCTGAAATAACCGCAGAGTAATCCACGAAAACCGAACAGCGGTACGACAAAGATCACAACATTTTTTCGAAGTAAGCTGTTCGTCGAAGCATCTCACCAGTAGTTCGTCCGTCAAAAATGCGCAACGTCTCAACGCTCGGGCGCTGGCTGGCAGGTGCATTAACAGGAGAGAATCCATCGTGGCAGCGATTGCAGAGAAGCCCGAGTTGAAGCCAGAATTAAAGCACGACTCCAATCCAGCGTCCAAGGATGATCTCAAGACCCTCCCGATGCCGGAGTTGCAGAAGAAGTTGGGATACTCTCCAGACGGGCTGAGCCAGGCCGAGGCAGAGAAACGGCTGGCTCAATACGGGCCCAACGAGATTACTGAGAAGAAGACCAATCAGTTCTTAAAGTTTCTCTCTTATT
>CAZDYU010000188.1:0-4174 GCA_964509755.1 uncultured Occallatibacter sp. | reverse complement strand
TTGAGGCCGTGCGTACGGCAGGTGGCCCGGTCACAAAATAACCATGAACCGCTGTGCCCCATTCATCCACAGTTTTATTATGGATGAGTGGGAGAGCGCGCCGTTTTTTCTGATCTCTGATCTCTGACCCTCCACCCGCCCGCTCATCGCGATAAAGCTGCGATGAACGGGGCACAGTTTTTCATTTTGAGAGAGAATAAAATGAATAGACCATTCAATGACCGGGCCACCTGCCTAATTGAGCGGAATTTGCTCGGTTCAAAAGAAACGTCACTGCTCCAGGAGGAGTCCTATGGAAACATCTAATCCCATCTCTCATTTGAAGTACATTGCTCGACTTGTATGCCGTTGGGTGGTGTTTTTGGTTCTTCTAACCGCGGACTGTATCTGCTGTAACTCACAGGGCTTTAGCCGGAAACAGGAACTAAAGCTCCGCATTGTCTACGATTATCAGGTCGATTCCGACTCTTTGAGACTATTCACGCACTGGCAGGATATCTATTCCATGGACCCGTACGGAGGAGATATTAAGCGACTTACCACCGATCATAGAAGTCATTCTCCCGCATGGTCTCCCGACGGGAAGCAGATCGTGTTTCTGCAAGATGAACCCGTGATCCCTTTAGATGAAAATACGATCCAGAAAGAAGGCCGATGGACTTTTCACGATTTTCAACAAATGCTCGCGCCACAGACCCATCTCGCTGTGATGTCTATGAATGCCGGAGACGCCAGGACGATTTCCTCCGTAAGGCCGAATGTCAGGAATCTGCAGTGGCTACCAGATTCTAAGTGGATTGCCCTACGTTCTTCCGGTAGTCTGAACCCGAAGGTCTGCGTGACCCACGGGAAGCAGATAGATGCAAAGTGTGATCGGATGGAGACGCTCGAAGATATTTCAGAGGAAGAACGGCGCGGAGGCAAGGGATGGCAATATGAATCTTTTTTTTATGAATACTACCCCGCTGTCGATAACATTCTTCCGACGATCTACATGCACTGGGGAGACGTTGGGAATGTGAGTCGCAAGGAGGTTGAGAACCTCGGACTAGGCATCCCCTTTTTCGCCGACATCCAGGCATCCCTCGACCTTAAGTCGCTCGATGGAGCAAGCGTTCAGGCTCCTGTGGCAGCAAACGACACCGCTTGGTCTCCTGACGGGAAGCGGATCGCCTACTCGATATTCTCAGACGGTCACAATTCTGTCCTCTGCGTCTCGGATCTAAGAGATAACCACGTCGGAACTGCACGAGTGCTCACGGAACCAGCGCTGGAGGCTCATTCACCGGTTTGGTCGGCGGATGGCTCACGCATTGCATTTGCGGGCCTCTGGAAGGGCACTCAGCAGCTCTTTGCAATCAATGCGGATGGAACAGGGCTCATTCAAATCAGCAGAAACAATAATAGGTTCTGCTCTCATCCTTCCTGGTCGCCGGAAGGGTTATTGATCGTCGCTGAATGTCACGGCGACATCGCATTAAGAAGTGATTTGGAGTATATGAATACTGTGCCGTCCATTTATCTCGACATTTCAGGGTGGGGTAGCAGCATTTATTTGTTTG
Source organism: uncultured Occallatibacter sp. (assembly GCA_964509755.1). Taxonomy (GTDB): domain Bacteria; phylum Acidobacteriota; class Terriglobia; order Terriglobales; family Acidobacteriaceae; genus Telmatobacter. The sequence goes on along the minus strand of CAZDYU010000188.1, from coordinate 2,612 downwards.
ATATGAACCGGCTCGGGGCTGACCCGAGGGTATTGATCAAATGCAACCCTCACGTGTCGTGGGTTAGAGGCGAATCGGATCCCCACAATTGCGGCGCCCACAACCCCTCTTTTGCGCCTCGTGAATTTACTCAATAAGAACAGGAAACAGGAAATGAGAAAGGCGCTAAAATCCTGGGCAGTTAGTGCTTGCGCCGTGTGTTTTTGTGCTGTTGGCGCAGCGCAGTCGGCATCGCCAGCCAGCCCCAAGACCGTGGCCGAGAAGCTGGGCCACGCGGCGGATGCGCGTCTGCTGGTGATCGAGGCCGAAGACCTGGGCATGGCGCACTCGGTGGACAAGGCCAGCTTTGAGGCGCTGAAGAAGGGATGAGTCTTCATCTCACCCTGCCGGTTTTGTTCAGCTCGCTATAAAATCCCAGATCCACGCCGCGCACCTGTTTGGCGATGTATAGAATCTGCCCATAGTGCATTCCAAAATGCTCCACAACCTGATAGACCGCATCCAGGCCATGCACGCGGTAGCCCTGAATCTGGTAGGGCGCAAGCAGGTCGGTCTCGGTGAGGCGCGCCAGCGTTTCCGCCGCTTCCCGCACGGTTGTGCCAAGTTTTTCCAGCAGCGCGGATGCCGAAATCCCGCCCTCCACGGCAAACTCGGCGGGCCGGTCGCGGCCGTCCTCCAGCCGGTTGAAGGAGGCCACCAGCCACTGCCGGACGTTGCCATTGAGATGCAAAATCAGGTTGCCAATACTATTGCTGGCATCGTTCGGACGCCACCAAAGTTGCTCGTCGCTGAGCGATTCCACGCATTCGCGCAGCCGCGGCCAGTACTGCTCCAGCAACTTCCGCCGCGAGAATTCAAGAAAGAGCGTGGTCACATCCGCATTCGATTCTGTCATTGGAAATAAGCTCCATTTCACGGCTTTCTCTTCAGTAGAGTACGCCCCGCAATTGCCCAAAGCGCTCAAGGAGCATAGAATTCCGTTGGAATACCTTACACAAAAGGATTGGAATCATGCGCGTCTTCGCTTCGCTTTCCTTGATCTTCTTTGTCCTGGCCGTTTTTTGCGCCACGCCCTCAACGTTCGCCCAAAATCCGATCGTCCAGACCCAGACCATCTCCGGGGGCACACCCGGCGGCGATGCCCAAGCCGCCGCGAACAGCGCGCGCACCGAGCACGATGCACAATCCGCGGCTCAGATTCAGGGCATCACGCAGGACCGGACGTATGCGCAGAATCAAGCCGATGCCCAGAAAGCTGAAGCGCAGGCAAGAGCCCAAGCCATCGCTTCTCGCAAGGCGCAATGGGCCGGAATGCAGGTGGCGTTTACCCCGCCCATGGGCTGGAATAGTTGGAACCACTTTGCCGGCAATGTCACCGACAAGGACATCCGCGCCGCCGCCGACCAGCTCATCGCAACCGGCATGAAAGACGCCGGCTACATCTACGTGAACATCGACGACACCTGGGAGGGCGAACGCGACGCGCACGGCGAACTGCACACCAATGCGAAGTTCCCCGACATGAAGGCGCTGGCCGATTATGTGCATTCCAAGGGGCTGAAGATTGGCATCTACTCCTCGCCCGGCTCCAAGACCTGTGGCGGGTATGCCGGTTCGCTGGGCCACGAGGAGCAGGACGCAAAAATGTACGCTGCCTGGGGCTTCGATTATCTCAAGTATGATCTGTGCAGCTTTATTGGCGATGTGCTGGAAAAACAGGCGCCCAACGATCCCGCCGCGCAGATGAAGCTGATGGTCGGCGCCTACAGCAAGATGGATAAGGCCCTGAAGGCCACTGGCCGGCCTATCGTCTACTCTTTCTGCCAGTATGGCTGGGACGCGGTCTGGGAGTGGGGTCCGTCGATGGGCGCCAACCTCTGGCGCACAACGGGCGATGTCACGCCGGAGTGGGACCGCATCTACTCGATTGTGAGCCAGCAAGCCGGTCTGGCTGCCTATTCCGGCCCCGGCCACTGGAACGACCCCGACATGCTCGAGGTGGGCAACGGCAAGCTGACGCTGGCCGAAAACCGCAGCCACTTCAGTTGGTGGGCTCTGCTGGCCGCGCCGCTGCTGGCCGGCAACGACCTGCCCAACATGAAGCCTGAGATTCACGACATTCTCACCAACCGCGACGTGATCGCCATCGACCAGGACACGCTGGGCAGGCAGGGCATTCGCGCTTACAGTGATGGCGAGGTCGAGATTTGGGTCCGCCCGCTCTCTACCGGAGCGCTGGTGCTGGGCATCTTTGACGTTGGCGACAGCCGCTACTCCACGCACCCCTTCCATCTGAAGTTGAGCAAGCTGAATCTGGCCGCAACGCAGACCGCCAAGGATCTGTGGACGGGAAAAACTGTCCAATTGACCGACAATATGCCGCTCGAAATCACCAGCCACGATGTGCTGCTGCTGCGCATCGACAAGCCGGCCGTCCAGCTTCAGTAACAAGTCCCTCCCCCGGCAAACGGTCGTCGTCCGCGGCGGCCGTTTGCATTTTTAATGCGCATTTCATCGGTTGGAATTTACGGGGAATTCAAGACTGAAGGAGAATTGTCTGTCGTATTTGGACCATTTAGCTCTATATTGGTTCTTAGCCGGAGAATCAGGTC
>CAZDYU010000187.1:0-4292 GCA_964509755.1 uncultured Occallatibacter sp. | reverse complement strand
CCGGCACCAGCATGATGCGCGGCTTTGAAGGCGGCCAGATGCCGCTGCATCGCCGTCTGCCCAAGCGCGGCTTCACCAACATCTTCCGCGTCGAGTACACGGTGGTGAACCTGGACCGGCTGGTGGAGCACCTTGAGGGCTCGGCTCTCACGGAGATCGGCCTGGACGATTACAAGAAGCTTGGCCTCTCTTCCAGCAAGAATGCGCTGATCAAGATTCTAGGCTCCGGTGAATTATCCTCGGCGCTTACGATTCATGCGCACAAGTTTTCCAAGTCGGCCATCGAGAAGATCGAAAAGGCCGGTGGCAAAGCTGTGGTTCTGGGCGGCGAAACGGTTGCGCCCAAGGGGAAATTGGTCGCCAAGGCGTCGAGATAACCAGTCAGGGCACCCTGCACGACAGGCAAGGCCCTGCGCGGGTAAGATGGTCAGTGGTAAAGATTCAAGCGGCGGCAAACGCCCTGAAGCGGATAACCGACAATGGCTGAAATGTTTGAGAAGTTCGCCAATATCTTCCGGATTCCCGATCTGCGCAAGCGGGTTCTGTTCATGCTCGGCATCCTGGCCGTCTACCGGCTAGGCGCGTGGATTCCCACGCCGGGCGTCGATACCCACATGCTGGAGCGGATGTTCGACCAGCAGGGCGGTTCGGCCCTGGGCCTGATGAACCTTTTTGGTGGCGGCAACCTGCGCAAGATGACCGTCTTCGCGCTGGGCATCATGCCGTATATCACCGCCTCGATCATCTTCCAGTTGCTGACCGTGGTCTATGAGCCGCTGGCGCGCATCCAGAAGGAAGGCGAGCTGGGGCGGCGCAAGATCACGCAGTGGACCCGCTATTTGACCATCCTGCTGGGCGCCTTGCAGTCGATCGGCATTGCGTTCATGCTCACGCGGGGCGGCATGGTGCTGCATCCGGGCGTTCCTTTTATTCTGATGACGATGCTGACGCTGACCACCGGAACGGCCTTCATCATGTGGCTGGGTGAGCAGATCACCGAACGCGGTATCGGCAACGGAATGAGTCTGCTGATCTTTGCCGGCATCATAGCCGGCCTGCCGCGCGGCGTGATGGACCTGGTGCAGAAGGTTCAGACCAATCAGTGGGGCTCGTTCACGGTGATTGCGGTGCTGCTGCTGGTGGCGGGCATGTTTGCCGTAGTCGCCTTCATCGTCTTTGTCGAGCGGAGCGAGCGGCGCATTCCCATCCAGAGCGCGCGGCGGATTGTCGGGCGGCGCATGATGGGCGGCCAGTCCAGCCACTTGCCTCTCAAGGTCAACTCCGGCGGCGTGATGCCGGTCATCTTTGCGGCTTCGATTCTCTCTGCACCGATGATGCTGAGCCAGTCGGAGTTTGTGCAGAACAGCCGCTTCCTGCAGCCGATCGTCCAGGCGCTTCAGCCGGGCTATCCGTGGTATGAGCTGCTCTACGTGCTGGCGATCATCTTCTTCGCGTACTTCTACGTGTCGATCATCATGAAGCCGGACGACATCGCGGACAACTTCCGCAAGTCGGGATCGTTCATTCCGGGTATTCGTCCTGGCAAGCGGACCTCGGACTTCATCAACGATATTCTGACTCGCATCACGCTGGTTGGCGCCGCGTATCTGATCGTCATCTCGCTGGTTCCTACCTTTCTGATTTCGGGTATTCGCTTTGACAAGATTTGGCTGATCGGCGCTGTCTTTGAACGGCTGCCGGCTTGGACGACACACGGTTTGGGGGTCAATTTCTACTTTGGCGGCACCTCGCTTCTCATTGTTGTGGGTGTGGCCATGGATACCATCAACCAGATCGAATCGCAGCTGATCATGAGGCATTATGACGGCTTCTCCCCGCGCTCCGGTCGTATTCGCGGAAGGAAAACCTGGTAATGTCTTTATCGAATTCTGGAGTGGAAGTGGGTCGGGAGAGAGTCCAAGAGGCTCTTCCCGGCCCGATTCTTTTGTTGGGCGCGCCCGGAGCGGGCAAAGGTACACAGGCTAAGGAACTGGTAAAGATTTGGGGGATTCCGCAGATCTCGACCGGCGACCTGCTGCGCGGCAATGTGGCTCAAGGCACCGAGCTGGGCCGGGCAGCCAAAGAGATCATGGGGCGCGGAGAACTGGTTCCCGATTCTCTGGTCAACGAGATGGTCGCGGTCCGGCTGGAGCAGCCCGACACGGCAAAGGGCTACATTCTGGACGGCTTTCCGCGGACGCTGGTGCAGGCAGGCTGGCTGGATGGCCGGCTGGCCGCGCGGGCTCAGGCTCAACCCGGCGGATTGCCGGTGGTTGCCGTAAGCATTCATGTGGACTATAATCAGCTTCTGTGCCGTATCACCGGGCGCAGAAGTTGTCCTGTCTGCCAAAGCATTTATAACGTCTGCATCAAGCCTCCGCAAAAAGATGGCTATTGCGATACGGATGGCGCCGCGCTGACCCAGAGAGCCGACGACACAGAGAAGGTATTCGAGGAGCGGATGCGCGCCTACGAGGCGTTGACCGCGCCTGTCGTGGAGCATTATCGGGCTCAGGGGCGTTTTGCGGAAGTGGATGGAGATAAGCCGGTTGCGGAGATTGCCGCCGGAATTGTTGATGCGGTGAAGAGGTTGAGGAGCTAGTTTTCAGTTGTCAGTTTTCAGTTGTCAGTTTCGAGCTCGTCAAGAGTGCTTGCTGACAACTGAAAACTGAAAACTGACGACCGAAAGCTGGGTTAGTGGCTGTTGTACTGAAGTCGTCCAAGGAGATCGAGAAGATGCGCCGCGCGGGCCAGGTGACCCGCGAGGTGCTCGAGTTGGTGCGGGGGCTGATCAAGCCCGGCGTCAGCACTCTCGATCTGGAGAAGGCGGCCGAGGCGCGCACCAAGGAACTGGGCGTCAAGCCGGCCTTCAAGGGCTATCACGGCTTTCCCTGCGTGCTCTGCACTTCGGTCAACAGCGAAGTGGTGCATGGCATTCCGTCGGCCAAACGAATCCTCAAGGAAGGGGAGATCGTTTCGGTCGATTTTGGGGTTTTCGTGGACGGCTACTGCGGCGATGCTGCCATTACCGTTCCGGTGGGCAAGATCGACCCGGAGACGGAGCGGCTGCTCAAGGTGACCGAGGCGTCGTTACAGGCGGCAATCGATGTGGTAAAGCCGGGCGCGACGCTGGGCGATGTGGGCTTTGCGGTGCAGAAAGTGGTTGAAACCGCGGGCTTCTCGGTGGTAAGGGATTTTGTGGGCCACGGCATCGGCTCGCAGATGCACGAAGATCCGCAGGTGCCGAACTTTGGCGTTGCCGGCCGGGGAATGAAGCTGCGGGCCGGCATGGTGATTGCGATCGAGCCGATGGTGAACGCGGGCAAGGCCGATGTGGTGGTTTTAGGCGACGGCTGGACGGCGATTACAGCGGATGGAAGCATGAGCGCTCATTTTGAGCACTCGGTGGCGGTGACGGCCACCGGAGCGAGAATTTTGACCGAGTAGTGCACTCGGTCCAAAACACCAAGGCGCGGAAGCGCCGGAAGCAGGATGCGGTTTGTCGAAGGAAGATGCGATTGAGGTAATGGCGGTGGTCACCGAGACGCTGCCGAATGCCATGTTCAAGGTCAAGCTCGAGAACAATCACGAGGCGTTGACCCATGTCTCGGGAAGAATGCGCAAGAACTTCATCAAGATTCTTCCCGGTGACCGCGTGGCCGTAGAGTTGAGTCCCTACGACCTGAATCGCGGGCGGATCGTATACCGCTACAAGTAGCTGACAGCAGACAGCGAACAGCTAACAGTCTCAGGAAGGGCAACAAGCAGATGAAAGTCCGAGCATCGGTAAAGAAGATTTGCGTCAAGTGCAAGGTGATTACGCGCCGCGGTGTAGTGCGCGTGATCTGCGAGAACGCAAAGCACAAGCAGCGCCAGGGCTAGTGGATAGGCTGGCAAAAGGCGGAGAGCGCCACGGCAGTTGTCAGTAATCAGTAATCAGTTGTCAGTTAGAGCCAGGCCTACACGGGCGTTTTGAACTGACAACTGAAAACTGACAACTCGGCAAGAGGCTAGTTAGCCTGAGTCAAGGCTTGCGATGAACCTCTGGAGGCTTGACGCATAACCCGTGCGAACCGGTTGAGGCCGGGGGCACACAACCTGAAGCAGCAAAGGAATTTCCATGGCACGTATTGCTGGCGTCGATCTGCCGCGCAACAAGCAGGCACGGATCGCGCTCACATACATCTTTGGCATCGGGGATCCGCGCGCGCTGAAGATTCTGGCGAAGGCGAATGTAGACGCCTTCAAGAAGATCCAGGATCTGGGCGAGGACGAGGTCAACCGCATCCGCC
>CAZDYU010000186.1:0-4360 GCA_964509755.1 uncultured Occallatibacter sp. | reverse complement strand
TGTTGTTGACGATCTTGATCATGCCGCCGCCGACCAGCTTCTTGTACTTGACCAGCGCCAACTCCGGCTCAATGCCCATGGTGTCGCAATCCATCATGAAGCCGATGGTGCCGGTGGGCGCCAGAACCGTGACTTGCGAGTTGCGGTAGCCGTAGCGCTCGCCGTAAACCAGCGCCATATCCCAGGATTCGCGGCTGGCATCGATCAGCGCGTCAAGCTGCGGCACGGTGAAGGGCTCACCGCTCTGGCGCGATTTGCCGATGTTGTTGACTTCGGCGCGGTGCATACGGATCACATCCAGGAACGGCTCGCGATTGACGTAGAAGCCGGGGCAGGCGCCGCCCTGGCGCTCAACGGTAGCAGTCAACGGCGTGGCCGAGGCGATCGGCGGGCAGTTGGCCGCGATAATGGCCGATTGCAGGTAAGCCTGGCCGCTCAGGATCGCGGTTAGCACGCCCGCCAGATCGCGGCCGGCGGCGGAGTCGTACGGCAGACCAAAGGCCATCAGCAAGCCGCCGAGATTGGCGTAGCCCAGGCCCAGCGGGCGGTAATCGTGCGAGTTGCGAGAGATCGACTCGGTGGGATAGCCGGAGTTGTCGACCAGGATCTCCATCGCGGTAATGACCACGGAGATGGAGTGCCGGTAGGCCGGAATGTCAAAGCCGCCGCCCGGAGTCACGTACTTCATCAGATTGAAGCTGGCCAGGTTGCAGGCCGAGTTGTCCAAGAACATGTACTCCGAGCAAGGGTTAGAGGCATTGATGCGCCCGGAGTTCTTGCTGGTGTGCCACTTGTTGATGATGGTGTCGAATTGCAGGCCGGGATCGCCGCAGAGCCAGGTGGCTGTGGCAATCTTGTGCATGATGTCGCGCGCCTTGTAATTCTTGACCGGCTCGTGGCCCTTGACCGTGTAGGTTGTGAAGTCGCCATCGGCCTCGTAGGCGCGCATGAACTCGTCGCTGACGCGGACGGAGTTGTTGGCGTTCTGGAAGAAGATCGACGAAAATGCCTCGGAATCCGGGCCCGAGCCGTCGTAACCGGCCTTGATCAGGTCGTGAGCCTTCTTCTCTTCCTTCGCTTTGCACTCGATGAAGTCGATGATGTCCGGGTGATCCACATTCATGATCGCCATCTTGGCCGCCCGCCGCGTCTTGCCGCCGGACTTGATGACGCCCGCAAAGGCGTCAAAGCCGCGCATGAAGCTCAACGGGCCGCTGGCCGTGCCGCCGCCGGAGACGGCTTCCTTGCTGGAGCGCAGCGAACTGAAGTTGGTGCCCGTGCCAGAGCCGAATTTAAAGAGCAGCGCCTCGGTGCGCGCCAGCTCCATAATGCCGGCCATCGAATCCTCTACCGAGTTGATGAAGCAGGCCGAGCACTGCGGATTGTGGTAGCCGGTCGCGGCATACTTGACGCCGCCTGTCGCCGGATCCCAGTGCCAATTCTGCCCTTCGGCCTCCGGCTCCAGCCGGTCGCAGCCTACGTTGAACCAGACCGGCGAGTTGAAGGCCACCTTTTGCGTCAGCAGCATATGGGCCAGCTCGTCGTGGAAGATCAGCGCGTCCTCATAGGTGGCAAAGTAGCTGTCCTTCAAACCCCAGTCGCGGATAGTCTCAGCGACGCGGCTCACCAACTGGCGGACGCCCGTCTCGCGCTCAGGCGAGTCGAGCTTCCCGTGCAGGTACTTGGAGGCCACAATGTTGGTCGCCGTCATTGACCAATCGACCGGCACCTCGACGTTCTTCTGCTCGAAGATGGTGTTGCCCTTGCTGTCGGTGATCGACGCAGTGCGCTGCTCCCACTGGATCTCGTTGTACGGGGAGACGCCCTCGGTGGAGAAGCGGCGGGTAAAGATCAGTCCACGTTGGGAGCGGGGAGCCTGGGGGGCGGGGGTGGAACTTTGCTGCTGAACTTCATTCATAAAAATCCTCTCAATCGAAAAAATCGGTGAAACTCTGGCCCAGTCCGGCATCAAGCAGCCAGGAGCGTGTCAGAACAAATCTCTGGAAACGAACAGGGAACGGGGGCCTTGGAAAGTACCGCGAGCTCATTTCACTTCGCGGCCTCCGGTGGAGCTTTCACACTAGAGTTTCGTTACAGTCCGTTAATAGCCGCAGATGAAAAAATACCGCTGTCTGTGGTAGATGTCAACAAGAAACCACAATATCTTGTATTTTCTTAACATTCCCCGCACCAACATACCAAACAAAGGGATTTACCTGTGGAAAGCTCAAAAGCCTCAAGCGGGCTGCGGCTCCGGCCAGTTCAATTTGCTTCAGATTCGGTGCAAGCTTTCCGCTGCTCGCGATTACCAGCCTCACAAATCCAAGCCTAGTCCTTGCCGGGAGCCGGGACAAGGGGCAAGAACGGTGCAAATTGGGGTGCTGGGCTGTGCAGATGTGGAGATTCGGGCGATTTCCAACCCGTCAGAACTTAAACGGCTGCAGCGCGCGCCCTCACTGCTCGAATTGCGACTTGGCTGGCAGCATCTGCTGGTGAAGGACGCGCACGATCAGCAACTCGCTAGAGTCCGGGATGTAGAACACAACGTGCTTGCCTATCTCAAAGCGGCGCAATCCTGGGCGAATCCAATCGCAGGATCGCCCGATGCGAGGATTCTCGGCCAGCAGTTCGAAGCCATCCTCCAGCTTGGCCAGGTACCGATTTGTCTGCCGCCATCCCCAGGTTCTTGTCGTGTAAGCGGCAATCAGATCGATATCCTCCTCGGCCTCAACCGACACGTTGATCCGAAGCATGGTCAAGCCTCTCTCTGCGGGAGACCGTGTTTCTTGCGAATGCGAGAGAAGACGCCTGGTTCGGCGATGCCGCTGGCAAGGCCCTCATCAATCGCCGCCCGTAGCGCGGCGAGTTTTTCTTCGTACTCTCGCTCATCCCGCTCCAGAACACGCAAGGCGGTGCGCATCACTTCGCTGGCATTGGCGTAGTCTCCAGACTCGACTTTGGCGGTAATGAATTGATCCAGTTTTTCAGGCAGGCTGACATTGCGAGTCGGCATGGGAGCACCTCAATTAAAGCCTAGGCCTTTTGGCCAACTTTGCCAAGCACTGACTGTGCGTCCGATCACTCACTCTTTGCTCGCAGAGCCTGATAGCCTGTTGCCGTGAGCAATCCAGGAGAAACTCCCCTCAATTGGAAGCCAGTTCCGCGCCCCGGCCCGGTCACTCTGCGCGGCCGGCACGTCACCCTTGAACCTTTAAATGCCGAGCGCCACGCATCCGATATCTGGCAGGCCGTGGCCGGTTACGACGAGCTGTGGACCTGGCTCTTCGATGGTCCCTTCTCAACCGAGGCCGTCTTGCGCCGGGCCATCGAAGAAAAGCAGGCCGCCTCCAACACCGTTTTTCTCGCGATAGTGCCGGAGGCGACCGGCCAGGCCGTTGGCTGGGCCAGCCTGATGCGCGCCGAGCCCGTCCATGGCGTCATCGAGGTCGGCAACATCCTCTTTGCCCCAACCTTGCAGCGCACCACCGCCGCGACGGAGGCTATGTTTTTAATGGCCACTCACGTCTTCGACCACCTCGGCTACCGTCGCTATGAGTGGAAGTGCAACGCCCTGAATCTGCCCAGCCGGCGCGCGGCCGAGCGCCTCGGATTTACCTTCGAGGGCATCTTCCGCCAGCACATGGTCATCAAAGGGCAAAGCCGCGACACCGCCTGGCACTCGATGCTCGATTGCGAATGGCCCGCCCGCAAGAGTGCCTTTAATGCCTGGCTGGCCCAGGACAATTTCGACAGCGAAGGCCGCCAGCGGATGAGCCTGACGGAGATTGCCGCCGCACCGCCTGATCTCTAGTGGCAGATCTTACTGCCAATCGCCAAACGGCCCTACGCAGTCTCGCGTAGGGCCGTTTGATCAGCTAGACAGAAATCAGTTGCTTTCCTTGGTTTCAATCCTCATGCCATAGAACGATTTATGCACGAAGAACGCCGACACCAGGAAGAATGCGACGGCCAGAACATGGGTGAGCATCGCGTTTTCCTTGGTCAGCGTTACTGCAAGCTCCACAGCAAGCAATCCGAACAAGGTGGTGAACTTGATGATTGGGTTCATTGCCACCGACGAGGTGTCCTTGAACGGGTCGCCGACGGTGTCTCCGATGACGCACGCGTCGTGCAGAGGCGTACCCTTCTGCTTCAGGTCAACCTCGACGACTTTCTTTGCATTGTCCCAGGCGCCGCCGGCATTGGCCATGAAGATCGCCTGGTAGAGGCCAAAGATGGCAATCGAGAACAGGTAGCCGATAAACAGGAACGGCTCCATGAACGCGAAGGAAAGCGTGGCGAAGAAGACGGCCAGGAAGATATTGAACATGCCCTTCTGCGCGTACTTGGTGCAGATCTC
>CAZDYU010000185.1:0-4667 GCA_964509755.1 uncultured Occallatibacter sp. | reverse complement strand
TGCGGAGAATTGATTCCCCTGCGCGCACAATAAAAGCAGCGGTACCCCGAGGCCCAAATGATCGTCGTCCAATCTCCAGCCCGCGCACTCAGTTTCCGTCCGCCGCACCCTATTTCTTATTCCTTCTTTCGTCGATTCTTCGCCAAAAAACCCGGCGTACCCCACCCCCCCTACCCTTTTTGCCTCCTCGTATTTTTGTAACTAGCACGATTTGAATAAGTTACGGCATAAATCTAGTTACAATCAGTGACATTTAAGTGCCTTTTTTGGCCGCTTTTGGCAAAATATGACCCTCTTTTTGCCAAAAACGCCCCGTTTTCGCCGATTCCCGCCACAGCTTTCCGCCGCTCTTTCTCAAACTCTGCCCTCATTCCAGAGCCTTCAAAACACCTGCCTTTCACCTCTCGTCCAAACTTCAAATGCAATTGCCCTGTGAATCAGGGCACAACTCTGGCCTCGTCCTGCTTCCAACGCATCGGCGTTACGGAGATCTCGCTCACGGTAAGCTGGCTATCCTTTCAGTTACATCGGCCAAGAGATAACCGAGCTTCATGGAAACTTAGTGACTGTCTCTAACGATGTCTTGCTGTTGAAGACAGCAATTACAGAGGAGACAAAGAAAGCATCTGCAAAAGTTGACGATTCTCAAAGGACCGTCCTAGAAAAAGTTGAGGCATTATTCACCCGAAAGCTTCTTCAGGCTGGAGGCGCGATCTCCGGTTGTCTTTCGATTATGTATGGGATCATAGTGTTCCTTAAAAGCAATGGAATCACTGGAACTGCCTTGGGATGGGTTGCGCTGCTTGCAGGATTTGGCATGATTGCTCTCATCTTACTTTTGACCCGAAAATCTCATTAGGACAATTAGTCAGCCAAACGCAAACCTAGGGAAAACCAGACTGACCCATTGCAAGCATTTTAATGTTCCATTCTTCGGGGTCGGATCAATACACTATCCGCATGGCAAAGCGCATCGGCATCCATCTTGGCACAACCGGCGGGGCCTCGAACGCCGTCGAGCAGGCGCGCGAAATTGGCGCCAACACCTTCCAAATTTTCTCCTCCAGCCCGCGCATGTGGCGCGCGCCCAAGGTGGACCCCAAACAGGCCGCCCGCATGAAGGAACTGCGCGCCAAGCTCGACGTGGGCCCGCTCGTTATCCACACCAGCTATCTGGTCAATCTGTGCAGCCAGACGGACGAGGTGCGCGAAAAAAGCGTAGTAGCCTTCCGCGGCGAGATCGAGCGCGCCCTGGCCCTGGGCTCGGAATATCTGGTGCTGCATCCCGGCTCATGGAAGGGCCTGACCCGCGATGAAGGCCTCGCCCGCGCCGCCGACTCGATCGCGAGAGCCATCGACGGCCTGGCCTGGCAGGGTACGCCCTTCCATATCCTGATTGAAAACACAGCCGGCTCCGAATTTTCCCTTGGCGGCAGCTTTGAGCAGGTGGCTGAGCTGGTCGCCCGCCTCCGCCCGTCGGCCCCCATGGGAGTCTGCCTTGACACCTGCCACACCCACGTCGCCGGTTATGATCTGGTAACCCCAGAGGGCTACGAGGAGACCATGAAGCAGGTCGCGTCTACCGTCACCTTTGAGGCCGTCCGCGTCTGGCACTGCAATGACGCCAAGGCCGCGCGCGGGTCTAAACTCGACCGTCACGAGCAGATCGGCAAAGGCACTATCGGCATCGAGCCCTTCCGCCGCCTGCTCAACGACCCGCGCTTCGCTCACTCCGCCTTCATCGCCGAGACGCCCGTTGACGCCCCCGGCGACGAGGAGCGCAATGTAAAGATGCTGTTGAGTCTGGTGGAATAACTCTACAGGCGACCCTCTTTGCAACGTTTTGGTCGCCTTCTTTCCTTCTTCTGTCAGGCAAACTTTGGTTATCCGTCCACTCTCATCTATGCGCTCAAGCCTCCGATGAACAAAGTGCGGAGGATCCCATGAAGCGCAGGCGCATATCCCAGACTCTGCTTGCCGCGCTCCTGGCGTCCGCAGTTGCCGGGGCCGCTCCAGCCGTGGGAATAAGCGGCAGAGCAGCCCCGGCGGCGCTGAACGGAGTTTATTCGGTCACCTTCAATCTGCAAATTCGCTCGACGCTGCCGGCGGGGACGACGATCATCTGCCGGGCGCGCATCGCTCCCAATCCAGACGGGTTTGGCTTGGGCAATTCACAGCTTGCCGCAATCCCGGCGGAGACTTTTTCGGGACTGGCCTCGGTGAACGGCTCGACGGCTACCTGCGCAACAGAGATTCCTTTCTCATGGACAATGGCGAACGCGCCGGGCGGAGTTGTGTTGAGCTATGAGATTGACGCTGTGGGAAACGCCATGACTGCGCCCATGCTGCTCAAATCCAGTACGCGGCAGGGCATTGGCGCGGCCCTTCCAGCTCCCGGCGGCAGCGCCAATCTCAGCTTCAACCTCCTCTTTTAAAGCGATCTTCCCAACCCCTTGATCTCGCGGTGTACAGAGGGCGGCCCCATGCGGTATCCTGAGTCTTAATCCATGATCTTTTCCCGCGACTATATCGGGTATCTCGCCCGCCGAACGGTCAAGCATCTCATCGACGCCAAGATGATCACCGCCAGTGATATAAAGGTGGTCGAGGCGCGCGTCACTGAGGGGCTGATTGAAGAGTTGTCCCTTGAAGACCGCATCAACGAAGAAGTGCGCGTGATTCTGGAAGCCTACTCCGAGGAGATGCGCAAGAGCGGCGCGCAGTATGCCGAGATGTTTAAAAAAGTGAAGACCGAGCTGGCCAAAAAGTACAAGGCGGTGCTATGAGGATCAGCCCAGACAAGCTCAACAAACTGGCCCACACCGTGGCCGACACGCTGGCTGAAGTCGATCAGGTCGGCTTTCTGGAGGATCGCAACACCATCCGCCAGGAGGCCCGCAAGGCGCTTACCGCCCTGCTCACCCAGGAGGCCGGCATCGACACCGCCGCCAGAACCAAGATCGCCAACCAGCGCAAGATCATCCAGGAAGGCTCCCAGGAGTGGGAGATCCTCTACCGCAAGTACTATAACGATGAAGTGCGCAAGCTGGGGATCTGAGCAATTCATCCCGCAGTTTCATCGCGGAATGAGTGGGAAAACCACAAAATAATCCTTACTGAAACCGTGAAAATGCTTTGAGCGGTCCTCATGGAGCCTGCCTCCCGCACCTCCGTCGCAGAAAAAACGTAACGCCATCCATGGCCGGATCAGTGGCCCAATTCCGGCAAATAATTTCGATCTCCCAGCGCTGCTACTGCCGCAGTTCCACCAGCGTAGCTCCCTGCCCGCCTTCGTTCTGCGGGGCTTCGGTAATGGTGGCCACATGCGGATGGGATTTCAGGAACTCGCGGACGCCGCGCCTCAGAATGCCCGCGCCGTGGCCGTGGATGATGCGGACACGCGGCAGGCCGGCCAGAAACGCGTGGTCAAGATAACTCTCCAGTTCGCCAGTGGCCTCGTCTACGGTGCGGCCGATGAGGTTGATCTCCATGCGCAGGGCGTCGGTGTTGGCGCTGGTGACAGTAACGTGGACATTCTTCTGCTGGCGGGCGGCGGCTAGCGGGTCGGAGTGCATGACAGTTTTCGAGGCGTCCGAGGGCTGTGGCGGCGCGGAGCACTCTTCGCGCTTGACGCGCATCTTGATGGGGCCCAGGGAAACTTCAAAGAGGTCTTTCTCAACCTCGCGCTCAACGACGGCAATCCTGTTCATCGACTTAATGAGAACCCTGTCGCCCGCGGCGATGTGTTTCAGCAGGTGCGGCTGGGCGTTTGCATCGCCCACATCCGCGCCGGTGCGGTGCGCGACGACCGTCTGGTTGAAGCTCTCCTGAAACTCGCGGCGCAGGCGCAGGATGCGGCGCTCGGCTTCTTTGGAGAGCTTCTGCTGCGCGGCGCGGTCCTCAATGGCGCGGACGGTCTCGCGCATCTGAAACTCAAAGTCCTTGAGCAGCGAAGCCAGCTTGGTTTCCAGCTCTCGCGTCCGGCTGCGCAGTTCAACGTCGCCTTCGCGTGCCAGCCGGGCTCGTTCCTGATTCAGAGAGTATTGTTCGGCGCGGGCGGCCTTGCGGTCTTCTTCAAGCTGCGAGAGATCGTTGTGCAGCTTGTCCAGAAAACGGCTGATGTCTACCTGCTGCGATCCCAATCTAAGTCGAGCGGAGGCGATAATTTCGGTGTTCAGGCCCAGCCGCTCGGCGGTTTGAATGCCGGCAGAAGCGCCGGGAACGCCGAGGCGGAGTTGGTAGTTGGGCGCGAGAGTCAGCTCATCCACGCCCGCCGCGGCATTCAGCACGCCAGGCGTGTTGGCGGCGTAGACCTTCAGCGAGGTGTGGTGCGTTGAGATCAGCGACCATGCTCCCGCCGTCAAAAAATGGCTGGCAATGGCGACGGCCAGAGCCGAGCCTTCCTCGGGGTCGGTCGCGGAACCAAGTTCGTCCAGCAGAACCAGGGCGCGTGGACCCGCCAGGCGAGACAGACGGTCCAGGTTGAGGATGTGCGCGGAGAAGGTGGAGAGCTCGGCCTCGATCGATTGCGCGTCGCCAATGTCAGCCAGAAAGGCGGTGAAGATGGGGAAGCTTGCCGAGGCGGCGGGCACGGGCAGCCCGGCCTGGGCCATCATGGCCAGCAGCGCCGTGGTCTTGAGCGTAACCGTTTTGCCGCCGGTGTTGGG
>CAZDYU010000184.1:0-5100 GCA_964509755.1 uncultured Occallatibacter sp. | reverse complement strand
AAAAAACAACTACCCTCAGGAATGGGATTCTACAGAACAATTAGGACTTGACTGATGGGTGAAGAAAGGTCTGATTATCCTTGTGGGCTGCATAAAGATCCTGAATCAGTCCCATCAAGTTTATCCGGTCGAAGCCGGTGAGCTTTGCCTTGACATCCGTCTATGTGAGTCGCGATTTTGAATTTAGTTTTGTCATAAGAGTTCCTATTCTTACTTGTTTGCACGATGCCCCATCCTTTTGCATTCTATGCGAAAGGATGGATACAACGACTCCCAATAAACCTCGTCAAATTCTTAGTACAATTATCGTGGCGGATTTCCACTGGAGCTCAAAGCTGGTTTGACCGCGCCGGCAGGCCTGGGCTGAACAGGCTGCACGGTCAGTGCCGGCTTTACCAGTGGCTTGGCGCTTGTGAATGGAGGCGCGGCGGGCTTTGCGACGGGCAGAGTTGGTGCTTTGCCCGCTGCACTATTCGACGCCGCCACAACATTCGGCTTAGCGGCCGCACTTGCGTTAACCGGTCCGCCAGCATTTCCAGCCTTCGCCAGCAGTGCAGCCTTCGCCGATGTATCTGGCGCAGCCTTCTCGTCCGTCTGATCGCTGAGAAACTTCTCGCTGTCTTTGCCCGCAATCGCCGCGCGCATCAAAGTCATCCAGATCGGCAGCGCGGCCTTGGCCCCTGTCTCCTTGTCGCCCAGCGACTCGCGGCTGTCAAAGCCCACCCAAACGCCGCAGGTCACCGACGGCGAAAAGCCCAGGAACCATGCGTCGGTGTAGTCGCTAGTAGTGCCCGTCTTGCCGCCCAGAGGATGGTTCAGTTGCGCCGCCGCGCCGCCCGTGCCGCCGCCGCGCGTCACCGCCTCCAGCAGCGACATCATCGTCCGCGCCGTCTTCTGGTCGATCACCTCGTTTACCTCCGGCGCGTCCTCCCACAGCGTGATGCCGTCGGCGTTCTCCACCTTCTTGACCAGCCGCGGCTTTACGCGCAGCCCGTCGTTGGGGAAGACCGAGTAGCTGGCCACCTGCTCTTCGAGAGTGATCTCAACCGCGCCGATGGCGATCGGCAGATATGCGGGAATATTCGACGTCACTCCAAACCGATGCGCCACCTCGATGACTTTGTGAATGCCCACGCGCGCGGCCAGCTTCAGCGCCGGTATATTGCGCGACTCGGCAAAGGCGCTAGTCAGCGTCATAGCGCCCTTGTAATCGCCTTCGTAGTTGTGCGGCGTGTAACCGCCAAAGCTCACCGGGCCGTCCACAATAATGTCGCTGGGCTTGGCACCATCTTCGATGGCCGCCGTGTAGTCGTAGATCTTGAAGCTCGATCCGGTCTGCCGCTCCGACTGCGTAGCGCGATTGAACTGGCTGAGCGCGTAGTCGCGCCCGCCCACCATCGCCAGCACATCGCCGGTGGTGTTGTCGATGGCCATCAGCGAACTCTGCGCGCCGCTATCCTGTTCCAGCGTCGCCCGCCGCGCCGCGCCCTCCGTTGCGTCGGCCAGATGCACGTAAATCACATCGCCCGGCTTGACCAGCGCATCGGCGTAGCTCTGCCCCGTCCACTTCCAATCCTCAGGCAGCAACACAATCTGGTTCTTGCCCACGCGCGCATGAATCTCCAGCGGCATGATGCGCGTCACCACCGCATGCACGTAGTCGCCGGGGCCGGTCTTCATCACCCAGTCGGGATGGTCGTAGCTCTCGATGGTGCCTCCGCTGGTGATCGCATTCTCCAGCTTTCCTATCCAGCCCCGCCGCCGCTCATATGCAACCAGCCCATCCAGAACCGCGCGATTGGCCGTCTTCTGCAAATCCAGATCGAGCGTGGTTTCAACCTTCAGGCCGGCCTCATGCACCTGCTCGCTGCCAAAACGCTTCTCCAACTCACGCCGCACCTCCTCCTGAAACCACGGCGCAACGCTCATCTCCGGCTGAGCAATATGCAGACCCAGCGGCATGTTGCGCGCCTGCTCGGCCTGCGCGTGCGTGATCTTGCCGTCCGACTCCATCTCGCTCAGCACCAGGTTGCGCCGCCGCAGCGCCTTCTCCGGATTCAGCAGCGGCGAGTAAGCCACTGGCCCCTTCGGCAATCCAGCCAGCAAAGCCGCTTCAGTCAGCGACAAATCGCGCGCATGTTTGCTGAAGTAAAACTCCGAGGCAGCCTCAAAGCCGTACATCCCGCTGCCCAAATAAATCTGATTGCCGTAGAGCGTAAAGATCTGTTCCTTGGTAAAGGCGCGCTCAATCTGGATGGCCAGATAAGCCTCCTGCACTTTGCGCCCGACCGTCCGCTCCGACGAAAGAAAAAGATTGCGCGCCAATTGCATCGTCAGTGTCGAAGCGCCTTGCGCACGTCCGTGGCTGCGCAGATCGTGCCACAGCGCCCCAACGATGCGAAAGACGTTGATGCCCCAATGCGACTCGAAGCTCTTGTCTTCAATCGAGAGCACCGCCTGGCGCAGCACCGGCGCAAAGTCGTCGTAGTTGACCACCTCGCGCCGCTCAAGCGCGAACGAGCCAATGATGCGGCCCTTCTGGTCGTAAAGCTCGGTTGTCGTCGAGGGCCGGTAGCGCTCCAGATCGTGAATCTGGGGCAGATCCACCGAGTAAACCAGCGTCAGCCCAGCCAGCGAGCCGGTAATCACGGCCAGCGCCAGCAGCGCGACAAGCGTCACCCTGCCGGCCAGCTTGCGCGGCCCGCGCGGCGGCGTCAGCCCGGATTGAATGCGGCGCGGGCGCGGTGTGTCGCGGAATTCAGAGGGTTCAATCGGAGAAACAGCCAAACGCTTCAGGCCTCATCGGCATTTCTTTCCCGTGCGGAAAAAGAAATCCTTCAGCCCAAGGCTAGCACGAGAGCGCCGCCGGAGTTGGTCAAAGCAGACCCCAGCGTACAACGCCGTGCAAGAGTGGAGCGTGAAAGACGCCCAAGAAGATCTCTATCCTTTGACAACAGCCGTGAAGTCCGACCACTGTTCGATGCGGAAGGCGCGAATGTCACGCACAGACTTTGGAAACCATGTTCGGGCCCGCAGATCCTGAATCGCGAGAAAGAGATTCGCCATGTCCTCGCTATCTGTTGTATACAGGCTGCCTTGGACACGCCGAAACCCATGTTCACCGAGTACCGCACCTATCTCGGTGTAAGCCTGAGAAACGCCTTTGGGGTGGTATTTCTCAGTGTCGCCAACCGTGAGGTCAAACGCCACCGCATACATCAGCGAGCCTCCGGATCATCGAAAACGCGAGAGATCCTGTACTCGGCTGTCTCGCCGGTTTCAACCATCTTGACCTCAACAAGCCAGTCCCCATCGTCCAGTTGGCGAAGGGCGCGACCGACCTCGTATTTAGGACCGAAGGCGCCGAAGCTCTTGATCTTGCCTACAGGGATGGGAGGTGGAGCAATGGCTACCAGCATAATGAACCTCCTGAAATACAATCTTGAAGCAAAGCGCCATAGAGTGCAACATAGAAAACGGTTTCACACCAAGGTGCAAACCTCTGTTTGCTGATTCCCCAAAGCGTTAACGGCCATGCACATTTAGCTGTTCTTCGCCTTCAGCACTTCGATTGCCTTGGTCAGCGGCGCATTCAACGGCGCGGTGCCGGCGGCTGGCGGCGCCGCTTCGTCTTCCTCGTCTTCGGCAGCCGCATTTCCTGCGGTAATATTCGGCGTCACCGCCTCATCCTGAATCTTCTTCCCGTCCGGCCCTTCGTATTTGGCCACGGTCAGCAGCAGCGCCGCGCCGTTGGGCAGGTCGATGGTCTTCTGCACCGAGCCTTCGCCAAAGGTCCGCTCGCCCACCACATCGCCGCGTTTCGACTCTTCAATCGCCGCCGCCGTCAGTTCCGCTGGCCCATAGGTTCCGCGGTTCACCAGCACCACCAGCGGAGCGCCGGAGATATATTTTGCCGGATCGGCCGTGAAGCTCTGCTTGGGAAACTGCTGTCCATCGAGCGTCGCCAGCGTGCCGTCTTTGATAAAGAAATTCGCCAGCCGCAGACCCTCTTGCTCGTCGCCGCCTGAAGAGTCGCGCAGGTCCAACAAAATTTTCTGCCCCTTGGCAGCCGTCTTCAGCCGCGCGGCAATCTCATCCACGCGGGCCGCGGTCAGCGCGCCGGGCTTCAAATCAAGAATCGTCGCCCCTTCAAATTGCTGCTCACCCAGCGCGGGCACGCCGGCAATCGAGCGAGTCAGCGTCACCTTGTCTGGCTCGGATTTGCGCGGGCGCACCACGGAGAGAGTCAGCGTGGTTCCCGGCTTGCCCTCCAGCAGCAACCGGATCACCGGCAGAGACATCTCGCGCGTGGATTGACCGCCAATCGACTCAATAATATCGCCGTCGCCGATATGTTCCTTATCGGCGGCCGAACCAGGCTGCACACTCACCGCAACCGCGTAGCCATAGCGCTTTGAGACGGTCAGCCCCACCTGCGCCACGCCCGAGGCCGGCCGCTCCTTGTAGATTTTGTACTCGCTCGCCGTCAGGTAGCTCGAATCGGCATCCAGCGACTCCAGCAGCCCATGCAGCGCCCCAGTGGTCACGTTGTCGATGTTGGGATCGGTCACGTAGTCGGTCTGGATCTTCTTCAGAACCTCGGCATAGACGCCCATCGGACGGTAGGCTCCGTCCTGCTGACCGCCAGCATGAACGCCAAAAAGCCCAAACTCGCCCAGCGCAAAGCCAAGGCCGAGAGCGGCAAAGATCGCCACGGAAAGAACGAAGACAACACGCTGAAAGATTCGAGGCACAAGCACCACCGGGGCAGCCCCATGGGGAAACAGGCCGCACACCCTTTAGACGCAATCATACTGCAAGTGGCGAGCGGAGCACGAAACGCCGACTTTTCGCACATTTTCAATCATCTTTGGCGATCAGGTTACCAAAGATTCTTTTTTCGTAATACCTTGACTTGCTCAATGGGTTACAATTCTTCCGACATTCAAAACGGGCCCAAATTGCAGCCGAACTTCGGAAAGAACGAAACATTTTGCAAGGCCTTGGGTTAGTAAGTGATGGCAATTGCAGAACCACTCTTCCGTGCCGATTAAGCCCGTAAAGTTCTGTAGAAGCGTCTGAGTGGCTTGAGCGAGCCAC
>CAZDYU010000183.1:0-5220 GCA_964509755.1 uncultured Occallatibacter sp. | reverse complement strand
GTCTTTGGCGAGCCGGGCCGCTCCGGCATGGCCGTCAACTCGGTCATTACCGCCGGCGTGATTATCTCCGGCGCATCGGTTTCAAACTCCGTGGTCTCTCAGGATGTGCGCGTCAACTCCTACTCAAGCGTCGATGCCAGCATTATTTTTTCGCATGTGAATATCGGCCGCCACTGCCGCATCCGCCGAGCCATCATCGACCGAGACGTGCATATTCCCGAAGGCACCATCATTGGCTTTGACCCAGTCGAGGACAAGCGCCGCTACTTTGTCACTCCCTCCGGGCTGACCATCGTCACCCGCGACGCCTCGCTCTTTGAAAGCCCCGTCGATCCCGAGTTCCTGCAGCGGTATTAGGTGTTTGATACGATGCTTACCAGGACACCTTCTTATCGGGAGACACAATGATTGCCCAGGCAAAGCCCCCTGGATTGTTGAGCGGCCGCCTGGCGAATTTCCGCCTGATTCCACGCCTTGAGACTTATCCCAAAGTAGTCGCCTTTGCGCAGACCGCGCCGGGCAAGGTTGCAATCCTAGCCGCCTTTGCGCTGGGTCAGCGCTACTTTCTTCCGGCTTTTTCATCCACGCTGCCTCTGACGCTGATATTCTCGCTTATTACTTTTATGCCCGAGTACCGCCGCTTCATATTGGCGATAGCTCCCATTATTTTCCTTGTGCTCGAGACCTATCGGGATCCAGCACTCCTGGGCTTGAATCTGGCGGTCATCGCGTTCGGCATACTTCTCTATTGGTGCGCCATGCAATGGCCCAAATCGCGGTTTGGGCAGAGGCCGATTGCTTTTCTTCTTTCTGGTTTTACCGCACTTATCTTCATCGCCTGCGCTGCCACGCCGCGCTCAGTGCCGTACTGGATTCTATGGACTCTAGTCGGCCTGCTGGCAAGTTATCTTTGGTTTATCGCTTATGCGCTGACCGACCGAAACTCGATACCATCCCGCGATCTAACTCTGGAGTTGACTTCCTTTCGCCCGCTGTGGGGCTCCACTAATACTCCGTTTCCCAAAGGCGCGGCCTATCTTCGCCGCATTGAAGCGCAGAATCCAGAGCAGCTTGCAATCGTGCAATTGAAGGGATTGAAGCTGCTTCTGTGGGCGATTCTGCTGGCGGTCTTTCAACTTTTGTGGAATCGGTTCTTTCACGATTATTTGCACATTCCAACGTCGGCCGAAGCATTGGCGCTGAGCGTGCAGGGGAAGCCCGTCGCATGGCATTTGCGCTGGGAAAGCCTGATTCTTGCATTCTTTGAGCTGATACTGAGCATCTCGATCATGGGGCACAAACTCATCGCCGCCTGCCGCATGGCGGGATTCAACGCTCTGCGCAATACTTATGCTCCGTTATTTTCGACAACCATTGCGGAGTTTTTCAACCGGTTCTATTACTATTTCAAGGAATTGCTTGTCGATTTCTTTTTCTACCCAACTTTCCTGCGCTACTGGAAAGGGCATAAGCGGCTGCGCATGGCCTTTGCAACCTTCGCCGCGGCATTTTTCGGCAACGGTTTTTACCACTTTACGCGCGACTGGCAAATCATCCGCGATCTTGGGTTTTGGAAAGCTCTAGAAAATTATCAAGCGTTGCTGCTTTACAATACCGTGCTCGCGACCGGGTTGAGTATCTCTCAACTGAGAAAGCGCGGACCCAGGCTGCCTGGTCTTTTACGCGGGCGCCTATTGCCCGCATTGGGCGTAGGTATGTTTTACTGCTTGCTGAGTGTATTTGAAACGTCGGAGCGCATGTATCCGCTCGTCGAGCACCTGCGATTCTTTGCCAGCTTGTTCTTCATCCATTTTTAGGGAGCATTTTATGAAGGGAAAGACGGAGATACACGATTTTGTGCGGGAACTGCTGACCAACAGCGGCGATGATGAGCCGTTGGAGGATCAGGATTCGCTGCTGATCAGCGGGCGATTGCAGTCGATCGATGCGGTGGAAATCGTTGTCTTTCTCGAAGAGAATTTTGGAATCGATTTTGCGCAAATTGGATTCGATCGAGAGCAGATTGACAGCATCGACTTGATTTACGCTCTCACGCAGACCACCGCCTCCGGTCATTGAGGTGGACCATGGCCTGGGATCGTTACAAATTGGAGAAGCGAAATGCAAGACAATCAAGCGCAAGCGATAATTGAGGATCAGCTTCGCAAACACCCCGGCGTCAGAGACACAGAGGTATTTTTTGATGACCGCGATGGCTGCGTGGCGCTTGTGGTGCCGGACGATACATACATGGACCATATCTCAGGCCGAGCGGCGTCGGGAGCGAACGTTCTAAGCAAATGGCGAAAGACCTTCGATCTGAGCCAACTCACAAAAGAAGCAGCGTCGGCGCCTGTGGGATTTAACACAATTGGCTGGAATAGCAGTTACACACGGCAGCCAATTCCCACCGATGAGATACGGGAATGGGTTGAAAATACAGTACGAGATATTCTTCAGCTTGCACCAAAGACTGTCTATGAAATCGGCTGTGGAACTGGGATGCTGCTCATGCGCATTGCGCCTGGCTGCAAAAGATATGCCGCGGCGGATTTCTCTCCGGTCGTGCTGAACAGGCTCAGGGAACAACTGGGAACGATTCCCGCATTGGCGGAACGCGTGGAAGTGATGGAACGGAGCGCGGATAATTTCGACGGTATCGACGATGACTCCTTCGATACAGTTGTGCTAAACTCCGTCGCGCAGTACTTTCCCAGTGCCGCTTATTTGACGGAAGTATTAGAAGGAGCTATCAGAATCGTAAAGCCCGGCGGGCATATCTATATTGGCGATAACCGGAGCCTGCCTCTGCTGCCGGCATTTGAGTCTTCAGTGGAATTGTTTCAAGCCGCGGATGCGATGAGAGCGGAGGATCTGCGCACGCGGACTCGCCGGCGCGAAGAAAGAGAACAGGAACTGGTTCTCTCTCCCGCCTACTTTCTTACCTTGCGGCATCGACATCCCAAAGTATCAAGAGTGGATATCAGGCCGCTTGGCGGGCGCGCCGATAATGAAATGACGCGATACCGGTTTGCGGCAATTCTTTATATTGGCGGCGAAACAAAAGCATCCACACAGGAAGAGTTTCTGGATTGGACCGAATACAAATGGACATTGAGCGAGATTCGTTTTATGCTGATGGCGCATGGCAACGAGCGCATTGGCATTCAGCACATTAGAAACTCCAGGGTAGAGAAGGATCTCGCCGCCCTTGCGATTCTTAGAGACGCGGATAATGAGTTAAGCGCGGCGGAACTGCGGCAGAGGCTCGAACCAACGCCAGTGCAAGGAATTCATCCTCAGGATCTTATTGACCTGGAATCGGAGGGCTTGGGTTACTCTGTCATTCTCAGTTGGGCGGCGTGCCGGCCCGACGGAAGTTATGATGCGTGCTTTGTCCCAAAAGAATTGCGGCAAGGGATAACATCACCTGCCATTTGCTGGCCAGAGCCGGAAGCCCGCGAGTTCATGCGCCTGGCAAATGCGCCAGGACAAGGCAAAATGCGCAATGAATTAATCGCTCAGCTTTTAACGCATTGCAGTCAACACCTGCCGCCGGAACTGGTTCCGCGCGAGATTACGCTGGTGGATTCTCTGGCGCGCCCCTGCGGCAAGATTGAATCTTGAAAAATATTCGCATAAGACTGCATTTGCCATGAGAGTACAGAGAAATATCATGACTTCCGCGTAGCGAAGACACTGAAAACAGCAGTGCCTTTCAGCAGTGGATCCTGTTCGGCGGTCACTAGAAAGCCGTGCCCTGCCAGGATATTCCGTAGTTCATCAAGGCCGCCCGCCTCATCCTGGACCTCGATTGCGATCTGTCGAATCAGGCCCCAATGCTCGGCTCGAATCCCCGCCAGGATCTCCCGTTCACTTCTCTCGGCATCGATTTTCAGAAGATCGATCCGCCTGACGCACTCCTCATCGATGATTTCTGAAAGCGTCCGCAAGCGGCAAGAAAGCGATTCTTTTTTAAACAACAGGCCAAGAAACAATTCGGCGGCTCGCGGAGAGAAGCCGCTGTTTACCATGTAAGTCTTGGTGGTGGCGCGGTCAGTTTCCAAATTGACGTGGAAGCCGGAGCGAACCGTATTGGCAGGGTAGAAAGTGAATTCAGCGGTACCGGACTCACGAGATAATCCGCATTCAAAGACGCGGGCATCGACTCCATGGAGTTCGATGTTGGCCTTCAGGCATTCACAAGCCGCGGGGCTGGGTTCAAAGGCAAAGATGCGAACGCCTTTACGCTCGCGATGAAAAAAGATACTCGATAGTCCAATGTTGGCGCCAACGTCGAAGACACAGTCTCCGTCGCGCAGTTCGATTCCGTGCTGCAAGTAGCACCTAGCGCCGAAGACTTCGCGATGGACAAAACGCGTTTCGTCGGCATTCAAAGAGAAAACCGTTAGTTCATCGGAGAGAGTAAGCTTTCGCATCATGGCATTATGAATTATGCGCTTAATTGCAAAACGGAGACAAGCCCTGCTAAGCCGAACTCTCATCCAGCAATCGCGCCAACGCTTTCCGGTCGATCTTTCCGGTAGCTCCCAGCGGTAGCGCATCCAAATAATAAACCCGTTTGGGAATCATATAATCGGGTACGCGTTTCTTCATTTCCTCGCGAATTTCGTCGCGAGTCACCCCTGGCGCGCAATGAAATGCAACGACACTGGAGGCGCGTCCATCGGTGATCGGCCATGCGACGGCTGCCACCATGTCGATCCCAAGAAAATTGCGTAAGTGAGCTTCAACCTCTTCTAACTCGACCCGGTTGCCGAGTATCTTGACCTGATTGTCGATTCGCCCCAGATGATGAAAGGTTCCGGCGGCATCCTCGAAGGCCAGATCTCCGGTGCGATACCAGCGTTCTCCACCGAGAGTCGGAAAGCGTTCGGCTGTAAGCTCTGGATCCTGAAAGTATCCGCGCGCTGCTTGCCGCGTCGAGACAACAAGTTCTCCTTCCTCGCCACGCGGCAGGAAGTTTAAATCGGCATCCACAATGCCCGCGCGAACACCGGGAAAGACCGTTCCAATCGCCAGCGTCCCGCGGTTTCGCGTGACATACGGCGGATCTTCAAGCCGCTGCGCGATGCAGTCTACGGTCAACTCCGTAGGCCCGTAAAAATTTTCAACGACGCTATTGGGCGCGGCGATCTGCCATGCCTGCGCGGTAGCAACCGAGAGCGCCTCGCCGGCAAAGATGGAGATGCGCAGCGA
>CAZDYU010000182.1:0-5371 GCA_964509755.1 uncultured Occallatibacter sp. | reverse complement strand
GCCTGGCGAATTACCATGGTTCGGCTTCTTCTCGATCGTCGATTTTCAACTGCTCTGCGCCTCACCCAAGTGGTGAAGTCGTCAATCGCTGCAAGGGCCTTCACTTTAAAGAAGATAACCAATTCAAGGCTGGATCGGCTGCCGTTCTTGGGTTCATTTGTTTTATGAACATTAGACTCCGGGAGACTAGTTGCTAACACTGGCAGTCAACTCGAGTTCCGATGCTGGCGGCGTCTTCTCGGCGCTCTTTCGACGGGCGTTTTTTACGGCGTACATGGCGGCGTCGGCGGCGCTGAGCAGGCAGTCTTTGGTGAGGCCGTTTTCTGGATAGAGAGCGACGCCCAGGCTGGCCGAGCCGTGCAGCGTGGTTCCTTCCACCACAAAAGGCTCCTCGAAGCAGTGCTCCAACCGGGCGATGATGTGATCCAGATCCGACTGGCCGTTATGCAGTGAAACGAGCGCGGCAAATTCGTCGCCGCCCAGCCGCGCCAGCATATCGCTGCCGGGCAGTTGGCGGCTCATGCGCAGCGCCACGGATTGCAGAAAAACGTCGCCCACGTGGTGCCCGTAGGTATCGTTGATTGGCTTGAAATTGTCCAAGTCAATATAGATCAGTGCAAGCTTCCCGTCACTGTAGCATGTATTCTTGATCTGCAATTCGATGAACCGCTCCATGGCAAAGCGATTGGGAATATCGGTGAGCAGATCGAACTCGGAACGGCGACGCAGATCGGAGTAAAGGCGGCGGGTTTCAATGGCGAGCGTGGCGAGTCGGGCGCCGTTGTTGAGAGCCTCAGTCTCGCGGTCGGCCAAGGGCGTTTTAGGATCGATTCCGGCATAGAGCGTTCCCAGCACTGGACCGGTGCGGGCTTCGATGTTGACCTGAACAAATCTTATAAGGCGAGGATCTTTGGGACACTCACCGATTGTCGATCCATCGCCAATTTCGCACCAGCAGGGCGCGCCGTCCAGCGTCGAGGAGACCATCTCGGCGATCTCGCCAAGAATCTCGAAGAGCGGCCGCGAGCCGTTGATGTCTTCAAGGATGCGGCTGCGCTGCCGCTCCAACTCGGCCTCGGCCTCGTTGTGCACCGACATGGCAGCGGTCTGACGGCGCATGCTGCGTTCCAGCGCCCATCCGCGGGCTCCGAAAAAGGCAACAATGACCAGCAGGACAACCACAAGGATGGTCAGGTTGCGCGTATTCAGCATTGATGGCCGGCTGACAAGGTCAATGTCGTCAAAACTGCGCAGCATGATGTCAAATGCCACCGGACCGCCAAAGGGATTGGCATCGTGAAGCGTGCAGATGCCGATGACCCGGACCTTCGCGCCCAGCGGAATATCCTTCATCGGCGGAGCCGGGCCGGTGGGGCGTTGATAGATGGCTGAGAAGGGATGCCCGCCGGATACTACAACGTATTCATCCTGCGCGCCTTCTCGCGCCTCCGTCACTACCTGTCCTTCTATGGAGACTAGGTCGTGATGGTGCCCGGTGCCGCGGTCTGCCGAGTCGGCCAATTCCTGCCAGGTGACTGGAAGCGGCGCTATCGGCGCCTGCGTCTGCAGGTCGATCACCTCGCTGTGCGTCAACGTCAGAAAGCCGTTGATCACATCGGGGAAACCGGTTGCTTCCGCCAGGTCGCCGATGCGCAGCGCTTCGCCGGTTCCCGTTCTGATCCAAAGGCTTCTGCCGCCTTTTTGCAAGACAACCACTGAGCCGGGCTGGTAGTAAGTGATGGTGCCCTGAACGCGAATCCTCTTTGAGAGATCCTTGTCTTGATATCCAGCCAGAATATTCTCGAGCGAGGTAGCCGGAGTCTTCCAGATACTCAAGTCGGCCAGCTTGAGTACCTTCAAATATGCCATCGAGGGAACATGAAGCAGAATTCCGGTCTGCTGCATCTTGCTATCGAATTTTCCGCCAGATGCCCCTGTGATCTCAATCTCCGCATCCAGCAGTCCATTGACCGAACTGAGATTGTCGCTGTCGATTGTCGCCTTGATATAGCCTCCGCTGGTGAGGATCTCCAGCGTGATGCTGCGAATGGGCGCCTGTTGGCTCAGGGCCAGGTCGGCGGCATGAACCACTCCTCGCATGGTAACCAGAAGGCAGTCGTGCTTTCCCAGAATCAGGTCGTTGAAGTTAGCCTGAAACGGTTTGGGCATGGGTCCGTGGCCAAGCACCGTGATGTCATTGCTGGCGACAATGGCGTGGAAGCTGGCGCGCGTTGTCCCCTTGATCAGAACCCGGTCGCCGGCAGCGATCCGGTCTTTCGTGGGAAGATACACAAAGATGGCAAGATCGCCATCTTGCACAAAAAGCTGATGTTCATAGTCGCGATAGTAGGTAACAGTTGCTTCAAAAGCGACCGGCAGTTTCTGACGGGCTTCGTCATCGCTGAGCGCGGAGATGGCGCGCACAGAGGTGAGCGTGGCGGGCCGCAACGGCCAGGCAGCCGTGGCCCATCCCAGAACGATCGCCAACACTGGAATCAGTCTTTTCATCGTGAGTGCAACGGTCCAGCCTGTCGCGCACTGGGGCCCATTATAGGTACTATCGGCAGAAGTTGCTTGGGGAAATAACTCCGAAGTTTCTCCACCGGCTGGCGAAAGGCTCAATCTGGAGCAAGACGGGGCGGAAACACCGGCGTAAAACCCATGGAACCAGGGTGGGTTTACGGAATGCGAAATAAGACAGAATTGGGATGAATTCCGAAAATCATTCCGCGGCGGCCTCTATCGATTGGCAGAGGCCGCTTTGGTAGTGCGCGCGCCTTGGGGCAGCGTCAATTTATGGTGAGCGTGAATGTTGTGGAGTGTGAGAGCGAACCCGACTTGGCGGTCACTGTGATGGGGTAGGAAGTGCCGCTGCCGCTGCTGCTACTGCTGCCGCAACTGGTGAGCAGACCGAGTCCGGACACGCTCAGCGCCATGAGAAGAAAGATTTGCAGGCGACGCCGCTTCCTCAAGCCAAAGCAGCAGAGCACGGCCGCAAGCGCGGAAGCCGGCATGAGCGGGCTGGAGTTGCGGCGCAAGGAAGAAGTGCTGGAAGAAGTGGCAGCCACTGCGAGCATGGTCGCGGCAATTCCTGTTGCGGAAGTACTGGGTGTTACCGTGGTTGGCGAGAAGGTACATGTTGCATTGGCGGGCAGTCCCGTGCAAGCGAAGGAAACTGTGCCGGTAAAGCCGAATTCCGCGGAGACGAAAATCTGCTGGTAGGCCAAGCCCCCAGTCTGGATGGTTACATTGCCCATCGGAACCGGGGAGAGACCAAAGTCCGCTGGGATATTCATGGTGTAAGGCGCTGAAGCAACGGAACTGCTCAGGTAACCTGGGGCCACGGCAATAGCCTGAAGGGTTTCAGAAGCCAAAACCGGGATGGCGCCCGTGTAGAGGGTTGAATTGGTTGTGGGCGTATTGGCCCCATTGGTGGTGTAGTATATCGATGCTCCCGCTATCGAGTCTGTAATGGTGACTGACAGCGGCTCCGTATAAGTGCCTGCGCCAACTGAAAGAATAGGCGTCGCGGCTGTTGGGAAGGAGGGCGCGGTCGAAGAGGGCTGATAGACCCACATATCGTTGAGAAAGTCGAAATTGCCGTTGCCGTCGAAGCCGTCGCCGCCAAAGAGCCAGAGATTGCCGCTGCTGTCGATCCAACTATTGCTGCCTTGGCGCGCACCGGGCATTCCCCAGACCTCAGGCACATCCACAGTGCCGTAGAATCCCGGCTGGCCATAAATGTAGCCGTTTGATGTTGAAAAGCGGTTGCTCCCAACCGTGTTGGTTCCGCTCATCCATGCCCAGAGGTTCGTGGTTGGATCGTACTCCCAAAGGTCGTCAAGCCAGTTTCCAGCGTCGTTGACAGCACCTCCATAGCCGCCAAAAAGCCAGAGATTGCCGCTCTGGTCGGTCCAGGTAAAAGCGAAATCGCGGTATCCGGGAACGTTTCCCGCGGCAGGCGTTCCCAGTGTGCCGTACACTCCAGTCTGGCCGCCTGCGCTGGTGTCGCTTCCGCTGATCCACGCCCATTGCTTCGACGCAGGATCGTACTTCCACAGGTCGTTGAGAAGGCCGTAACTACCCGTTGAGTCAATGCCTTCGCCGCCAAAGAGCCAAAGATTGCCGCTGTTGTCATACCAACTCAACGGGCTAGTGCGGCCTCCGGGAATGTTTGTGGCGGCGGCAGTTCCCACAGTGCCCCAAACGCCGGGGTTGGCCTGGTTCACGCCTGGCAGGGTTTCGCTTCCACCCATCCATGCCCATTGATTCGTGGTGGGATTGAACTCCCAAAGATCGCTCAGATAGCCCCAATAAATGATGGAGTCAACGCCATAGCCGCCAAAGAGCCAGAAGTTGCCATTTTTGTCAGTCCAGCTCGCGGATCCCAGGCGGCCTCCGGGAATGTTGCCCGAGGCGAAGCTTCCCAGCGTGCCGTAAACTCCGGGCTGGCCCCTTTGATTTGCGGGCGCGGTGCTATTATCGTTGCCGCCCATCCAGGTCCATTCTTTTGTGGAGGGCGTAAACTCCCATAAGTCGTTGAGAAAATTATAAGATGCGTTCTCACCGCCAAAGAGCCAGAGGTTGCCGCTGCTATCGGTCCAGCTCACAGCAGAATCGCGGTCTCCGGGATTGTTTGCCGCGGCCGGAGTTCCCAACGTTCCATAAACCGGCTTCGCGGTTATTCCAGTAAGCTTGTCGCCGCTGATCTGCGTCCATGCGTTGCTGGCGGGAACAAACTCCCAAAGATCGTTGAAATAGCCTGAATTGCCGGCAGAGTCTACGCCGGAACCGCCAAAAAGCCAGAAATTGCCGCTGCCGTCTGTCCAACTGGTGGCAGCCAGTCGCTTCGCGGGAGGATTGGTCGATGTATCCGCGCCTCCGCCAGTCCAGGTCCATTCATTGGCGGCAATGGACTGTGCGGCGGAAGGCAGTGCAAGGGTCACGAAACAGGACAAGCAAGCAATAAGCGAAGTGGGGAGAAAACGATAACTTTTCATATTGGATTCCTTTACGGGAACAACGCGTGCCGTCCGAGGTTTCTAAGTGACCCATTGCTGACGCGGCACTGGAGCGACATAGAGTGATTTCGAGACAATCCTAGCAGAAATTGATGGTTTCAGTGCAGGGCAATCGCATTTGAAAATCGACTCGCCGCATCTCTTTCAAAATCGCCCCATTCTTGTTCGGCTTTTTTGCGGATCATTGATTCCCCAGCGCGCACAATAAAAGCAGCGGTACCACGAGGCCCAAATGATCGCCGTCCAATCTCCAGCCCGCGCACGCAGTTTCTCTTCGCCGCACCCTGTTTCCTGTTCCTTGTTTCGTCGATTCTTCGCCAAAAAACCCGGCGTACCCCACCCCCCCCTAC
>CAZDYU010000181.1:0-5453 GCA_964509755.1 uncultured Occallatibacter sp. | reverse complement strand
TGGCTCGCTCAAGCCACTCAGACGCTTCTACAGAACTTTACGGGCTTAATCGATCTATTGCCGATGCATCGTGGACGTAAGGTCAAAGGTTGGTTTTTGAATCATGCGGCTGTTGAACGCAAATTCAAAAATTCTATTGCCTCGGTCACAGGGAAGAGAATCACCTTCCACGATTTGCGCAGAACCGCTGCTGTTCGAATGTACGAACAGCCGGGTGATTTGCGCACAGTGCAGGCGTTACTTGGTCATCGGAATCTGCAATCTACTCTTTGGTATCTGGACCATGATTTCAGGCCGGTATCAAGAGAAACACTCGAACTTATCAAATACCATCCGTGGTGCATCAGTCCGGCGTCTCTCACCGGCAGGGCACCGGTTGCGAAGTGAGTGTCCACCCGGACACTTGTTACTAACTCAACAATGCCATAGGTTACTTTCATCGCGTAGACAATAGTCACGCACCAGCCGTAGCCTAACTCGTACGCGGGCCGATAGATAGATCAGGGTGAAAGAAAAAGTTTGGTGTCCAGAAAATATGTGGTAACCTCAAATCACCCGGTGGAACGTGGTTGATGTGCTGGAAAACCCACATTCATTGAACAGGGGCTTAACTCGACAATCGGTTCTGTGTGCCGTGTCCGCCAGTCCGGAATGCCTAATGAACCGCGGAGAGCTCCACCTTCTTAGGAAGGGTTCACCAGCACGTCAGCCACGGCCCAGTGGGTTGGATTCTACTTTCTTGCTCAGCCTAGCGCCCGTAAGAAAGCAGCGCCGAGGCAATTGAATTCAGCGGCAGAATCTTGTCCACGCCATTCATCTTGATGGCCTCCTTGGGCATGCCGAACACTACGCAACTGGCTTCGTCCTGCGCGATCGTCACCGCGCCCGCCTGCTTCATCTCCAGCATTCCGTGCGCTCCATCGTCGCCCATTCCAGTCATGATAATGCCCACCGCGTTGCGCCCTGCATATCGCGCGGCGGATCGGAAGAGCACATCCACCGAGGGGCGATGGCGGCAGACCAGCGGGCCGTCTTTGATCTCGACATAATAGCGCGCGCCGCTGCGCTTGAGCAGCATGTGGTGATTGCCCGGCGCTATCAATGCGCGGCCGCGAATCACCGTATCGTTGGTCTCTGCCTCCTTCACGGTTATCGCGCACAGACTATCGAGCCTTGAGGCAAAGGCGCGCGTAAACAGCTCCGGCATATGCTGCACAATAACGATGCCGGGCGTGTCGGCGGGCAAAGCTTCAAGCACGATTCTCAGAGCTTCCGTACCGCCGGTCGATGCGCCGATGGCGACAACTTTCTCTGTCGTCTCGGCCATTGCGTGCGTGGCTTGAGAGAGAATGCAGTCGGCGTTCAGCTTGGGTTCCACCCTTTGACTGGGCAGCAGATTGCGCAGCCTGGCGCCCG
Source organism: uncultured Occallatibacter sp. (assembly GCA_964509755.1). Lineage (GTDB taxonomy): Bacteria > Acidobacteriota > Terriglobia > Terriglobales > Acidobacteriaceae > Telmatobacter. The sequence continues at coordinate 4,037 of CAZDYU010000181.1, read as the reverse complement.
CCGCGGCCTTCACCGCATTGCAGATTTCGATGCGCGAGTCTTCAAGAAATTGCTTGGTGCCAAGCTTGGGTTTGGTAATGATCTCGACCGCGCCGTACTCGAGTGCGCGGAAGGTGCTCTGCGCGCCCTCTTCGGCCAGGCTGGAGCAGATCACGACCGGGATCGGATGCTGGCTCATCAGTTTCTTCAGAAACGTCAACCCATCCATGCGCGGCATCTCAATGTCGAGCGTGATGACATCGGGCACCTGGTCGGCAATCCGGTCGGCGGCCACAAACGGATCGCCGGCCGTCGCGATGACCTCGATCTCCGGGTCCGACTCAAGCACCTCGCGCAGCGTCTGGCGCACCACCGCCGAATCGTCCACGATCAGAACGCGAATTTTCTGTATGCCCATGCGCCGCGCCTCCTTACGTCCTCTTGCCTTTTTCGGCTGCTATCCAGTGTGCCGCTGCAACAGCACTTCTCCGGTTTTTGTATTGAAGTAGATGTTGATGCCGCGCTTGCCACCCAGAGAAGAGGCCGAGACAACGAAGCCCTCCTCTTCAAGAACCTTCATTGCCATCTCGATATTCAGCCCGCCCACCGTGGGCCGCGCTCCATCGCTGACCACCAATAGAACATCGCCGCCGCCAAAGAGCTTGACTTCGACCTCCTCGCGGCGCGCGCCCAGCGCATCGAATTGGCGCGCCAGATCGCGAATGGCGTAGTCCACGTAGCGGCGGCCAATGGAACGGGGCAGAGACAAAGCCTGCTTGACCGGAAATCGCGGCAGCATGGGATGGCAGAGCGCGCCCACGCCCAGACGCGGAATGCGAAAGGCAATGCCGACGCACGAGCCAAGCAAGGTCCGCAGAATCGCCGGCTCGCGAACCAGTCGCGACTCGCCCGGCTGCACATAAACCTCGGGCAGTCTTTCCTCCGCATCAGCCACTGAGCCTCCTGTAAAGCGCCGGAGCAACGGGCGTCAGCGGCAGCTTCATATCGTGGAGTGTCTCGGCGTGGCCGACAAACATATACCCGCCCGGCAGCAGGCAGTTGGAGAGCTTCTGCAGAATGCCCTCCTGCGTGGCGCGGTCGAAGTAGATAATCACGTTGCGGCAGAAGATGGCGTCAATTTTTTCTGAAAGGCCGTAATCGGCATCCATGAAATTCAGGCGGCGGAACTCGATCAGACGCCGCAGTTCCGGCACAATGCGCACATTCTCGCTGCCCGGCTCGCGGCTGCGCATAAAGTACTTGCGCCGCAGTGACGGCGCTACCGGAGCAACAACGTCGTTGGAGTAGACGCCCAGCTCAGCCTTGGCCAGCACAATTCTGGAGATGTCGCTGGCCAGAATGCGAAAGCGAAAGCCTGGGTGAGTCAGCGCATACTCGCTGAGCACAATGGCCATGGTGTAAGGCTCTTCGCCCGTCGAGCAGCCCGCGCTCCAGATCGTGAAGGTTCTTCCGCTGATGCGCTCGGCCAGTTCCGGCAGCGCTCGCTCGACAAGAAAATCGAAGTGCCCCGACTCGCGAAAGAAGTCGGTCTTGTTGGTCGTCACAACGTCGATCAGCGATACCAGTTCTTCCTTCAGCCCCTGATGGCCAAAGAGGTAATCGCAGTATTCACCGTAGGAGTCAAGGCCCAGTTTCTTCAAGCGGCGCTTGATGCGCACCTCCAGCATCGTCTTGCGCTCCGTGCCCAGATGAATGCCAGCCTCGGCATAGATCAGATCGCAGAGGCGCGTATAGTCCCGGCTTGAGATGCATTCATCGCGAGAACTCATAGTTTGAACGGGGCAGATAGTACATTGTTTGGAAATGGCCTGAGTGCCCCGTTCCCCCCTTTTTTTACGCAGCCACTTCGACAAGCTGCTTGTCCGTGCTTTGCTTGTCCAGGTCTTGCTTGTCTGGGCTCTGCTTATCCGGGGCCAGCTTGTCCACGGCCGGCTTGCCCGATTCGACGGCGCGAACCACCGTAAGCTCGTCGGCCGAGAAGACGCGATCCATATCCAGAATCATGATGAACTGGGTATCGCGCTTCCCCATTCCCTTGATGAAGTCCGTCCGGATCTGCGTGCCGATCCGCGGCGCCGGCTGTATCTGATCCGGTTCCAGATCGATCACTTCCTCGACAGAATCGGCCAAGGCGCCAATCACCGTCGATTCGTTTTCCAGCAGCACTTCAACGACGATGATGCAGGTGTTGTGCGTGCTGACGGTCTTCGACATCTCAAAGCAAAGCCTGAGATCGACGACCGGAACCACGCTGCCGCGCAGGTTGATCACCCCGGCCATGAACTCCGGCGTGCGCGGGATTTGTGTGATGGTGGTCAGGTCAAGAACCTCTCTTACCTTCGCCACGTCGGTGGCAAAGATCTCGTTGCCGAGCTTGAAGGTGAGGTACTGCCGTGTCTCCGTGATTTCGCTGACGCTCATAATGCAACTCCTCTCTCACTGTGAAGACTGGGTGCTTGCCAATGCCGGCCGCACGGGCGGAATTTCCCTTGTGCGGCGCAGGCCGGCAAGCACCCGGCTAGCACCTAGTAACGCTCGAACTCACCGTCCAGATCGTCGTGCTTGTCCTTGAGCCGGAGGTTGACTCCGCCGCCGGCTTTGACGCCAGAGGCGGCATGAACCGCCGGATTGCCGCGCGCCGGCACGCCATGCGCGGGCCTTGCCTTTGCGCTCGCGCCCTTGCGCCCGCCTTCGTCTCCGGTGTGGAAGAAGCCCAGCGCGCTGACCAGTTGATCGGATTGCCCGGTCAGCTCCTCAGTGGTCGAAGCCATTTCTTCCGAAGCCGAGGCATTCTGCTGAATCACCTTCTCCAGTTGTTGCAGCGCCTTGTTGATCTGCTCGGCGCCGGTGTCCTGCTCCTTGCTGGCCGCGGAAATCTCCTGCACCAGCTCGGCGGTGCGTTGAATATCGGGCACCAGCTTGTCCAGCATCTCGCCGGATTTCTCAGAGACCCGCAGCGTCGTTGCCGAGAGCTGATTGATCTCCGCCGCCGCCTTCTGGCTGCGCTCGGCGAGTTTGCGCACCTCAGCCGCAACCACCGCAAAGCCCTTGCCATGCTCGCCGGCGCGCGCCGCTTCAATGGCGGCGTTCAATGCCAGCAGGTTGGTCTGGCGCGCAATCTCCTCGATGATCGAGATCTTGTTGGCGATCTCCTTCATCGCGGATACGGCTTCGAGAACGCTCTTGCCGCTCTCCTGCGCGTCTTTGGCGCTCTTGTTGGCGATCTTGTCGGTCTGGGAGGCGTTGTCGGCATTCTGCTTGATATTGCTGACCATCTCCTCCATCGATGAAGAAGCCTCTTCGGCCGCCGCCGCCTGCGCGCTGGCGCCTTTGGAAACTTGAATCGACGCGGTCGAAATCGACTGGCTGGCAGCCGCCACTTCGCCCGCGATGCCGCGAATATCAGAGACCGTCTGCGTCAGTCCGCTGACCATTGCCGAGAGAGCCTGCATCAGCTTGTCCTGAGGCGAACGCTCGCGGATCGTTACGGTCAGGTTGCCATTGGAGATCTCTTCAGCCGCCGCGGTAATGTCGTTCATCGCCGTAACCAGCGTGTTGAGATTGTTCTTGATGGTATTGAAATCGCCGTTGTAGGTGTCGGTGATCTGCGGGGGCACATCGCCCTTGCTGATCATGTCCACATACCGCGCGGCTACGTTCAACGGTCCGATGACCGCGTCGAGCGTGTCGTTGACCCCCTGGACAATCTTGCGATAATCGCCCTGATGCTTGCTGGCATCGGCGCGCGTGGCGAGCTTGCCGTCGATGGCCGCTTTGACTAGCGTGCCGGCGTCTGAGACCAGCGCGTTGACCGCGTCGATGCAGGTGTTCAGGTTGCCTTTGATGGTGTTGAAGTCGCCATTGTAGGTGTCGGTGATCTTGGCCGGAATGTCGCCCTTGCTGATGCGGTCCACGTAATTCGCGGATACATTCAGCGGGCCAATCACCGCGTCCAAAGTATCGTTCACGCCCTGGACGATTTTTCTGTAATCGCCTTGATGCCGGCTGGCGTCGGCGCGCGTCGCCAGCTTGCCATC
>CAZDYU010000180.1:0-5476 GCA_964509755.1 uncultured Occallatibacter sp. | reverse complement strand
GCGATTTTGAAAGAGATGCGGCGAGTCGATTTTCAAATGCGATTGCCCTGCACTGGAGAGGACTAACCCGTCTTGTCGATATTCAACTGGGCAATATCATGGGGGATGGAAATGTGTGTAATTGAAAGGGCTGGGCCGGGGGATATTTACAGGCAGTTTCTTGTCACTTTGCGCTGGAACAGACGCAGCTTTGAAAGGCTTGAGCACTGTCGTTAGCGAGTATGCATACATACTGCGGCCAAAACATCTGAAGAAGGGACGATGAGTTACCGGCGGAAAAATCCGCAATGTAATTCTGACTGGCCTTGGTTTTGGCGCTGGAATCGGCTGCAAAACCTGCGATCAAACTACTCAAAGAAGAAGCGGAAAAATCCGGTTCGCCAAAATCCTTTGCAAATTCGTATTCCTCCGTCCATTTGGCATTGTTCCCGGACATGTTCGATGAAGAGAAGACGCGGTAGTCGATGAGAGCCGCGGTCGAGGGATCGATCTCCGCGACTGTGAAGCTGGGAAGGTTGCCGTGGATGGGTGAGATGGACGAGACCATTTTGATGGGAACGGGCGGCAGCAATGGCGTGGCATGGCTGCTGTCTCTGAGCAGGCGCAGTTCATCCATGTGGGTATGGGCGAAAATGCCTAACTGAATCACATCGCCGTACCCCGCCATCACTTCGGCCATCTTTTCCGAGGACAAAAACATGGCGGGCTTCAGGCCGCTGCAAATGCCGCTCAATCTCTTTGCCGTCGAGTAAAGATCGATACCGGGAGGAATGTGGCCCATCACCCAGACCTTCTGCTGATTGGCGCGCGCCTGGGCAAGCTGGTTGTCGAGCCATTTTATCTGGGAATCGGCGGCTGTTGGGTCCGGAATGCCCGCGCAGCTTCGATAATTTTTTGACATGAATAGATCGTCCAGCACCAGCAGACGCGCATTCTGGATTGGCGCGGGCAGAGAAATACCGTAGTATCCGCCAGCACTGAAAGTCTGTTCGGCGTCCTGGCGCTCGGCGGCGGGGAAGTTCCTGGTTACTTCGTCCCCGGTCTCTTTGAGAAAGCCGCTATTGGCGTCGAGCAGGTAATCGTCGCATTCGGAATCGTTATTTCCCAGCGCAAAATATACGGGCGTTTTTGGAAAGCTCGCATTCAACTCTCCGATCACATATTCCACGGCTTTTTCAACGAAGGCCTTGTATTGCGAGTTACTGGCCTTGGGAAAAAGCTTGAAGTATTTGCAATGAAATTCATGCGAGATCAGATCGCCGCTGACGGCGGCAAAGGCGGCGCCGCCGGCGTCGGTTCGCATCGCCTCCAGGCTGGATTGATACAGGGTGAAGGAAGTGTCGCTTCCCCTTGCGTTGCATCCTTGCTGCAAGTCGTTAAAGCTCTGTTGCCGGCCAGATGCGGGCGGTGGGGCAAGAATCGCGTTCCACTTGGCCACCGGGGCGGCGTCCAATTGCGCAACCTTGCCCGGATCCCAGAAGGGCTCGAAGTGGATGTCGCTAAGGAGGAGAACGGGAACGGTGGCATTGGCTGGGGCTGGCTTGGCGGCAGGCTGCCCAGTTTGGGCCAATGCCACGCCAATGCACAGTAAAGCACAAACCAGAATGACGAGCCAGCAGGCTGCCGAGCGAAGGATTTTAAGCGGAGGGATAAGACTCGTCATATTCCTCTTTTCAGGTCCACTTTAGCACAGGGGTCTTGGAGGAAGAGAAAGAGCCGAACTCTTTTTATGGATTGCGTCCTAAGTCTAGTGGCCGTATTCTCTTATGGCAAATTCTTCACCCAGCACCAATAAAAAAATGTTGATTCTCAAAGTCATGGGAAAACGGTGACGAGGCGAGCCTGAGTGCCGAGCAAATTCGCTCTCGTCCAGGAGCCTGAAGGCGCCAGTTTCCTCCCGAATCCCGATCCACAACCGTAGCGCCTAAGTCTTGTGGGGCGCGTCCATGCGCATGTACCTTATAAAAGACAGGAAGTGAGCACATTTTCTGTTTGCGCTTTAGCCGTGTCTTCAAGGGAGCCACAATGGTCGCCATTCAATTGGAATATCAGGGAGAGTTGCACTGCAAAGCAGTCCACGGTCCCTCTGGAGCCGAGCTCAACACCGACGCCCCCACAGACAATCAAGGGCGCGGCGAGAGTTTTTCGCCTACGGATCTGGTTGCAACCGCGCTGGGCAGTTGCATGTTGACTGTCATGGGCATCATGGCTCGGACGCTGGGGATCGATATTGACGGAAGCATGGCAACCGTGGAAAAGGAAATGACAGCCGCGCCGCCCAGAATGATAGCGAGCCTGAAGGTCAAAATCCACGTGCCTCACGCCATTAGCCCCGAGAACAAGCTGAAGCTGGAGCGCGCCGCCCATACTTGCCCGGTTCACAAGAGTCTGCACCCGGACGTACAGCGGCCCATAGAGTTTACCTGGAGATGAGATGCAACAGCACATTTTGGTTGCCTGATCAAGCGGCTGATGCAGTATCCGGCGGCGTTGTTTGCGCCAGCGGCAGCGTGAAGTGAAATCCCGCGCCGCGCCCTAGTTCGCTCTCTGCCCATACCCGTCCGCCATGCGCCAGCACGATGTGCTTGACGATGGCCAGGCCCAGCCCCGTGCCGCCGGACTCGCGGCTGCGCGCCTTATCTACGCGGTAGAAACGCTCGAAGATTCGCTCCAGATGCTCGGAAGAGATGCCGGGGCCAAAGTCCCGCACGGTGAATTCGACTTCATCCTCCAGCAGCTTTGCGCCGACGCGAATCCGCTTGCCGGCCTTGCCGTACTTGAGCGCGTTTTCTATCAGATTGCCGAAGACTTGATTCATGGCGTCGGAATCGGCCAGAACCAGCTCATCTGGCGCGCCGGTTGATTCCAGCGCAACCCCCGAGTCCACAACCATTCCGCCCAGCGAGTCGATTGCATCGCGCACCAGAGAGCTAGCCATGGCGGGCTTTGGCACCAGCTTGTAATCCGGACCCTCGACACTGGCCAATGCGAGAAGATCCTCGGTAATGCGGTTCATGCGCGTGGCGTTCTTGAGGATGATGCCGAGAAACTCATCGGCGGTCTCGCGATCGGGACGCGGCTCCTCGGCCAGCGTCTCCACGTAGCCCTGGATGGAAGTGAGCGGGGTGCGCAGTTCGTGGCTGACGTTGGCTATGAATTCACGGCGCGACTTTTCGGCTGCTTCCAGGCGGGTTACGTCGTGCAGCACGGCCAGCGCTCCGCCCGAGGCCATGGGAATAGCGTTGATCTCAAAGATGCGGCCGGGGGCGAGCAAACTGGCGCGGCCTGAGCGCACCTCGCGCAGCTCGAGCGCCGCGCGCACACAGGCCAGCAGTTCAGGATCGCGCACCGAGTGAGCCAGCGGGCGCCCGGCGCGAATCTGGGTACCGGCAATGCGCTGCATCATGGCATTGGACCAGTGAACCTGCGCTTCGGCAGTGACGGCGACGACGGCCTCCTGCATGGAGTCGAGCATTGCGGCAAGTTCCTGACGGCGGCCTTCGATTGCCGCAAAGCTCTCCTCAAGCCGTGCGGCAGTCTGGTTCAACGCGGCCTCGGCGGCGGACATCACTTCTTCTTCTGTGTGCGGCAGGCGGGCGCTCAGGTCGCCCTCGCCGACCTTGCGCGCAAAGGCAATCACCCGTTCCAGGCGCAAGGAGGTGCGGCTGGCAACCCAGACGGCCAGTGAGAGCGCCACGGTGAGTGCAATGATGCCTGACCAGAGAATCTCATCGCTAAAAAGCAAGGCGCTCTTGCCCGGAGGCAACTCCAGGATACGGCCTGCAATCAGCGGCATGAAAACGAACTCCATTGCCGCGGCCTGCAAGGCCAGCAGCAACAGAAAGAGTCCCAGCAGCCGGAAGAAGATCTTTGATTTCACTCTGCGCCTACTCGCCCTTGGGAAGTTCGAAGCGATAGCCGGCTCCGCGCACCGTTCTCAGATAACGCGGGTTTTCCGGGTCCACTTCTATCTTCTCCCGGATACGCCGCACGTAGACATCCACCGAACGCGGCGTGACGAAACGGGCGTCGCCCCAGACGGCGTCCAGCAAATGGTCGCGGCTGAAGACGCGGCCGGGATGGCGCGCCAGGTAATCCAGGAGGCGGAACTCGGTGGCCGTGGTGGTGGTCAGCTCGCCGCGCACTTTCAACTGCATGGCACCCTGGTCGATAATGACCTCTTCAAAGCTGATGATGGAGGGCGAGGTCGGCCGCTCAAAACGGCGCAGCACGGCCTTGACGCGGGCCACCAGCTCGCGCGTGGCAAAGGGCTTGGTGATGTAGTCGTCTGCGCCCATTTCAAGGCCCAGCACACGGTCGTTTTCTCCGGCCCGCGCCGTAAGGAAAATAATTGGCACGCTGGAGAGCGCGGGATTCAGCCGCAACCGCCGGCATACGTCCAGCCCATCGCCGCCCGGCACCATGATGTCCAGCAGAAAGAGGGCCGGGGCCTGGCGTTCGGCATCGGGAATCAGGTTGGTGGGGGTGTGATAGAGCCGCGCTGAAAAGCCCGCGGCCTCGAGATGATGCTGCACCAGCCGCGCAATGTCGGCTTCGTCTTCGAGTACAAAAATAGTCTGGCTCAACCGGTCTGCCCTCGCCCGGCGGCCGTTTATTTACAGATGCGGAGGCCGCACGGAACTATGAACAGAGTAATGCAATCAGGCAAAGAGATTGCAAACGTTGTGTAAATTTGTTTGGGAAACGGGTCTTCCGCGTAATATCCCAATGCGAAGACGATAAAGTGCCTCTCCGCGCACACTGACTCATTTTCGGGCCACGCTGCGGCAGCGAGAACCATGGTTACCAAAGATTTGTTTTTTAGTAATACATCTCTCCACTTATTGCGCTAGACTAGCTGCGCAGTCGTTTCCGGGCCCAATTCGCAGCCAAACCAAGGAAAGGATCGCATGATGCGCAAGCCTTTGAACAAATTGGGAGGCAATTTTAGGGCCATTCCTCTCTTTCTACCGTAATGATCGAGCCTTTCTTCGCCGCGCTCTGCCATGCGCCTCCAGAATCGTTGCCTGTATCCTCATCATGGCGGTGTGCGTTGCCGCAAAAAAAATGAACGCGCAGACCGGGGCCGCCGTGAGCATTCCCAAGCCAAGCAACGCCCGGTATGCCATGCATCGGCTCGCAACTCAAGCCGCCTCCCAGCTTGATGGTACGTTTGCGAACATCGTGCAACCGCAAGTCTTGACTGGGTTGTACGATTTGACTGAATACAATATAGCCACCTGCGCTTTCATTTCGGCCGGAACACTAACGCTGACAACTCCACCAATGTACGGAACTTATTCTTCTCAAATCGTCAACGCACCTGCTTCTGTCAGCGATACATGTCCGGTAGAGAACTACACATTCAATCAAATCAACTACACCTGGACGAGCACATCGCCATTGGCGAATACCGACTACATGGTGGTCAATTGGACGACCCCCGATGGTACCTTAAATTTGTCGTACGGCATCT
>CAZDYU010000179.1:0-5530 GCA_964509755.1 uncultured Occallatibacter sp. | reverse complement strand
GAGTACGTGGACCTGAACCACGCGCGTCTGCCAATTCCGCCACTTCGGCACGGTCACACACGTCCAGCGCTTTGATGCTGAACGGGCAGCAACTCTGAGTCTCGCAAATGCGGGCTCCTATGTCAAATTCTACTCAAAGGAATCGCCGACCTGTTAGAGTGAGATTCCACGGGGGATAGAAAGCGATGGCGGGTGAAGTTCCGCTTCCTGGCAACGGCGAAACGATAGATTTGCAGCAGCAGGTGGCGCGGTTGCAGGCGCTTTTAGAGGCCTCGCGGCAGGTTCACTCCACCACGCGCGAGGACGAGGTGCTGGAACAAGTGCTGCGCATCGTGGTGCGCGAGCTGGAGATGGCCGGAGCGGCCTTTCCCTCGGAAGGCTTGAGTTATGGCGATCAGTTGCCTGCCGCCGGCGCTGGAGATACTCTTCAGACCTATCCGCTGGAGGACCGCGCCGGGCTGCCGATGACGGAGCTGGTGGTTGCGCCTCCGGATGGCCGGGCGCTGACGATTTATGAGACCGACTTTCTGGAGGGGCTGGCGTTGCAGGCGGCCGTGGCGCTGGAGAATGCGCGCAACCACAAACGCAACCTCGAATTCGCCCGCGTACAGCAGGATATGGATGCGGCGCGCGCCATTCAGCGCTCGCTGCTGCCGCAGAAGCTGCCGGAGATTGAAGGCTACTCGCTGGGCTTCCGGTCGGACACTTGTTATGAAGTCGGCGGGGATTATCTGGATATTGTGGAGCAGCCGGACGGTAGCCTGCTGATGGCCGTGGCCGATGTGGCTGGCAAGGGAATGGCTTCAGCGATTATGTCCACCAGCTTCCGCTCGGCCTTCCGGGCGATGGCCGCGGAGGGTCCGCCGCTGGATGAACTGGCCGCTCGCATGAATCAGCACCACTGGGCCGAGGGCGAAGAGGCTCGTCGACGCTATGTGACGGCGATCTTTCTGCGGCTCTATCCCGAGGCAGGCGAAATTGAAGTGGTGAATGCCGGGCACAATCCGGGATTTCTGATCCGGCCGGGTGCGATGCCAAGGCTTTTCGAGGCTGCCGGTACACCGCTGGGCCTGTTGCCGGGAATGCGCTACGCCAGCGAACGTGGCATCTTTCCGCCGGGAACGCGGCTGCTGTTTTATACCGACGGGCTCACGGAAGTCTTCAAGGGGGATGAGGAATTTGGTCCCGAAAGGCTTCTGGATGAATTTTTAAGGTGCCCGGCGCATCAGGCCGATGGTATTCTCGATGCATTGTGGGCGGCTATCGAGAAGTTCTCTGAAGGCGGGCCGCAGGGAGATGACATGACCGCATTGGCGCTGTGCCGCGAGGCGAGCCGGATGGAGATGCCTTCGTGAACGAGATGAATTCTGTCGCCGCGCCAAAATCCACCACGGTCGAGGTGCGTCTACCCTCGAAGATGGGCTTCGAGAAGGTGGCCATGAGCACCGCATCGGCGGTGGCCAAGCTGATGGGCTTTCCCGATGACCGGGTGGAGGATCTGAAGACGGCCGTGGCCGAGGCCTGCATCAACGCAATCGAGCACGGCAACCGGTTGAATGAGAAGCTGAAAGTGGACGTGGTGCTGTCGGCCGGCGTGGACTCACTGGAAGTGAAGGTGATCGACGACGGCAAAGGGATGAGCAAACAGCCCGCCAAGCCCGACATCGACCGCAAGATGCACGGCGAGGAAGATCCGCGCGGAATGGGCATGTTTCTCATTCAAGCGCTGGTGGACGAGGCCGAGTGGGTGACTGGCGCCGAGGGCAAGAGCAGCTACGTGCGGCTGGTGATCCGGCTGGATAAGGACAGCACACAGTGAACATTGGACAGTTGTCAGTTATCAGTTGTCAGTTGTCAGTGGTCAATGAACCGTTACTATGAGTGAAACGGGCTTTGAAAGAGTGTGTTGAACCGATAGCTTACTGACCACTGAATACTGACAACTGATAACTGAAGGGAGAATATCTATCGTGCAGAACGAAACCAAGGCGCGCGTTGAACAGCTTGCTTCCCCGGCCGGGCATCCGGTGTCTGTGCTGCGCTTCGAGGGCGATATTGCCAGCACCTCGAAGGAGGCCGTTCTGGGCAGTTACCAAGCACTGCCGAAGGAAACCGCGAAGCTGGTGCTGCTGGATTTCAGCAAGGTGGATTACATCAATTCGAGCGGAATTGCGCTGGTGATTCAGATGCTGATCGAGGCGGCGAATTCCGGGCAGAAGGTCTATGCCTTTGGCCTCTCGGCGCATTTTACCAAGGTGTTTACGATGGTTGGGATTACCAAGTATGCCGGGCTGTTTGCGACTCAGGCCGACGCGCTGGCGGCGCTGTAATTTCTTTTACTCCGGTCGATATCCATGTTTTACCGCCTTTTCCACGATGAAACAGCCACCTGCCATCCAGTGATCCCACCCTAGCCGCAAAAACAAATTCGCGGCGAGGGTGGGCACCCAGTTTCGTACGCTATCTCCATCAAAATGCTCTGGCGCCCTGCTTTTTTCATCGCGCGGCGGTAGCGTGGATCAGTTGCGAGGCCAGTGAGCAGAGTCCTTGACGGAAGACTTCGCGGACGGCTTCCGGGGTCCATCCAACGGCTTGCGGCCCGCCGTGTTTCTGGAGCAAGGCTGCTGTCTCGGCAGTGGTAAAGCCGGCTACGGCGCGCAGCACAAAGACGATGCGCAGGCCGACGGGCAGGCTGGCGAGCCATTCGCGCACGCGATCTCGCTCCGGTCCGGCAATCATGGATTGGAGTTCCTCGGCGGAGATGCCGGCCGAGGCAAGATCGTCGTCTTCAATGCACACTGAGACAGGCGCGACGCCATCCGGCGCGGCCAGACTGGCTGGATCGCGTTCGGCCAGCAAACCGATGGCCGCGCAGCCAAGGGCACGGCTACTGCTTCTGCGCGCCTCTTCCGGATCCTGGCAGGCGGAGACTTCCGCATTGGCGACCGTATTTTCCACCAGGCGAATGCTGTCTTCGCCTTCACCAATGAGCATTGAGGCCAAGCTGTAGAGGCCGCCTGCGATCCGCTCGATAATCTCTACCATCTCGGCGGAGAGCGGCTGGGACGGATTCGAAATGGTGTGCGGCGCGTCGGGCATGGAAACGGCTCCTGGGGTGAAGCTTATCGAAACGGGCTCCATCTCTATGGTCAACCCGCGGGGCGGCGGCGTCAATCGATTTGCGGCGCGGACCGGGCGTTTTCTTCCCGATCCGCGCCTGCGTTCAGCCGAGGAATCTACTGTTCGTCGGTGTCCTTGGCGGGCTTGGCGGGAGCAAAGACCGGCTCGCTCTTGCCATTCTCCGGATCGTACTGATGGCGCTTCATCCAGTCTTTCCACTCGGCGGCTGGGACTTCGACGACCGAGCCGTTGCGCCTGCGATAGACAAAGCCGTCCTTCATGACAACCTTCAGTTCGCAGGATTCGTCTGCATTGGGCTTGCCGAAGACGGGCAGGAGAATCTCGATGGACTTTCCCGGCTTCTTCCAGCGCGCCAGGTAGGTCTCATAGCCGCTGGAGGTGCGCAGGCGCTCTGAGCAGCGATAGCCGAAGTCAAAGCCCTTGGGCTCGCTGTTCTCATAGAGAGTGGCTCGACCCTCGCCGTCCACGTAGGAGATACTCCGCTCCCAATAATGCGAGTGCGCGTTATAGGAGTAAATATGCACGCGCAGCGGATAGTCGGCAACTTTGTAACCTCCGGCTTGCGCGGCGGTAGATGAGAGCAGGCAGAGCGCGAAGGCGCAGAGAGAAGATAAAAAGATGCGACGCATGGGTTTCCTCCTGTAATTGGGTCCGTAGCGATTGGCCGAGGGCCACCCTCCGCATCTTGAGAGTCGCGAGTAACAGCAAGCAAATAGCAAAATACAAACCGAGAATGCCACTCGACAAGCGCAGCGAATTTGGGAGCGTTGTATGCACGCTGACCTGCGACCGTCCGCCCCGGACTTACCCGGCACTCGCTGGCAATCTAATCTGGCATTACTACCAGTAAGACGCATTGTAGCGGGAAAATGTTCGCTTCCCGCGAATTTTTCCAGCGGAAATGAGGAGCGGATTTCCAACTCAACCCGCGCGGTCATGCCGCGGCTCGTCTTTTCTTCAAGCCTTAACATTGTTGTGGCGGCCGATCCTGTATTCATGGTCTGATGGGCTGTTTTTGCTCTTTCTGGAGAGTTTAGCTTCAGTTTTTTGCTGAAACGGCGTAGACTGCCAACTACGGCATACGGAACGGATGGAATGGCCAGAACCACCCCCAAGCAGAAGCTCTTCAACGGGCGCGACCACTCCTGGATGGAGTTCAACAGGCGTGTGCTTGAAGAGGCCGAGGACGCGGCAAACCCGCTGCTGGAGCGGGTAAAGTTCCTTGCTATTACCGCATCGAACCTGGACGAGTACGTGGAGATCCGGCAGGCGGGACTGATGCAGCGCATCGAGGACGGCTACCGCGAGCCGGGCTTTGACGGGCTGCGGCCGGACGAATCGCTGGCCGTGCTGACGGCTGACATTCATGAATTTGTGACGGCGCAGTACAAGTGCTGGAACGACCACCTGCTGCCGGAACTGAGTAAGCAAGGCGTGCGGCTGCTGGATTGGGATGAACTGGACAAAGAGGCGCAAGCCTACGCGCAAAGCTACTTTCAGCGCGAGGTGGACCCGCTTCTGACGCCGATCAGCATCGACCCGGCGCACCCGTTTCCGCGCGTGCTGAACAAGGCTCTTTGCCTGGCGCTGCTGCTGCGGCTGAAGCGGCGCAGCTCCGGCCCGCAGGTGATGGGCGTGGTGACGGTGCCGCGCGCGCTGCCGCGATTTGTCAGACTGCCCTCGGCCGACGGCGCATTCGATTACCTGCTGCTGCAAGACTTGATTGCGCAGAATCTGGCCGGCATGTATCGCGGCTATGAGGTGCTGGGACGCGCCGCCTTCCGCGTCACGCGCAACTCGAATCTGTACTTCGAGGAGGAAGAGGCGCGCTCGCTGCTGGAAACGATTCGCGTGGAGCTGCACAACCGGCGCAAGGGCGACGCGGTGCGGCTGGAGATCGAGGTGGGCGCGGACGCTGAGATTGTGGAGCGGCTGCGGGTGAACTTTGAGCTGGACGAGGATCAGGTCTTCCGCGCCGATGGGCCGGTGAATCTTTCGCGGCTCTTCTTCTTTTATGACGACGTGAAGCGGCCGGAGCTGAAGTTTCCCGCCTTTACGCCAAAGGTTCTGAAGCTGAGCCGCAAGTCGGCGAATATCTTTGACGAGCTGCGGCAACACGATGTGCTGCTGCATCATCCGTATGACTCCTACGATCCGGTGGTGGACTTCATTCAGCAGGGCGCCGAAGACCCGGCCGTGGTCAGCATGAAGCAGACGCTCTACCGGACCAGCCACGACTCGCCGGTCTTTGAAGCGCTGATCGAGGCGGGCGCAACCAAGGAAGCGACGCTGGTGGTCGAGTTGATGGCGCGCTTCGACGAGGCCTCGAATATTCGCTGGGCGCGCAGCATGGAAGACGCCGGCGTGCAGGTCTTCCACGGCGTTGTCG
>CAZDYU010000178.1:0-5676 GCA_964509755.1 uncultured Occallatibacter sp. | reverse complement strand
GCAATCGATAACGGATGTGCTTCTCCGCGGCAGCGAGACAAGAAAATACATCCTGGCCGGCAGACGCTGCCCGCGTATCTGACTCGCGTTGAAAAGATCATCGCCTGCACGCCCGATCAGTGCATCTGTGGCGGCTGCGGCAAAGAGAATGCGGTAATCGGCTACGAAGAAAGTGAAGTGCTCGACGTGAAACCCGCCGAGTATTTCGTGCGCGTGACGAAGCGCGAAAAACGCGCGTGCAAGCGGTGCGAGGAGTTCGGCGTTGCAGTTGCTTCGCTGCCCGAGTCGATCATCCCCAAGTCGCTGGTTTCCGATCAAATCATCATCGACGCGGTTGTCGCAAAATATTGCAACAGTCTTCCGCTCTATCGGCAGAGCGCGATTCTCAAGCGCGATACGGGCCTCGATATCGGCCGCTCCACGATGGACGGTTGGGTGATGCAAGTGGGCGAGTTATTGACTCCCATCGTGCGCGTGATGCGCATGGAGTTATTAAATGGTAACTACATCCAGGCTGACGAAACACCGGTCGATGTGCAGGCGCATGACAAGCGCGGGTGCAATCATCAAGCCTATCTATGGCAATATGGATCGCCAGGCAGATCGGTTGTCTTCGACTTCCGCATGGGCCGCGAGCGCGAAGGGCCAAAGAAATTCCTTGGTCAGTTCAACGGTATCCTGCAAACCGATGGCTACGCCGCATACGAAAATGGTATCGGCGGGCCAACGATGGCGCATGCTTGTTGCCTCGCGCACGCGCGCCGCAAATACATCGATGCCATCAAGGTCGATCCCAGAGACAAGGACTCGGCAAGCATCGTCGCGTTGATGGATGAGTTGTTCGCCATCGATGCCGAGGCGCGCGCCGCGAAGATGAATCATGCCGAACGTTATGCGCTGCGCATGGAACGCGCGCCTGCGCTCGTGGCCGAACTGCGCAAGCAGATACTGGCCGCGCAGAGCAAGGTGTTGCCCCAAAGCGCCGCGGGCAAGGCCGCACGATACACCTTGGCTTTATGGAAAAAGCTGACTCTCTTCCTCGAATATCCCGAGCTGGAGCTATCCAATAACCTGGCCGAGAATTCCATGCGCCCGGTTGCGATCGGCCGCAAGAACTGGGTGCACCTGGGCAGCAAGCAAGCCGGTCCAAAAGTGGCGGCGATCTTTTCCATCGTCGAGAGTTGCCGCAGGCTAGGCCTGCCGATCCGCGAATACCTGGCCGCCGTGCTGCCAGGACTCGCCGGCCGTTCCGTGAAAGGCCTCGACCAACTCACCCCAGCAGCCTACGCGGCCAGCAAAGCAAAGTAACCTACACAACCCCACAAGTGCTCGTCAACCGTGTACTTGGACGGACGCATACGTTCTTTCTGCCAAGAGCGACACAGCGCAACGCGCGTTCGGCGGCGTTGTTGTCGATATCCAGAAGACCGTCATCGACATAGCGCGTCAAGGCGCGCCAGCGCGAGAGCGCATAACGGATGGCGGCCGCAATTTCACTCTTGGGCGAAAGCTGGCGCAGTGATTTCTCCATCCAAGCTCGAATATCATCCAGCAGGAGACGGGCGCGAGCCTGGCGAACTTCGCGCCGAATATCGATGGGTTTGCCACGTATATCTTCTTCGATGCCATACAGCGCGCCGATGCGGTCGAGTGCTTCGGTGGTTGTCGGCGACGGATGCGCGGCATGAATCTCATAGAACTTGCGCCGCGCGTGTGCCCAGCACGCCACTTCGTAGATCGCGCCGCCATCGTAAAGGTGATAAAAGCCCGCATAGGCATCGGCCTGCAAAGCGCCTTTGAAGTTCTTTAGAAGCGCGCGTGGATGCTCGCCCTTGCTATCCGGCGAGTAAGCGAACCACACGGCCGGAGCTGTATCTTCGCCCGCAGGCCGGTCTTCGCGGACGTAAGTCCACAGGCGGCCCGTCTTGGTCTTGCCGGTGCCTGGCGCCAGCACCGGCATGGGCGTATCGTCGGCGTGAATCTTACGCGCCGCGAAGATATGCGCGCGCAACGCTTCGACCAATGGAGTGAGTAACTCACTGCTTGCGCCAACCCAGCCAGCCAGCGTGGAGCGCTCGATCTCAACGCCCTGCCGTGCATAGATCTCCAACTGGCGATAAAGCGGAAGATGATCACAGTTATGTGGTGTACCGCATAACTGTGATTATGTTGGGTTCCCGGTTATGTGGCGTTCGGTTCCGGAATGGGCGTAAACCGTGGCCCTTTCGGGATTGAACGTCACATAACTGTGGAGGTTAAGACGGCTGGCGGGCTTAGCATGGTGCGGGATGGAAGGGATCCCGGACCATGCTGAGAACTCTGTTGCAGATGGAACAGCCGTATTATATCGCCCGTTAGGAGAACGCTCCGCTGCTTGGGGAGCGGGAAGCCTTTCTGAAACACCTGCTTTAGCAAGGCATCAGTCTTGCGGCGGCTCGCTGTGTGTCATGGCAATTGCTGAACGTGATCAGGCTGCTGAAACTGACTCGATCGCGGGGTGTGTGGATCGAGGAAATCGAAGCCGCCGCGAAGAAGTGGACACGGCAGCAGCGCTCGAATCCAGACATTCGATCTTGCAAACACACAGGCAGTTACTTCATCTATGTTGCGAAGAAGTGGCTGCGCTTCGCGGGCATGCTCAAGGTGCGGGCGATTCCACGCACGCGGTTCGCCGACAAGATCGACGACTATGCGAGGTGGCTGACGGAGGATAAGGGGCTGGCGATGCCGACGGTAGGATCGCGCCGGCAGAAGGCAACTCTGTTTCTCAAGTGGCTTTCCGGTCGGCGCCGATCGCTCGCCGCCGCGCGGTTGAAAGATGTAGATGACTTTCTGATCTTCAAGGGAGCCGGAGGCTGGAGCCGCAAGTCTGCATGCGGCTACGCGGACGCGCTGCGGTCCTTCTTCCGTTACGCGGTAAAACGCGGTTGGTGCAATCCCGGCATCGAAGAAGGCATCGGCTCGCCCAGAATATACGCGCAAGAAGGATTACCCGAAGGGCCGGAATGGAAGGACGTGCAGCGGCTGGTGAAAGGTGTCAAGGGGAACAATGCGGCCGCGCTACGCGCCAGAGCCATCCTGTTCCTTCTGGCGGTATACGGATTGCGCAGCGGCGAGATATCGCGTCTTCAGTTGAGTGACTTCGACTGGCGCTCGGATACGTTCACGGTGAACCACTCCAAACGCGGAGGAGCTCAGAAGTATCCTCTGCAGTGTTAAGTAGGCAATGCCATCCTGGCATACCTCCAGAAGGCGAGGCCCCGGTCCTCTTGCCGGAATCTGTTCTTGACGCTGAACCCGCCATACCGGGCGATTGGATATAGCGTACTCTGGGGAATTACGAGCAAAGGAATGCGTGCGGCAGGCATCCGATGCAGGCGGCGCGGCCCGCACAGCCTGCGGCATGCCTGTGCAACTCACCTGCTCGAACAAGGCGCATCCATGAAGGAGATAGGTGATCTGCTGGGCCATCGCGACTACAGATCCACGAGCATCTATGCCAAGGTTCATCTCCAACAACTGCGGCTCGTGGCGGACTTCGATCTGGGAGGTCTGCTATGAAACTCGCGGCCGCGATCGATCTATATATTTTGCACCGCCAGGCAACAGGCGAGAAGTTCCAAAGCCCATTCGTTGCTCTGCGGGCTTTTTCCAGCTGTTATGGGTCCAAGCTCCAGAGCGCGATAACCTCTGCGGATGTTAAGCAGTTCCTGGATGGTCCGCTCACAGGGCCGGCAACTTGGCAACGCAAATATGGCACGCTGCGGGACTTCTTTGCGTACTGGAAGAGTCGTGGAAAGCTGGCTTCTTTTCCGCTGCCGCTGGCGGTCCCAAAGTATACGCCTACCTTCGTTCCGTACATCTACTCCCGTCAGGAGCTTCGGCTGTTGTTGGACGCAGTGCCCCGTTGTCAACGGCGTGCGGCCTGCCGGACATCGGTAAACACGCTTCGCACCCTGCTGTTGTTCCTCTACGGAACGGGTATGCGGGTTGGTGAAGCGCTGAGTTTGCATCTGGCTGACCTGGATCTCGAAAATGGCGTGATCACCATCCGCGGGACGAAGTTCTACAAGTCCAGACTCGTTCCTCTGGGAACCGATGTGGTGCATATCCTTCGGAAGTATCTGGCCACGCCGGGAAGATGGAATCAGCATTACAGGCCCTTGTTTCAGTCGCGGCTACATAAGCGCCTCGGCCACTCTACGGTAGATGCCAACTTCCGCCGGTTGTGCATCCTTGCGGGAGTCCGCCGCAGTGATACAAGTTCTCGTCAACCGCGGCTTCATGACCTGCGGCACACCTTCGCCGTGCACAGGCTGACCGAATGGTATAGGACTGGTGCGAACGTGCAACTCCTTCTGCCTGCCCTCTCCACCTATCTTGGTCACATCGACCTGCGCTCGACCCAGTGTTACCTCACCATGACACCGGAGTTGCTGGCAGAAGCAAACCACCGTTTCCAGAACTGGGTATACGGAGGGTGCCATGAAGAATAGCTCTGCCCTCGGACCCTGGATCAGGCGTTTCCTGCTGGAATATCTCGTCGGCGAGCGAAATCTGGCTCGCAACACACAACAGAGCTATCGCGATGCCGTTCGCCTGCTAGTGGCGTTTACTGCCTCCAAGGCGCATAAGAAAGTGGACGAGTTGCTCATCACGGACATCGATGCGGATCTGCTGCGCGCCTTCTTGCGGCATATCGAAGAAAAGCGAAAATGCAGCATCTCCAGCCGCAATCAGCGTCTGGAGGCCATCCATGCTCTCGCCGGCTTCATCGCGAAACGATGCCCGGAATATCTGGACTGGTGCGCCCAACTCCGCATCGTCAAGTCCAAGCGTACGGCCCCCAAGCCAGTCTGTTATCTGGAGAAGCCGGAAATCGATCCTCTACTGGACGCTCCCAGCCCCGGAACAAAGCTCGGCTCTCGGGATCGCGCTCTGTTCCTTTTCCTGTACAACTCGGGAGCACGGGCTGATGAAGCGGCCAAACTGTGCATCGACGATCTCAACCTGCATGGCGGCGCAGACAGTACGTTGTCTTCCGTGTGCTTTTACGGCAAGGGAGGCAAAGTCCGCATCTGTCCGCTCTGGGCCTCCACGACCGCGATCCTGGGAAACCTCATCGCCGGGCGGAGCGGCGAAGAACCAGTGTTCCTCAATCGCCGCTCGGAGCCGCTGACACGCTTCGGCATCCATGTGATCGTAACGCGCTATGCTCAAGCGGCCATGCGCCGCGTGCCGGAGATGCGCAAAAAACGGATCAGCCCGCATACCATCCGCCACACCACAGCCACGCATCTTCTCTGCGCCGGCGTTGACATCAACACCATCCGAGCCTGGCTTGGCCACGTCTCCATCAAAACCACCAACATCTGCGCCGAAACCGACCTTCAGATGAAAGCCAAAGCCCTCGGCCTGTGTGCAGTGGAGAGCACGCAATCGACAAAACACTGGCGCGACAACCCCGACCTGATGTCCTTCCTGGCTCAGATCTAGCCCGCGTTTATGTGACGTTCAATTCCGAAAGGTCCACGGTTTACGCCCATTTCGGAGCCGAACGCCACATAACCGGGAACCCAACATAATCACAGAACTTCGAGACCAGCACATGCGCCAACAGCGCCGGTCCGGCCAGTCCGCGCTCGATGGGCCGCGACGGCGCCGGAGCTTCGACCA
>CAZDYU010000177.1:0-5747 GCA_964509755.1 uncultured Occallatibacter sp. | reverse complement strand
GGGCCGAAGCCTACGACGGCCTCAACGGCTTCGCCATCGGCACCGGCAGAACCCACTCCAACATGGATGTGCATGACAGCCGCGACGGCGAGGAGCTTTACCGCGTGCTGCGCGACGAGCTGATTCCGCTCTTCTATCAGCGCGACCGTGACGGACTGCCGCGCGGCTGGATCAAGCGCATGAAGCGGACGATCCGGACATTGGGCTGGCGCTTCAACGCCGACCGCATGGTGATGGATTACACGTTGAAGTGTTATATTCCTGCCGCTGGAGGAACCTCAAGCGAAATCAGGCCGCCGTGCTAGCTCGTCGATCCTGAAAAAGCCGCATTCAGTAAACTGCAAACTGCGTTCGTAGGCGGGGTTGCTGTTGCATGGCCGGAATCCAGCCCCCTCAATCCGCGATCGCGCGCCAGATGTGAATGACCGGACGGCCCTGTTCACGCCGCATCCTTCAGCCTGACCGTAAACCGCCGCTCCAGCGCTGAGGCGATATTGAACAGCGCATCAACCTAAAAACGGCAGACGATCCGGCCTTGAATTGGCCATCTACTTCAGAGTGAAACCCCTTGCGGCGACTAATGATTTCACCATTTGGGTGAGTTGCAAAGCAGTCAAAAATCGACGATCGAGAAGAAGCCGAACCATGGCAGTTTGCCGGGCCGAAATTTTGCAGGGGCTAAAGCCCAGCTTTCCTTTCAGCCTTTTGCGGCCCGACTGAAGTCGGGCCCTGATTACAAAGCAACAAGTTTCTGAGGCTCCAAACCTCGATACAGGCCACGGATGACGGTATGCAACTGCCGTTTTTAGGTTCAATCGTGTCCGGCAACCGCCGACTGGCCCTGCACCACCGCCCCGATCAGCCTTCCAGCCTCATCCACGGCAACCAGATTGGCCGCCTGACCGACGACAAGCGAACCAGCCTCACAGCCAACTCCCGTCATCGCAGCCGGGTTAGCTGTCAGCAGCCGCAGAGCCTGCTCCAGGGGCGCGCCGGTGAACGCGATAAAATTCGCCAGCGCGCGATCCAGAGTCAGAACGCTGCCGGCCAGAACGCCGCGCGCCATCGCTCTGCCCTGCGCCACTTCAACATCGAATCCGCCTAGCTGATACGTGCCGTCGGGCATTCCAGCAGCGCTCATGGCGTCGGTCACCAGAATCGCGCGGTCGGCGCCCTTGGCCTTCCACCACAGCTTGACGATCTCCGGCGCAACATGGATGCCGTCGCAGATCAGCTCGGCAAAGAGGGCATCGGAAGTCAGCACGGTGCCCAGAATCCCAGGTTCGCGATGGTCGAGCGGGCGCATCGCATTGAAGGTATGCGTTGCGCTGACGGCTCCGGCGGCAATCAAGGCGCGGGTCTCGGCCGCATTCGCATTGGAGTGGCCCAGCGAGACGCGGACTCCGCGGTCCGTGGCGTGTGCGGCCAGTTCCGCCGCGCCCGGCAGCTCCGGCGCCAGCGTCATCAGCCGGACATGCCCCTCGGCAGCGTCAAAGAGCCGGTCGAAGATCGCGATGTCGGGTGCCAGCAGATGCTCGGCCGGCTGCACACCGCGCTTGGTGTGGGAGAGAAACGGACCTTCCAGATGAATGCCGATGGCCCGCGCCTGCCCCGCAACAGCAGGCCGCGCAAGCAGCTTTGCCAGATTGGAAAGCGATCGCAGCGTCACATCCAGCGCCGCCGTGACCGTGGTGGCCAGGTAGCTGCCCGTGCCGCGAGAAGCCAAAAAACCGCCAATGGCGTCCAGCGCCTCAGGCGTCGCCTCCATCACGTCGTGGCCCTTGGCGCCATGAAAATGCACGTCGAAGAACGCCGGCGCCAGAGTTGCTCCGGGAAAGTCGAGAACGTGCGCCTCAATTGGCAGATCGCTCTCGCCGCGCGTGAAGACAGACTCGATCCGTCCATCTTCAATCGCCACAACAGGCAGGTCGAGCAGCCTCGTCCCATCCCAAAGCCGCTTTGCCGTGAGCACCGTTCTCATGAGGTAAATTATCGCAGGGTCGGCAGCCTAGTGAATCAGCGTTGCGCGATCCGGCGCCAGTGTGCCGTTCTTGATTTGCGTCGCTTTGATGGTAGCCTGCGCCGCCGCCAGCTCCGCGCGGCAGGCCGTCAACTGCGCCGAAAGGTGCGCAAACTGCGACTCCAGATGCAGCCGCAGTTCCTCGATCGCGTTCTCCAGCCGGTCGTTGGCTGCAATCTGTTCCGTCTGGCTCACCTGCACGCTCTTCAGATTCGGCAGGATAACTTCGGCAAGAAGCTGGGTAAGTGAAACAAATGGATCGGTCATGAGCAAATTCTAAGGGCAAACGCAAAAAAGCGCCTGATTACGGCTGGTGTGCTACGGGTAATAAGTGCCCGGTCTCTCCCGTTCGCCCGTCCGCCGGCCTGTGGCACCAACCTGTAGCGCCGGCCTCCCGGTTCACGCTGGTTTTTTTCTGATCGCATCATGCTCCTTTTTACCTAAGCATCAGCCTGCACCGTCCTTGCGCGAGCCCAGTTTGACCTTTGGCCTCCAAAGCCGGTACACTACACTAGTTTGGCGATTCCTGCCTGTAGCCGCAGAGCCAGTCGTTCGCCCTCCAGATCTTTGCCTGGGGGCTTGAGCGTACTTTTGCGGCGTGGAAGTTTCCGCCCGAGCTATTGATATTAGGCGCGCACCGGCTGAGCCGGACCTGCGCTGGAGGATTTATGTACGCGGTTATTCGCACCGGTGGTAAACAGTATCGGGTCGCGCCTGGCGACGTGGTGAAGATTGAAAGTGTGACTTCTGACACTGGATTTGTGGAGTTCAGCGACGTTCTGGCCGTCAGCGGCGAACCGGGAACCGTGGCCAAGCCGGCTGCCGCCAAGGTGATCGCCGAAGTGCTGGGCGAGGGACGAGGAGAAAAGATCCTGGTCTTCCACCTGAAGCGGAAAAAGCAGTACAAGAAGCTGCAAGGACATCGGCAGAACTTCACCGAGTTGCGCATCAAGGCCATTGAGGCCGACGGCGTGACTTATACCGCCGCCGTCGCGTAGCATTTTTTCAACATCAAAGGGATATGGGCGCCCCACCCTCGCCGTTTTTTTTGCGGCTAGGATGGGAAGCAAAAGAATCAAGAAGGGGATTGAGTCATGGCACATAAGAAGGGTGGAGGCAGCTCCACAAACGGACGGGATTCCAATGCACAGCGGCTGGGCGTCAAGGCCTTTGCCGGCGAACTCATCACTGGCGGCTCGATCATCATGCGCCAGCGCGGCACGCGCATCAAGCCGGGCCTCAACGTCGGCATCGGCTCCGACGACACGCTCTTTGCCAAGGTCACCGGCAAGGTGAAGTTCAGCGACCACGGCAACCGCGGGCGCTTTGCCTCGATCGAACCTATCGCGGTCGAGTAATTTCTCTTCGCAACAACGCAAGAAGGCCACGGCTGAGCCGTGGCCTTTTTGCGTTCCCTAATCTCTGATCCCTGTCTATCGATCCGGCCCGGCAAGTTTGCGTCCCAGAGCCTTGTCCACCACCTGCTCGGCGTCAGTCAGGAAGAAGCCGCTGGAAGACTGCTGTACGGCCACCTGCGTTCCGGTGTGGCCCAGCGTTGTGGCAATCTCATTCCAGCGGAAGAGCAGCGAGTTGATGGGCATCATCACGGGCTCGCGCGCCGGTTCGGGCAGCGCCGCGTAGGCTACCCAAATCCCCAGAGCAACCAGAATGAGAGACTCGCAAACGAATTGCAGCGGAGCGGTCAGCGAAGTGTGGGGAGACACGAATGAAGAAAGAAGAAGATCGCTGGCGGACATGGTGCCCAAACCTAATGCAATCCCAAAGGCTAAATCGCGTACCGAAAGACGCAACGCATTCATGCTCAGGCAGAGGAAGGCCAGCAGGAACAGCTCAATAAGACTCACCGAGCGCATCAATCCATAAGCAATTGTGTCCATGAAACGAACACGATCCGGTTCGAAGGTAAGGGATGATAAGCTAACGATCACTGAAACTAAGACTACCCAGCGGAAGGCCACGCTTCCCAGCCTCTGAAGCCCAGGAAAAGCCGAAAGCGCAGAGCGAAAGACCTCAATGCTGACAAAGAAGAGCAACACTGCGCTGGCTATATATACCGCAAAGTATATGAAGTAGTAATAAAAAATACAGCGACCATTGAGCCAATGGCGCGGCAGGCCATAGAAGAGCGCCAACAGGATCGGAGCCGCGACCATATTCAGCGCCAGATAGACTCCCATCGCCGGAAAGCGGCGATACTGCTTTCTGACCAGGAAGAGCAAACCGACAGCGATCCACAGCACGGTTTCCATCCCGCCCATCACCGACATCGCGCTGTGTGAAGACATAGCAGCCCTCCCGCCATTTTGCGATTACTTTGAGCATAGCGCGAAATGCCGGACTGCTCAACTACAAAACGGTTTGTTTTCTTGGCGATCTCGATGATTACCGTCGATTAATTATTTGTTACTATTAGCGTCTATTGAGCGGTATTCGGATCCGCCACGCAGAGGCCAGCCTGTCCGCAAGTCGGTCCAGGCATCGCTCCCGTCACCGATTGATGGCTGGAAAGCATTGGAGCGTTCTTCGGCGAAGCGGCAGCGGCGGCAACGCCGGCGACAACAACGGACAAAGCGAAGATGCGAATGGCAAGTTTCATGGTCGGTATCCCCTTTTGTTTTCATTGCCAAAAGTTCATCTTCTGGCTAATTACAATCCTAGGGGAGCAAACCGAAGTAGTCCAGTCGATCCGCAAAGATAATCGAAAGTTTTTCCCTTTTTCGGCTTCGACGCGCCGGCTGAAGTCGGCCATTTCCCGCTTTTTCCACCCCGAAAACAGCCTGTTTTCAACCCCTCCCGCGTGGTAAAATCGAGTCAGGCAGCTTCGCTGGAAAGCCCCCGTATTTCAATTGGTTAGACCGTTGAATCCGCGCCCGGAAACCACCCCGCCTGGCGCACCCGAATCGAGTGGCCAGCGAAGCCCCCGCGAAGGTAACCCGAATGGCGACTGACCCTATGAGCACCACCCCGATCCCGGAGAACAACGGCAGCTATACCGGCGAAAATATCAAGATCCTTGAGGGCCTGGAGGCAGTTCGCCTGCGTCCGGCCATGTACATCGGCTCAACCGGCGAGATGGGCCTCCACCATCTGGTCTATGAAGTCGTCGACAACTCCGTCGATGAGGCGCTTGCCGGCTATTGCAAAAAGATCGAAGTCGTCATTCACATCGATAACTCCATCACCGTCGTCGATGACGGCCGCGGCATCCCCGTGGACATGATGGATCTCTCCAATGGCAAGAAGATGCCCGCTGTACAAGTGGTGCTCACCAAGCTTCATGCCGGCGGCAAATTCGACGCCTCCACCTACAAGGTCTCCGGCGGCCTGCACGGCGTCGGCGTCAGTTGCGTCAATGCGCTCAGCCAGGAATTCAATGTCGAAATCTGGCGCGACGGCTTCACCTGGGAGATGGACTTCAGTTGCGGCGATCCGGTCAGCGAACTGCGCAAGGCCGGCACCAGCAAGCGCCGCGGAACCAAGATTCATTTCCTGCCCGACAAGACGATTTTTTCCGTCTCCGAGTACAACTACGACACCCTGGCCCAGCGCCTGCGCGAGATGGCCTTCCTCAACAAAGGCCTTGAAATCACCCTCACCGACGAGCGCACGGCCGACCCCAAGACTGGCGAAGCCCGCCGGGCGGAATTTAAATACGCCGGCGGCATCGCCGAGTTCGTCAAGCATCTCAATCGCGGCAAGACCGTCC
>CAZDYU010000176.1:0-6002 GCA_964509755.1 uncultured Occallatibacter sp. | reverse complement strand
GTAATAGGTGCCCGTGATCGCCGGGAAGGTGATCGCCTGCGCGGCTTTGGTGGCGACCTCGGTCAGTACCGCGGATGTGCTGGTGAGGTAAGTGGTATCGCCGGAGTAGACGGCCGTCACTGCGTGCGAACCGGGTGAAAATATCGTATTGCCCGTGGCAACGCCGCCGCTCAGAGTGCTGGTGCCCAGAAAGCCGCCGCCGGAATAGAACGAAACGGTGCCAGTTGGAGTTCCCGAACTGGAGGGCGCAACGGTCGCAGTCAAGGTAACATTTTGCCCAAAGACCGCGGGATTCAGTGAGGAAATCAAAGTTGTTGTGGTGTTCTCATTGACCGTCTGATCGAAGGGCGCGGAGTTGGTCGAAGAGTAGTAGGTAGAGCCCAGGAAAGATGCCTGCAAAGTGAGAGCACCCGCGGGCAGAGCGGTGGTGGAGAGTGTCGCCACGCCGCCGGAGAGGGTCGCGGTGCCCAGACTTGTTGCGCCGTTCCAGAACTGGACCGTGCCGGTGGGCGTGCCGCCGACTGTCGCGGTGACTTTTGCCGTCATTTTGACCGATTGGCCGAGCAGCGATGGGTTGGGGGTTGCAGTGATGGTGGCCGTGGTGGGCGATTTGATGGTGAAGGTAGTGGTATGCTTGGCCTCCGTGTTGCCTGCCCAATCAACGCTCCAGAACTTGAGCGTATAGCCGCCGGGGGTTGAAATCGTGAAAGAGCCTGAGTAGGTGATCGTCGATCCGCCATTGAGCGTGTAATAGGTGCCTTCCACGCCGCTGGTGGCGTCGGTTGCCGAGAGATTCACCGTTACGGCCGAACTCGATAGGGTGCCGCTGTTGCTCCACGTGCCGACTAGGCTGTCCGTGGTCACAGGCGCAACCGTGTCTAGCCAGTATGCAACATAGTCCACGCTGCTGTAGTTGCCGGCATAATCCTCTGAAAATGCCATAACCGGGTTGTATCCCTGCGGCAGTTGGAAGGGAGGTCCATAGACCTGGCAGACGCTCAGGTTGGTGGGTGAGCAGGAGGTGGGGCCAAGGACGCCGTAGATAATTTGAACTCCGGAAGCATTGCTGCCGCCAGGATCGGAAGCGGTGAACGAAACGTACGGGTTTCCGGTGGCGATGTTGAACCAGCCAGTGCCGCTGGAGGGTTGCACCGAGGTGTTGATGGCGACTGTAGGCGCAACACTGTCATAGCAGAGCGGGCCGTAAGTCTGATCGCCAGTCGTGACACCCTGGTTGTCCCAGCCGCGAACGTGAACGGTGTGGCAACCCTGTGCGCCTCCGTTGCCGGCGCAGCCATTGTTGCTGAAGGCCAGGCATCCGGTGGAAGCGAAGGGATACTGCGGGCCGCTGTAGAAGGAGTTGCCATCGCCGCCGTGAGGTTCACTGTAGGGATCGGAGGGAATCGAGTCCCAGCCCTGTGTGAAGCCAGCCACGCCGGGGGCGGGATAGGCGCCGCTGCCCGCGTCGGAGAGTGTCCAGTTTACCGTCTGATTGCTGTTGTACCAGGTGTTGGTGGCCGGCCCGCTGAAGGCAATCGATGGGCTGCCGTAGGCGGGGATCAACTGCCAGTTGATGCCCCAGGCCAACTGCATCATGTTTGCCGATCCCCACCCTGTAACCAGGTCGAAGCCGGTATAGGCGCAGTAGTAAGTGAGGCTGTACAACGCGGTAATGTCATTGTTGTTGCATCCGCTGAGCATGTCGTAAAAAGGATAGTGATTCGTGTTGCCTGCGCCATTCTCGTAGATAAACGGACTGGCGAGGCCGACCGGGGTGCATGCGGAAGATCCAGAGCCGCAAATGTGGCCAATATAGTTGAGGTAGGTATTCTCCTGTGCAAAGAAGCCGGCCAGTTCAGGCGCCACGATGCTGGTGCCGCCTTCATCTTGCCATGACCCGCCGGAGTAGTACCACTCACCCATGACGTCTGGGTTCGCCGTCAGAGAAAAGTCGGGCACCAGACGGTTGCCATTGCCGGTGACGATGTACTCCTGTGTGCCGACCCAGGAATAGTAGGGAGAGAGGACGTCGATCGTCACGCCAGAGCTGTTCTGCCACCAGGGCGCGGAAAAAATCGCGCTTACGCCGCCGGTGCTGCCACCGTGGTTGTTGTCGCAGGCGCCGTTGTTGTCGTTGGTCCCGCCTGTCCATGTTTCGCCTTGCCAGCCGATCTCACTGGTGAAGATGCCATTCGAGTCAAGAAGGAGCTGAGTTCCGCCGGCTGCGATGAAATAGGGATCCGAGGACGGCCAATCCACCGCGGTCGCATTCCCGCAGCCATCGCTGGCGCCGTTATCGCCGGAGGCTGCGATCAGCGTCCAGCCCTCACCCACCATGCTGCTGAAGATGTTATGCATGGTGCCGGTTTCATAGGAGTTTGAAGCTCCTGAAGTGGCTTCCTGCCCGCCGTAGCTGGTTGAAACCACCTTCGCGTAGTTGTCGCTGACAATCTGGTTGAAGGCGTCCTCGTAGGATGTCCAATAGTCGTTTGTGATTTCGTACTCATAGATGTGCGCGGTGTCAAGATAGGAGCCGTAGCTATTGGACATTGCGTCCGAGTACTCCACATCCAGCGGAGCTTCCCCGTCCACGGCAGGGCAAGACCCTCCACCGATGCAGTAGGTGTTGAGGTTCCACGCGAAGCCGTAGTAATTGAAGAATGTGGTGGCGTCGGTATAGTTGTAGTCTCCATAACCGACCAGTGCGATGGAGGAAACATTGGGCGATCCGCCAGAGTCGTTATGCACGTTGCAGCAGTGACTCAACCTCTGGAAGGCGTTAAAGTCGTACCCCTCGGAGCTTTGGATGTTGTCCGGATCGGCGACGCCGGCATCCAAGGGGAAGCTATCCTTGGGGGCCAGATTGAAAGCGGACGCGTTGGAAGCTGACTCGGCTGCTTTCCGCGCCGCGGCCCGGGCTACCGGAGCCTTCGTCGGGTCGCCGTCGCCATGCGAGTTCCAGCCCTCAGAGACAACCGGCCCGGGAACATAGTCCGCGCCTTTTACCGTTTTCTTGCTGGACCCTAACCTGTGAAGCCTCTCGATGTTGTTGAGGCCTGCAACGGTTTGCAGAATACCGGAGAGACTGGCGGGCATCAATGGATCGCTGTCGTTGGCAAAATCAACCTCCTCGCCAACTTTGTAATTATTGATCGTCACGCCGAATACCTGCTCGATCACTCCGGCAGGAGCTTCCACATCCACCAGCAGGCGGTTGGAATAGCGCTTGGTCACGGTCAGACCCACGCTCTGGGCCCAATCCACCACCTTCTGCTCATCCTCCACCGAAGGTCCAAAGCGCGCATTCCACTCGTCGGCGGACAGGAACTTGTGGAAGTTGGGCGACCCCTTGGTCGTCAATTCCTTGATGAACTTCTCTTCGCCAGCCACATCCGGCGGCTGGATGCCCAGCGCAAGGCGCAGCTTCTGCTCGGAATTGTAATGGCTGACGCGGATGGCCGTTCCATCCAGCACCTTGGATGCGGTGTGTCCCGTAAGGCGCTCTGAAGAAACGGGCGAAACGGGGGTTTGCGCGCTTGCGGCGGCAGTGGTCTGGGTCCGGGCTTGCTGAAACCCAGCAAGCAGGACAGTGGCGGCGAATAGACAGCAGAATGCGGGGGACAGAAAGCTGTTGCGACGATGCATATCAACCTCTCAAGAAAAATCAATTCGACCGGGGGACCGCGATCGCGGTGGGATTCCGCTTCGAACAGGGAAAACAGTCTCATAATCGCATCGAGATTGTCTTGAATAATTGTGAAAGGAATTGAATTTTCGTTTCATGTTTATTTATCAATCACATACGGACACAATTAAAGTTTTTTCAATTTGGCTTCAAGGTCGCCCACATAGCCGGTCTGTGCGCCGGCCTCCAGTTGACGCGCGGAATCAAGCGCCGCCTGCCAGGCTTTGCGGGCTTCGTCCTTGAGGCCTACAGTTGCGGCGGCATCGCCCAGCGCCGTCTGGCTGAATAGTTCGGCGGGATCGATGGCGACAGCTTCGCGCGCCAGTTTAAGAGCCTCCGGCGCATTGCCCTTGCCCAGCAGTTCATAGGCCAGCTCAGCGCGGCTTAGCGCGGCGGCCTGCTTGATCTGGAAGCGGCCGCGATAGACAAAGATTCCGGAGTCGATCGTCTCATCCGGTTTGAGCCGCTGGAAGTCGATGTAGGGATTCAGAAGCCCGCTGGGCCATTCACAGCCGCTCAAATCGCCGGCGCTGATCAGCACCGCCCCCTGAATCTCCGGCGGTGT
Organism: uncultured Occallatibacter sp.; assembly: GCA_964509755.1. Lineage (GTDB taxonomy): Bacteria > Acidobacteriota > Terriglobia > Terriglobales > Acidobacteriaceae > Telmatobacter. The sequence goes on along the minus strand of CAZDYU010000176.1, from coordinate 1,752 downwards.
GATCTCTTCGCCGCTCAGCCAGAAGGTGTCCAGCGTGGGCAGCGGATGGCAGTGGATGCCGTAGGTGGCCGGGTCGAACTCAGGATAGGCAAAGTAGGCGAACCAGCACTCCTGGCCGGGGTTGCGCTGCTGCCAATCCCTGACTTGATAGAGTTGCTGCGCCCAGTCCACATTGGCGTCGCTGAGCAGGTTGTGCAGGTTGGCCGGCCCGCCCCAGGCCTCATTGGCGTAGGGAATGTAATTGGGGAAGGCCGCAAGCGCAGAGGCGATGTGCGCCACAATCAACGCGGCGCAAATCCACGCCCAGCGCCGGCTGTTTGCGGCAAGAATTATTACGCCCGCGCCAGCCAGAATGCAGGCCAGAGCGTAAAGCGGAAGGATATGGCGAGCGCCGATGTTCATTCCCGAGAGCATGGCGACGGCCAGATAGACCGTTGCGGGGATTAGGATGAAGGCCAGTTCGCGCCCCTTGCGCAGGCGTCCGGTAAAAATGGCGAACGCCGTCAGCGCCAGCAGCGCCAGCAAGCCCAGCGTGGTTTTGATCGCAATGACCGCCGGAAAGTACCACCACTGCCCGTGCGAGTAGACCGTGCCGAAGATGAAGGTGGGATAGTCTTCGGCCATGCGCTTCACATCCACCAAGCCCATCAGATACGACTCGGGCAGCAGATGAAGGCGGGCAATCAGCAGCACCGCGCCTGAGTCAAAGGGTTTGAGCTGCGCGGCGTAGTTGGCCAGCGAACTGCTGAGGGCAAGGCCAGCGGGCCGCGCCGCATAGCGGAAGCCGTAGAAGCTCCACAGCACAACCACGCCGATCATGACGATTGCAGCGAAGGCTCCCGCGAGGCGCAAAGCCATGCGGCGGCGTGTTCCGGTGGGCGCGCAAGCCAGCTCCCAGAGGATCAAGAGCACCAACATCGGAGCCAGCAAAATCCCCGAGTGTTTTGTCGCCAGCAGCAGACCGGCCGCCAAGCCCGCCAGCAGCAGGCGCGCCAGCGAGGGCCGCCGGCAGTAGCGATAAAAGGCGTAAATGCTGGCCAAAAAGAAGAGCGTCACGCCCATATCGGTGGTCACCAGCGCCGAGTGGCCCAGCAGGTTGGGCTCAAAGACGGCCAGCAGCAGCGCCAGCAGCGCTGCGGGCACCCCAAACCACTCCCGCGCGGCAAAGAAAATCACCAGCGAAAGCCCCAGCGCCAGCAGCCCTGCCATGAGCCTCATGCGGAAGACCAGCTTCTGGCTTGCGCCGTCATTGCGGGCCAGCCAATCGCGACCATCCAGATAAGCCTCGGCCTTGAAGCTGCGGCCTTGCAGCGGCGGAGTCCAGAGGTCTTTGCCCAGCAGAGGCAGCGTGGCCAGCAGCTTCACCAGCGGCGGATGCTCGGGATTCAGGCCGTAGTCGCTGGAACGCCACATCATGTAGCCGGCGAACATGTGGTCGCCTTCATCCCATGTGGGCGACTCGCGATGCACCACGTACAACACCTGCGCCGCCTGCAAGGCCAAAAGAACAACGACTGCGATCCATACCCATCGTGCGGAGATTTTCACAGCGTTGAGCTCCTTGTGCCGGGACAAAATCATTGTAACGGTAGGAGGCGCTTTTCACCGGCAGCGGTAATGCTCCATTAGGTGAAGGGTATGGGCTTCACCGGCTGCGGAAAAACTCTTCAGGAGGCAATTCCCAATGGCATTGTAATCAGGGCACGACTTCAGTCGGGCCGATAAAGCCAATCATATCAACGTCGGGCTTTA
>CAZDYU010000175.1:0-6052 GCA_964509755.1 uncultured Occallatibacter sp. | reverse complement strand
GAATTGCCTCCAGAAGAGTTTTTCCGCAGCCTGTAAAGCCCGTACCCTTCATCCAATTGAGTTTTTCCGCAGCCTGTAAAGCCGAGCCCTGACACAATGCTACGAAAAGCAACGACAAAAACAACCACAGGTCCTTTGACTCGCTGCGCTCGCTCAAGATGACAGTTCCTTTGTTTTACGAACATTAGACTCAGGATGCCAGCCGAAGCGGAGTGGGCCAAGGGTTTATCCCGCTTTGGTTTTGCGCGTGCGTCGCGGGCGTCGCGGTGGGACGCGGATTCGGTTTGCGGTGCGATAATGGTGTCAGGCTTCAAGCATCAGAACGGCACGCGACTCGCATGAATCTGCCCAACTCCATCACGATGAGCCGGATCGTCATGATCCCGCTGCTGCTATGGATTCTGACGCCGCACTTCCCGTGGCAGGGAGATGGGGCGCAGGAGCTTGCGGCTTCGGTGCTCTTTGTTCTGGCTTCGATTACCGACGGGCTGGATGGCTACCTGGCTCGCAAGCGCCAGCAGATCACTACGCTGGGCATGTTGCTGGACCCGATTGCCGACAAGATCATGGTCACGAGCGCGCTGATCGCACTGGTGGCTTACGGGAGCGCGAGCCATCCGGCGGTGGTGAAGGTTTGGATCGCCGTGGTGATCATTGGCCGCGAATTCCTGATCAGCGGGCTGCGCTCGATTGCATCTTCTGAAGGCTTCACGATCGAGGCCAGCGATCTGGGCAAGCTGAAGACTTTTTTGCAGATTTTCAGCGTGGTTTCAGCGATTCTGGCTCACCACTGGGATCAATGGCAGTTTGGATTTCTGATTGTGCCGGTGCGCTGGATTGCGATTACCGCGATTTATTTCACGGTGCTGGTTTCATCGATTTCGGCGATCGATTATTTTGTTGGATTCTGGAAGAAGATCGACCATGCGAGCAAGGATCGCCGGAAAAAGTCGTTTGTGTTGAGCCGCCGCAAGAGCGCGGAGACGCCGGCCGGCACACCGTAACGCCGGAAGCGCCAATCCGGTGTGCGACAATCCACACAAGACAGATATTTCTTATGAGACTCACTCGTCTCCTTTTATCGGGCCCCCTTGTGCCGGTGCTGGCGGTTGCGCTGGCCTGGCCGCAAGCCTCATCTCCATTGGCGGCCAAACCAGCGCCTGGGGTGCTGGCGCTGGTGGGCGGCACGGTGGTGGATGTGAGCGACTGGGGCCGTTCAGCCAAGGATCTGCCCGACGCCGTGGTGCTTGTGCGCGAGGGCCGCATAGCCGAGGTCGGTTCGCGGCTGGCGGTGGCGATTCCCAAGGGCGCGCGGGTGATCGACTGCACGGGCAAGTTTCTTATCCCCGGCCTGATCGACGGCTTTGCTGGAATGAACTCACAAGGCCAGGCCGACGCCGACCTATATATGGGCGTGACTACGGTGGTCGCCGTGAGCGATGTAAAGCGCGGCGCGGTGGACCTGGCGGCTTCGCCCAGCCCGCGACTTTATTTGATGGACTCAGTGGGCTCGACCGACAACTGGAGTCTGCTGGCCAAGCGTCCGGAATGGGTGCTGAAGTTGCGCCAACTGGGCCGACCCAGCGAGCTGAGCCCGGAAGATACCTTGCACCAGCTCAACGATACCTCGCGGCTGGGAACGCGCGCCGTCTGGCTGGGCCACAACATTACCGCAGCGAATGCGCAATGGATCATGGCTCGCGCCCACCAGATGGGGCTGGCGACTTATGGCGAGTTTGTTTCTACGCCTTACGACGTGGGCATCGAGGCCGGCGTGGACGCGCTGGTGCATATGGGCCGCTACGAGCTGGGCGCGATTCCCGAGGAGTTGCAGCGGCCGCTGGTGGATGACGCCGAGGGTCAGGCCGCGACTACAGCCTACGATTACGCCGAACGGCTGCCCGCGACCAATGTGCAATTGCGCGGCTATGCGCATTTTCTGGCCAGCCATCACGCGGCGCTGGTGCCCACCTTCAGCGAGTATTTTGCGCAGTTGCCGGGGCATCGCAATTTGTGGAAGGATCCGGCCGCAACGCAGATCGACCCGGCGCGGGTCTTTGAGCCGACGGACCGCGCTACCGGCGAGATGGATTATTCGCTCTCCTTTTGGACAAAGCACATGCCGGGAATGGGGCAGCGGTACTGGGAAGAAAATCTGCACAAGAAGGCGGACCAATCGGCGCTGCGGCTTTGGCGGATCAATGAGACGATTTTTGCGGCCTTTCCGCATTATCTTGCCGCCTCTGGCGCGCCGGTGCACAGCGCGCTGCCGGGAATTTCAATGCATGTGGAATTGGAGCTTCTGGTGCGGCTGGGGCTGAGTCCGCGCGAGGCGCTGGCCGCGGCAACGAATAACTACAGCCTGCAATTCGGCTGGAATGAAGTGGGCCAGATTGCGCCGGGCCGCCGCGCCGACATACTGGTTCTCGACGCCGATCCGGCGGTGAATATCTGGAATGCGCGGCGCATTTCGGGGATTTTTCTGGACGGGAATCCGATCGACCGCGACCGGCTGCTGACGCTGAAGCGATGACTCAATGATACCGGGCGGCGGCTGAGCGCGCAGAACCGGCGTGCATCGGTTAACGTAAGAAGAGGCAGGAGCGAAGCACGGATTCTCCAACAATCATGATCGATTCCCCACCCCAGGCACCGCCGGCGCAGCACCATAACAAATGGCTGCTGCTGATCGCGGCCTACAAGCTGATCCAGGCGATTCTGTTTTGCGCCATCGGCGTGGGCGCGGTGCGCCTGCTGCACAAGGACATCGGCGACCTGCTGGACCATCTGGCGAACCATCTTCCCGAGTCGCGCGTAGTTGACTTCCTTCTGGACAAGGCGTCGCTGCTCAACGATCCGCTGCTGCGGAGGATAGGCGCGGCGGCGTTTTTCTACGCGGTATTGAGCATTTTTGAGGGAGCTGGCCTGTTTCTGGAAAAGGTCTGGGGCGAGTACCTGACGCTGGTGATTACGGCATCCTTTTTGCCATGGGAGATCTTCGAACTCTTCCGCAGGCTGACATGGATCCGGGTGAGTTTGCTGACGATCAACGCGCTGGTCTTTATCTATCTATTGAAAATTGTGACGGATCGGGCAAGGCAGCGGGGAAATCTTTTAGGGGGTGTAGAAAAGCATTCCATCCAATAGATTTATTCAATCGGCAGCCGGTTCCCGGCGCTGTATTCGCGCTTAATTTAACCTAAAAACGGCAGACGATCCAGCCTTGAATTGGCCATCTTCTTCAAAGTGAAACCCCTTGCGGTGATTAACGATCTCACCATTTGGGTGAGTTGCGGAGCAGTCGAAAATCGACGATCGAGAAGAAGCCGAACCATGGTAGATTGCCAGACCGAAGTTTTGCAGGGGCTAAAGCCCAGCTTTCCTATCAGTCTTTTGCGGCCCCCTTCGACTCCGCTCAGGGCAGGCTAGAAGTCGGGCCCTGATTACAAAGCAACAAGTTTCTGAGGCTCCAAACCTCGATACAGGCCACGGATGACGATATTCAACCGCCGTTTTCGGGATTAAAGCACTTTGGCTGAACGGAGTGAAGGGGGCAGATTTTCGCTTTTTGTTCGCTACCATAAATTGATCGGGTTGTCTAGAGGTTGAACCAAAGCAGTCAACACAATATATTGAGGTGGTAGAAGGAAATACATCTATTAGTAGATTTATCCACAGAACGGCCCAATTCGCCTCATAATTCTGCATTTTTTAGCTTGGAAAGCAGCGAGAAGCGCGCTACCATCGGGAAGTGGTCAAAAGTGGCGGCTTGTGGTCCTTTGTGTCAATCATCGGCGAGTTCCAAAAAAGCTTTAGCCGATTTCTTTCCTCTGGTAACAGGATACAACGGCTTTGAAGGCTAAAGCAGCCGGGGAATCAGCCTGAATAACGGCGGCAGAGCGATTAGGGAAGACAGGAAGAAGCGGTAAGAGGCGGGCAGGAATGGCGATGTTTCGCGGCAATCATCCGGCGAAGGTGGACCCCAAGGGGCGGTTGAAGCTCCCGGCCGGGTTCAAAGAGCGGATGGAGGGCGCGCAGATTACGCAGTTTTTTATTACCAGCGCGAATGGCAAGAGCGCGCAGATCTGGCCTCTGCCGGAGTGGGAAAAGCAGGAAGCTCTGCTGGCTGAGTCGAGCACGATGGACGAGGCGGTGGAGAAGTATTTGAACTTTACCAGCTACTTTGGCCAGCAGGTGGGGATCGACGGCGAGGGTAGGGTTCTGCTGCCTCAGATTCTGCGCCAGCGGGCCAAGCTGGACGGCGAAGTGGCGATCATGGGCAAGCCGCAGTACCTGGAAGTTTTTGATCAAGCGTCGTTCGAGGAGAATCTGCTGGCGAATCCGATTACCGCCAGCGATCGCGAGTCGTTGAAGGTGTCCTTGAAGCCGCGGAGTTAGGGCAACGGCCCCCGAGGGGGAGCGCATGAAGAATTCGATGGAACGCCATGCGCCAGTGCTCTTTGAGGAAGCGATCAGTTTTTTGCGTGTAAGGCCGGACGCCACGGTGGTCGATTGCACAGTTGGTTTGGCGGGGCACGCATCGGGAATTGCAAGACTGCTGGGGCCAAAGGGGCATTTGATCGGCTTTGACCGCGATCAAGAAGCTCTGGCGCTGGCCAAAGAGAAGCTAGACGGAGTTTGCATCGAGTTAGGCTCTCAGGCTCCGCGAGTTACTTTGATCGGCGAGGCATTCAGCTTGATAGAGAGTCATTTGCAGCCGGCATCTTTGGATGGCTTGCTGGCGGATTTTGGAGTAAGTTCCCTGCAGTTGGACGAGGCGCGCAGGGGCTTCAGTTTTTCAGGCGATGGGCCTTTGGATATGCGCATGGACACGCGCTCAGGGCCGACAGCCGAACAAGTGGTAAATCAGATGGGCGAAGTCGAACTCGCAAATCTGATTTACGAATATGGAGATGAAAGGAGGTCGCGTCGAGTTGCCAGAGCCATTGTCCGCGGGCGGCCGGTAACAACTACGGGGCAGTTGGCCCGTATTGTTTCCCAAGCCGCTCCGGCAATGAAAAAGGATCACATTCATGCGGCTACACGCACGTTTCAATCGCTGAGAATCTACGTGAACCGCGAGTTGGAAGAGATACGGGAATTGATGGAGGCCGCACCCCGGTTGCTCAAGCCCTCCGCAAGACTGGCAGTTATCAGTTTTCACTCGCTGGAAGATCGCATAGCAAAAGACAGCCTGCGCGAAGGGGCGCGGCAAGGGATTTGGGAGATTCTGACCAAGAAGCCGGTAACGGCTGGGGAAGAAGAGATAGAGCGCAATCCGCGCTCGCGCAGCGCGAAGCTGAGAGCGGCGGAGAGGCAGTAGACAGTTGTCAGTTGTCAGTTGTCAGTTGTCAGTTGTCAGTTGTCAGTTATCAGTTGTCAGTTGTTAGTTGTTAGTTATTAGTTGTCAGTTGTTAGTTGTTAGTTATTAGTTGTCAGTTGTTAGTTGTCAGTTTAGGGGCATCGGTAACTGAGAACTGACAACTGTGGAAGGAGGACACCATGGCGGCATGTGCAACAACTTATCTGGAGACGGGCAAGAGCTGGCGCGCGCGGGCAGAGGAGCGGAACGCCGAGCTGCTGGCGCTGCAATCTGTGCGCCGCCGGGGCATGCGCACACCGGAGTTTTTCTTTCCCAAGCATTTTGACAACAGCCGTCTGGTCAAAGCGCCCGATCCGGTGCGCGCCCGCCAGATGAGCGTCTTCTCGGCGGCGGTTACGATTCTGTTTTCGCTTACCATGGTTTACGGCTTGCAGCACTTCAGCGCGATTGAGAGCGGCTACCGCATCGAATCGGAAAAGCAGCAGATTGAGCAACTGCGCGAGGAGAACCGGCAATTGAAACTCTCCGAGGCCGAACTTACGCAGCCCGAGCGCATCGATAAAATGGCGCGCGAGATGGGAATGAATGAGCCGCAGCCGGGGCAGGTGGTTTATCCGGTGACGGATGCGCCTGCTGGAACTCCGGTGATTGCGCAGGTGAATCTACCGAAGAGCAGCTTTTAGCTTTTAGCTTTTAGCTTTTAGCTTTTAGCTTTTAGCTTTTAGCTTT
>CAZDYU010000174.1:0-6156 GCA_964509755.1 uncultured Occallatibacter sp. | reverse complement strand
TCATGGCCAGCAGCGCCGTGGTCTTGAGCGTAACCGTTTTGCCGCCGGTGTTGGGGCCGCTGATAATGAGCTGGCGATGCGCGGCGGTGAGTTCGAGTGTAAGCGGAACGACGCGCTTGCCGATAGGCCGCAGGTGCCGTTCCAGCAGCGGATGGCGGGCCGCTTCCAAACTCAGCAAATCGGGTGTAATCGCGGGCGCCACGCAGTCGTAATCGCGGGCAAAGCGGGCGCGGGCTTGCAGGCTATCGACCAGGGCAAGGACGCGCGCGCCTGCGACGAGAGCCTCGGAATAGCCGCCCACCTGGCGGGTCAGCGCGACAAAGATGCGGTGAATCTCAGCCTGTTCTTCGTCGATCAGCCGGACCAGTTCGTTGTTCTGCTCGATGGTTTCCAGCGGCTCCACGTAAACAGTTTGGCCGCTGGAGCTTGCGCCGTGGACGACGCCGCTGATGCGCCGCTTCAACTCGGCGCGAACGGGGATCACGAAGCGCTCGCCGCGGATGGTGATGAGGTCTTCCTGCGTGGAGCCTTCGGCGCTGAGCTTGCGCAAGGCGGCACGCAGGCTTTCTTCAATCAGCCGCTGCTGGCGCTCCTGATCGCGGCGGATGCGGCCCAACTCGGGCGAGGCGTTGTCAGCCAGCGAGCCGTCGGGCTGGATGGTGCGCTCAATCGATTCTGCCAGAGGGCGAAGTGAGTTTGAAAGCGTGGAAGAAAGTTGCGAGAGGCCCGGCATCTTACCGACGAGGCGCGCCGGGGGCGATTGCAAGAGCGATTGCCAGGAGGCAACGTCGTTGGCCAGCCGGGCGATGGCTTGTAGGTCGTTGGCTTCCAGAGCCGCGCCGGGAATCTGCGCCTTGGCGGCGAATTGCGTAGGGTCGAAGAGGCCGCCGACGGGGATCGAGGTCTGCTCTGCAAGCAAAAGCCGCAGCTCGGCGGTGAGCTGATGCTGGCGGGCGATCCAGGGCTCGTCGGTGGAGGGTTTGAGATCGAGGATGGCGTTGCGGCCGACGGGCGAGGCGGCAAAGTTGGCGACGAGAGCCAGAAGCGGCTCCCACTCAAGAGCGGCAAGGTCGGCAAAATCGACCGGAGACGGAATGGGATCGAGCAGCGGCATGGGTTTTCTGTGCTGCAACCATCTTAGCGGTTGCGGACGATGGAACGGTCAATCCAGCGGAAAGCGCTCCTGAATGAGCTTGAGCGCTTCCTCTTCCGTCGCAATCGTCCCTTCCAGTTGCGCATCCTCAACGGTTCGCAGCATCACTTTGAATGCGGCTCCCGGCCGATAGCCCGCCGCAATCAACTCACGGCCGGTAATCAACGGCTTGGGGCGCACGGCTTCCTCGGGCATTGCGGCGTGGTGATCGCGGACGAAATTCCAGTGGTCCAGATTGCCGCTTCCAGCCAGGCAATCCATGCGGTGCAGCGCAAGGTGCTCGGGGAAGTTTTCCAGGCGGAAGAAGCGCTTCAGCGTGGAAGCCTTCATGCGCGGCGCGTCGGCAAAGCGCATGTGGTTCTCGACCAGCGCGAGGGTCTGGCGGCTTTCGTCGTTCGAGAAGCGGAAGCGGCGGCAGATCGCGGCGGCAATGGCGATACCAACCTCGACGTGGCCGTCGAATCTGATCCTTTCAGCCCGGCGGAAGGTCGCGGGCTTGCCAACGTCGTGCAGCAGCGCTCCCCAGGCCAGAGTGGCCGAGCAGCCTGCGTCGAGCTGGCCCAGCAGCCCCAGCGTGTGCGTCCAAACGTCCCCCTCGGGATGAAATTGCGGCGGCTGCTCCACGCCCTTCATGCGCGCGATCTCAGGTAGAGTCTCGGCAAGCAGGCCGGTTTCGTCCAAAAGTTCAAAAGCCCGTCGTGCTCGTCCCTCGGTGAGCATTTTGGTCAGCTCATCGCGCACCCGCTCGCGGCTGACGGCTTTGGTCTTGGGGGCGAGGCGGCGAATGGCGGCGGCCGTGGCGGGGTCGATCTCAAAGCCAAAACGCGCGGCGAATCGGACGGCGCGGAGCATTCTCAGATGATCTTCTTCAAAGCGCTCGGCAGGTTGCCCGATGGCGCGAATGATGCCGGCCTTGAGGTCGGCCAAACCGCCGACGTGGTCAATCACCGCGGCCTGAAGGGCGCCGGCTTCAGCCCGTACCTCCATTTCAGCCAACAGGCCGAGCTTGCTAGGCTGAGGAAAAACTCGATTGGAGTCTGGTTTTGTATCAGGGCACGACTTCAGTCGTGCCGAAAACTCCGCAAGATAGCCGGGCTTCAGCCCCTGCGGAAAGAGCCGCTCCGGATCCAGCAGCAGCCCGTTGATCGTAAAATCCCGCCGCTGCACATCTTCCTCGGCGCTGAGGGTGTAACGGACCGCATCCGGATGACGGCCGTCGGAATATGCGCCGTCCGAGCGGAAGGTGGCAACTTCGGTCACCACCTGCGCTGATATATTCATCTCCTGTATTGCCGCGCCAGCGGCGTCTGCCTCACCGCAGGTGACCACAAGCACCACGCCGAAGTGCGCTCCCACGGCGAAGGTGCGCGGAAAGAGATTGAGGACCACGTCCGGCGTGGCGCTGGTGGCTACGTCGAAATCATGCGGCTCCGTGCCCAGCAGCAAATCGCGCACACACCCGCCGGCCAGATAAGCCTCGTGCCCGTCCGCGCGCAAGGCCGCGATGATCTGGAAGGCCGCGGCGAATTGGGGAGTGGCTGGGAACATGGCCTTCTTTGAGAGTAATCCGTTGAGAGTCAACCATCCCGCTAAACTATAGAGATGACCACCCGCGGCCTCATCCTCGGCATTGAATCCTCTTGCGACGAGACCGCTGCGGCTGTGGTCGAGCGCGGCGCGCGGACGCTTTCCTCCGTTGTCGCCTCGCAGATTGCCACCCACGCCCGCTACGGCGGCGTGGTGCCGGAGCTGGCCAGCCGCGAGCATCTGCGTGCCATTGTCCCAGTGGTTCGCGCGGCACTCTCTGAGGCGGGCGTTGCGCTGGGCGACCTCGACGCAATCGCCGTCACGGCAGGGCCGGGACTCGCCGGGGCATTGCTCGTCGGCATCACGTATGCCAAGGCGCTGGCCTTTGCGCAAGAACTGCCGCTGATTGCCGTCAATCATCTTGAAGGCCACATCCACGCCGTGCTGCTGCATGAGCGGTCCCTGCCTGAGTCTGAGCCAGACCAGCAGCCGGCACTGGCCTTGGTCGTCTCCGGCGGGCACACGCATCTTTATCTGGCGCGGCCGTCCCACGGCGCGTGGAGTTACAAGCTGGTGGGCCGCACACTGGATGACGCCGCCGGCGAGGCTTATGACAAGGTAGCCAAGCTGCTCGGCTTCGGCTATCCCGGCGGGCCCTGGATCGACGCGCTGGCCCGCTTCGGCAACCCCAAGGCCGTGCCCTTCGCCTTTTCCCAGATCAAGCATAAGATCCATCTGGGCGATAAACCCCCGCGCACCAAGGCTGCCCAAACAGCGCCCATCGCCAACCTCGATCCGCATTTTCTCTTTTCTTTTTCAGGAATCAAAACCGCTGTTCTGCGCTACGTTGAGTTGCACGGCCTGCGCGAAGAGGCCCAGGCGCGCGCCGCCCGGCTCTTTGCTCCTTCGGCCGTTGCGCATCTGCCGCAAACCAAAGACGAGGCTCTCGGCCTCTGTTCGCAGCAGGTGCTCGATCTGGTTGCCAGCTTCCAGTGCGCCGTCGTCGGCGACCTGATGAAGAAGAGCTTTGCCGCTGCGGAATCACTCGGGTCGAACCGTATTCTGATCACCGGCGGAGTGGCCGCCAACCGCGAACTGCGCGCGCGGTTCAGCGCCGAGGCTGAGCAAAGAGGCTTGCGCGTAGCCTTTCCCACCCTCGCTCTCTCCACCGACAACGCCGCCATGATTGCCGCCGCCGCATGGCCGCGCTTTCAAGGCGGGGAGTTCGCCGCCAGCGCCCTCTCCGGCGACCCCTCGCTCGCCCTGGGACGGTGAAAGCTCTATACGTGGCCGCTCCAATGGAGTTCGCGCCCTTCTGAGGAGCATTCCCAACTATTCAATGCATCCCATCGCCAGCCGCACCAAGCTGGCCAGACGGCAAATCTGCGTATGGGTCAGTGGGCGATGACCCGCGGCAGGCTCTTTCAATTGGTTTTTCGGCACTGGGCCGATGTTCTCTGCCCAGGCCACGCTGTCCTCGCGGAGGCCAGTCTCTCCGGCGCGCAAGAGCAAGTGCCACGGGCCTAGCTTATGAACGGAAGTCGAAAGCGGAATCGCCAGCACAGTATCAGCGCGGGGATGAGAGTTTCGCTCATTCGTTGAGACAATCACGGCTGGCCGATTCTTGCCGGGCTCGTCGGTGGGAAAGTGCGCCCACCAGATCTCTCCCCGCTGAGGAAAGCGGATTGGCTGCGCGCTCATTCCGGAACCCCAATCCACATACTCCGGGAGGCCTGCTCCGCCCACTCGCTCTGCTCAACTAGCTCCTGCTCTGAAGCCGTGTCGTAATACGCCTTGGTGGCTGCCTCAAGCTCCCGCCGCTTGACTTCCAGCATCAGCTCTCGCAGCAGCAAAACCAGCGCCTCAGAGTCCGACTTGGCGTGCTGCTTCTGCCGTGTTTCTGCCACAAATGCCGCCACTTCGGGCGTTAACGTAAAACTCCGCTTCACCCTGCGAGTTGCCGTCTGCATCGTCATACTATCTATCCTACTCTATATCCTCCTCTGAGTCCGCCCGGAATCAGATCGCTTTGCTGACTCAAACAATCGAGAGTTATGGGGTGCGCATTCCCATTCTCTCCTTACCGTATCCGCCAAAATGCCATAGAATTTGTGTATGACCGACCGCATGTCTCTGACTCTTGCCCAAGCCGACCCCGACGTTGCCGCAGCACTCCAAAAAGAAACCCTTCGCCAGCATGAGGGCCTGGAGATGATTGCCAGCGAGAACTTTGTCTCCGAGGCGGTTCTCGAGGCGGCAGGCTCGATTTTTACCAATAAATACGCCGAGGGCTATCCTGGCCGCCGCTACTACGGAGGCTGCGAGTTTGCCGACGTGGTCGAGAATCTGGCGCGTGATCGGGCCAAGGAGATCTTTGGCGCCGAACACGCCAACGTCCAGCCGCACTCCGGTTCACAGGCCAACGCCTCGGCCTACGCGGCGGTCTTGCAGGCCGGCGACACCATTCTGGGGCTGGATCTGGCGCACGGCGGCCACCTGACTCACGGTCACAGGCTCAGCTTCAGCGGCAAGCTCTACCGCACCACCTTTTATGGCGTGCGCAAAGAAACCGAGCTGATCGACTACGACCAGATGGAAGAGGTTGCCGAACGCGAGAAGCCGAAAGTGATTATCGGCGGCGGCAGCGCCTACCCGCGTCTCTGGGACTTTGCCCGGATGCGCGCCATTGCCGACAAAGTTGGCGCGGTCTACATCTTCGATATGGCGCACATTGCCGGATTGGTGGCCGGCGGCGTACATCCCTCGCCGGTGCCGTACGCGCACATCACCACCACCACTACCCACAAAACCCTGCGCGGGCCGCGGGCTGGCCTGATCCTCTGCGGCAAAGAGCTTGCAACTGCCGTGGACAAGGCCGTCTTTCCTGGCCAGCAGGGCGGTCCGCTGATGCACATTGTGGCGGCCAAGGCAGTGGCTCTGGGCGAGGCGCTGCGGCCGGAGTTCAAGACCTATGCCGCGCAGATTGTGGCCAACGCGCAGGCGCTTTCCGCCTCGCTCAAAGACGCCGGCTACCGCATCGTCTCTGGCGGCACCGATAACCACCTCATGCTGGTCGATGTCTTCGAGAAGGGCATTCTCGGCTCAGAGGCTGAGCTGGCGCTGGGCAAGGCCGGAATTACGGTGAACAAAAATACCATTCCCTATGACACCAATCCGCCGCTCAAGGCCTCGGGCATTCGCATCGGCACACCCGCCCTGACTACTCGCGGCATGAGAGAGCCGGAGATGCGGCTGATCGGCGCCTGGATCGCCAAGGCGCTCGAACAGCGCAGCGACGATGCGGCGCTCGAGGGGATTCGTCGCGAAGTCGCCGAGTTGGCCAATCTTTTCCCGCTTTATGCCTGGCGGCGGATAAGTTAAGGGAACCTCTGGCTAATTCCGCGTTTTGAAAGTGCATTGCTTTAGTACTTATCCGTAAATAGTGAACAAGTAGATTCCTTTTGCTGATTCTCTTG
>CAZDYU010000173.1:0-6376 GCA_964509755.1 uncultured Occallatibacter sp. | reverse complement strand
CCGGCGATCCACGCCGTCATCTCGCGGCCTGCCATGAAGAATTCTTCACTGGTGTTGGCCTTGCTTTTCAGGTAGAAGCCGATCCAGATCACCATGGCAAAGTAGATGGAAATCACGGCGAGATCCAGCGGACTCAGGTGCGCCAGCGAAGGGGCTGCGAACGCCAGCATCTCAGGCGAGAGCCGCGCTCCAAGCAAGTTCATTGAACTCACAATCACGTTTTTGATCCTCGAACGCCGCGCTTCGGCGGCTCTTCCCAGGCAAGTTGGCTGCGGCGGCCCACTCGCCGGCCTGCACGGCGCAAACCCCAAGTCCGGTCACGAATCTCTGCCGCGCTGTTTCGCGCCTTTGAAAAATCGCGTAAACGATCTTGAAATTGTTCTTGAGAATCAGCTTGCGGACGCGCCATTCCATCGCATTCTTTCGATCGCGCCCGCACAATTCTCATCCGATGAGACAGTCAGCCTCTACACTTAATATCACCCAGCGGTGGAACCGTGCAAACCTGCCGGCGGAAAACTCGATATCCGCCGGCCATCCTCGCCGCGGAATCCGGCCAGACCATCGACCATCGCCTGGCAGGATTTCGACCGCCCCACCTCGGCGCTGCTGCGGAATTATTTCGCATGGGTTTTGCCAATAACAATTTTCTGGTCACGATACTGCTCATGCCCGTCGACCACACTTCGCTGGAGTCTTGATACTTGCCGATGTTATGCGGACCTGACCTGATACGGCAGTGGCGCACGGAAATCGGCACTCGGTCAAGAACTGTTGCTTGTCACCAATGTCTGGTTTATTTGGAGATATTTCCGTGTATATTGTTCCTCTATATGAAGCCGTGCCGCTATCCGGGTGTCTGCCATATGAATTGCATAATGCTCTTTTGCGATGCTTCCCTGGATTTAAATCCGACGAACTGCTTCAACTTCTTGCGGCTGCGTAACGTCATCTAATAATTGCAAGCATGGGTTCTCAACACATCCACCGGGAAGTTCTGAGGAGACAAATGACAGAGCAATCGAACATACATTCCATCCAGCAATCGAATCTGGGCGGCAGATTTACCTTTCCCAACACTTCCATCACCGTTAATCGCATGGGCTATGGCGCCATGCAGCTTGCGGGAAGGGAGGTAGACAAACTGGTCTGGGGGCCACCGCGCGACATTCCGGGCGCGATCGCTGTTCTGCGCCAGGCTGTTGCCTGCGGCGTAAACCACATCGATACGAGCGACTTCTACGGTCCGCACATCACCAACCAACTCATCAAGCAAGCGCTCCATCCCTACCCGGACGATCTGGTCATCGTAACCAAGGTGGGCGCGCGCCGCGGCAGCGATGGCTCATGGCCTCATGCTCGTTCGCGTCAGGAAATTGTCGACGCGGTACACGACAATCTGCGCAATCTTGGCCTGGATGTGCTCGATGTGGTCAACCTCCGTCTGGGAGGCATGGCCGCGCCGACGGACGACCCTTTTGAAGAGCCGCTGACCGCTCTGGCCGAGCTCAAGCAGCAAGGGCTGGTTCGGCATATCGGCCTGAGCACCGTCTCTGCCAAGCAGGTAGCTGAGGCGCGGACGATCACGGAGATTGTCTGCGTCCAGAATTTCTATAACGTGGCCCAGCGTGCCGACGACGAATTCGTCGATGCTCTGGCCGCGCAGGGCATAGCCTATGTGCCTTACTTTCCACTGGGAGGATTCTCCCCGCTGCAGTCGTCCCAACTCAATGAAGTAGCCGCGTCGCTCGAGGCCACGCCCATGCAGGTTGCGCTGGCGTGGCTATTGCGGCGGTCTCCGAAGCTGCTGCTGATCCCCGGCACGTCATCGGTTGAGCATCTGCGCGAGAATCTCAAGGCGGCAACGCTGGAACTGCCGGACGAAGCTCTCTCCACGCTGGACAGCATCGGCGCCGCGGCTAACTAGGAGCCGCACTACTGTCTGATTGACGCGCGCGCTGCGGTTTTGCGAAACTTTTTGGCATGGGATACGCAGGCAAAGTGGAGTACGCCGAGCAGAGGAAGCTGCGCACGCGCAACACGCGCATCTACCGGTCGCTGCATTGGCCGATCTGGATCTGGGTCTTCTTTCTGGCGCCGGGGCCGCTGACTTTTTCACTCTTTGCGCATGGCTTCAGTCTGGGCAACTCGATATGGCTGGGGCTGGTGCTGATAGGTACAGGCGTGGCCGCCATGCGCGGGCGTCTGCCGGGTGCGGAGCCGGGGCCGTATATCCTGCGCTTCGATGAGGACAAGCCGAATCCCCTTTACCGGCGCGTCTGCTACACCTTTGCGTGGAATGCGGTGCTGAGCTATGCGCTGCTCAATCTGGCCGGCCTGACAATTGCCGCCGTTACGGGCGTCTGGCTGATGAAGCAAATTTACTACTACGGCTATCTTCCGCTGGCCGCAATCATTCTGCTCACGGGCTCACTGGGAATGCTGCCGCGCGTGGAGCCTTCCACCAAAAAGGAAGGCAGGCACCGGCGCTACTTTTATGGCTCGGTCTGGGCGGTGGTGACGGCGCAGACGCTGCTGCTGGTGCTGTGGAAGACGCTGCCGCAGAACACGGCGACAAGTTGGGTGAAGTTGGGGGCCTTTGCCGTGGCGCTGGCTGTGATGGGCTGGATTGCCTCGCGGGGATTGCTGCCGCGGACGCGGCCGATATTGCCAGGGGAAGATATGGTTGCGGACTGAGACCCGATTTCCATCAAGCAGAAAGCGGATCGTTGCTTTAATAGATCAATAAAATGAATGACTTAAGGGTGAAAGAGAAGGAAAAGAGAACCCCAAAAAGGCACTTTTCGATTTTTTGCCTATTCAACCTATTGATAATAAGCATGTTGAATAGGAAAAAACTACCAATAGGCGACAGCATGTGAAATGTGTCTTCGAGTTTTACCATCCTTTGCCGGCTTTCTGAAAAGAATGAATTGGGGGTTGACTGGTTGCGGAGCGTGGTCTGCGCGGCTGGGATGGTGGCGATGAACAAGCAAACAGGATGGGGACGTTTGTTAACAAAATCAGCAAGTTAGCCACCGCTTTGCAGTGATGGAGAGCTAGCGAGTTGGCGACAAGTTTCTTGACGCCGTAACTGGCCGCCGGGAGTGGGGCCACTCTGGAAGAACCGTCTGCGGAAATGCCGTAAGATGGTGAGTAGATTGCTTGAAGAATTCAGCCGGACGCATGGGCTGGAAACGGCGCAAAACCTGCCTATGACAAACTCAGCTTCCAGTTCCTCCCGCTATTACCTGACCACGCCCATCTACTATGTGAACGCGCGGCCGCACCTGGGTCACGCCTACTCGACCATCGTCTGCGACGCCATTGCGCGGCGTAAGAGGGCGCTGGGCATTGAGACTTGGTTCCTCACCGGCACCGACGAGCATGGGCAGAAGATCGAGCGCAGCGCGGCGCTGGCCGGGCAGACGCCACTGGAGTTTGCGACCGCAATTTCTGGCGAGTTCCGCGGCCTCTGGGATCAACTGGGCCTGAGCTATGACGACTTCATCCGCACCACCGAAGAGCGCCACAAGCGCGGGACGCAGAAGCTCTTTGCCGAGCTGCGCGACAAGGGCTATATCTATAAAGGTTCTTACACCGGCCAGTATTGCGTCAGCGACGAGCTGTATGTCGACGGGCCGCCGGGCACGGTCTGCCCCGACTGCGGGCGCGTGACCGAGACCGTGAGCGAGGAGAATTACTTCTTCAAACTCTCGGCCTTTGAGCGCCGGCTGCTGGAGTTTTACGAGGCCAATCCCGGCTTTATGGGGCCGGAGTCCACGCGCCGCGAGGTGGTCTCGTTTGTGCGCGGCGGGCTCAAAGACCTCTCGGTCAGCCGGACGAGTTTTTCCTGGGGGATTCCCGTTCCTGGCGATGAGAAGCATGTGATCTATGTGTGGCTGGATGCGCTGGCCAACTACATTACGGCGCTGGGCTATGGCTCGGACGACCCTGCGGACCAGGCGCGCTTCGCCAAGTTCTGGCCGGCTGACATGCACCTGATCGGCAAGGAGATCAGCCGCTTCCACTGCGTTTACTGGCCGGCGTTTTTAATGGCCGCCGGCATCGCGCTGCCGCACTCGGTGCGCGCCAACGGCTGGCTTCTCTTCGATCAAGGCAAGATGTCCAAGTCGCGCGGCAACATTGTGCGCGCTGAAACGGTTCACGCGGTTCTGGGTGCCGATGCGCTGCGGTACTTCCTGCTGCGCGAGATTCCCTTTGGGCAGGACGGCGG
Source organism: uncultured Occallatibacter sp. (assembly GCA_964509755.1). Classification (GTDB taxonomy): domain Bacteria; phylum Acidobacteriota; class Terriglobia; order Terriglobales; family Acidobacteriaceae; genus Telmatobacter. Next base: position 2,139 of record CAZDYU010000173.1, on the reverse strand, counting down.
TTTTTCCTTTGAAGCATTGGTCCAGCGCTACAACGCCGACCTCGCCAACGGCTACGGCAACCTGGTGAGTCGCGTCGTCAACATGGTGCATAAGTACTTTGGCGGCGTGGTGCCAGAGGCCGGCGTTTCTACTGCCGCGGAAGATGTGCTGCGCCAGAGCGCGGTGGGAACCATCGCTGCCTTCGGGCCGGCATTCGACGAGATGAATTTTTCTGAGGCGCTGAAGGCGGTGTGGGTTCTGGTGGCGGAGACGGACGGCTACCTGACAGCGAACGCGCCGTGGAAGCGGCCTGCGGATCGGTCTGAGGCAGAGCATGTTGCGCTGCAAGCCCGCGTGCTGGCCACGGCTGCCGAGGCCATTCGCATTATCACGGCGCTGGTCTATCCCATTCTGCCGGAGTCGGCGGCGAAGGTCTGGCTGCAATTGGGTCAGGGCGAGATTTCGGCTGCGGCGCATGGTGCGTTTTTGACAGAGCTTGCATGGGGCGGATTGCGGGCTGGGACAAAGTTTGGCGAGCCCGCGCCGCTCTTTCCGCGAGCGGAAAAGGATGCGGTCGAACGGATGCAGCAGATCGAAGAGCAGAACAGCCTCAGCGTAATCGAGGCCGCTGGCGGAGTGGCCAAAGGCGGCTCCATCGCGGAGGGAGACGGGGGATTAATTCCCCGTGTTACGCCAACTGAATCCAATGGGGCTTTACAGGCCGCAAAGGATGAGAATAGAGGAGCAATCGTGAGCGAGGAATCCGAAGAGCAAAAAGTTTGGGATCGTACACCGGTAGACTCTGTTGGCGTGGATGCCGCAGCCGAAACCGGAGCCTATGAAGCGGTGGCAAAGGCTGCCGAAGCGCCGGTCGCTTCTGCTTTGCCGGTGGCTGCGGAGCAGACATTGGCCCCACCGCAGGTGGCCGAGCCGCAACACATCACCATTGACGACTTCATCAAAGTCGATCTGCGGGTGGCGCAAATCCTGGTCGCCGAGCGGGTGCCCAAGGCCGACAAACTGCTGCGGCTTGAGGTCGATCTGGGCTACGAGAAGCGCCAAATTCTGGCCGGTATTGCGCAATTCTACGAGCCGGAAAAGCTCGTTGGTCGCAAGATCGTGATCGTCGCAAATTTGGCTCCGCGGAAGATGCGCGGCCTGGAGTCGAACGGGATGTTGCTGGCCGCCTCACTGCCCGACGGCGCGCCGGTGCTGGCCGGATTTCTGGAAGAGGCTCCGCTGGGGGCGCGGCTGAAATAATTCCGTGAATGTAGCGCCGACCTCCCGGTCGGCTGTTGCGCGGACGTCCTCGTCCGCGCTCGTCCCTGGCTGATGACTACCTTGTCTGTGTCACCGCTCGTTCCAGGGTCTCACGGATATAACGCGTGTAAGGGATGCCGCGTTCGCTCGCGCATCTCCGCACCGCATTGAGCAGCGACTGCGGAACGCGCATATTGATCTGTTCGTCTTTCTTTTCGAACTCGAAGTGGACAGGGCGGAACTGCGCAAAATCCAGCTCCGACAGATTCTGTGCCAGGAACTCTTCGGCCTGTTCATCGGTTTTCAGTTGTGGTACGCGCTTTTTCATAAGCTGCAAACTCCTTTGCGTGCATAGAACGAGCAGAAATTGGCCGAAGCAGACGCGTCTGCCCTTTCATCCGCATCGTGAAAGCAACAAAGATCCCCCACCCCGATGCTCATGCCAACATAGTATAGTCAAATGTATATACATTTGACAACAGAAAACTCGACGTGCGGCCCTGCTCTCCTACAGCATTTTCAAGTTGAAGGTGCATTCTTCAAGTTGAGGGTGCCCCCGGTCCCTCGCTTTTGGGGACCGGGGAGGGGGAGCCAAAATACTGGTCTCGCAGGTATCAAAAACGAGACCGAGGAAATCCAGATCACCCCATTATTGTTTAGGTTGCAAGCCTGTAATCTGCATTGTCACCTGATAGGCGCCACCTGGCCGTTCATTTGTGATGAGAGCTAAAATACGCGCTGTTGGAGGCTTCTCAAATGGTTTCAAAAGAATCACTTTGCCAATGCGATGTCCATATTCTCTATCTTGATCGTCATCTTTCAATGTGATAGCTTTTACTCCGTTTCTAGTGTCCTGAGTCATTAATTCATTAAACAAATACCGGCGAGATACGTCTAAC
>CAZDYU010000172.1:0-6432 GCA_964509755.1 uncultured Occallatibacter sp. | reverse complement strand
TTTTGGCCGTTCTTGGCAAAATATGACCCTCTTTTTGCCAAAAACGCCCCTTTTTTCGCCGATTTCCGCCACTGCATTCCGCCGGTCTTTCTCAAACTTAGCCCTCATTCCAGAACCTCCAAAACACCTGCCTTTCATCTTTCGCCCAAACCTCAAAATGCGTTTGCCCTGTCTGCGAACGAGTAGTGAGCGTCTGCCCCACCAAAGGTGGTTTATCATTGAAGATGGTGCAAGCCGCCGGGCTTCGCGCCTTCGTTTTGCAGCCCACCTTCCCCACGCGTCCTCACCTGAGGGCCGCAGGGGCTGAAGTGTAACTCCAACAAGCATATTCAAAAAGGAACGGATCCAGATGCGAGCAAAGACCGCGGTAGTTTTGGGTGCCCAGTGGGGCGATGAGGGCAAGGGCAAGATCGTAGACGTGCTCAGTGAGCGCTTCAGCGCCGTGGCGCGCTATGCAGGCGGGCACAACGCCGGCCACACCGTCATCATCGGCGGCCAGCGCTTCGTCCTCCAGCTCATCCCCTGCGGTGTCCTGCGCCCCGGCTGCCGAGGCATCATCGGCAACGGCGTCGTCCTTGACCCCATCGCCTTCCTCAAGGAAGTCGCCAAGCTGCGCGGCCTTGGCGTCGCTGTCGATGAACAACTCAATGTCTCCAATCGCGCCCAGGTCATTCTGCCGTATCACCGCATGATCGAGCTGGCCGCCGAGAGCGCTCCCGGCCGCAAGAAGATCGGCACCACCAGCCGCGGCATCGGCCCGGCCTACGAGGACAAGATGGCCCGCAGCGGCCTGCGCATCGTAGACCTGCTCCGCCCCGACTTGCTCAAGACACACATTGAAGCCGCCTGCGCTGAGAAGAACGCCATCGTCCATGCGCTTTTTGGCGCGGACCCGCTAGACCCCGCGCAGATGTACGACGAGTACGCCGCCGCCGCCGAAGAGGTCCGTCCCTTCGTCGCCGACACCGGCCGCCTGCTCAACAAAATTCTCGCCGAGGGCGGCAGCGTCATGTTCGAGGGCGCGCAGGGCACCATGCTCGACATCGACCACGGCACTTATCCGTTTGTAACTTCCTCGTCCGCCACCGCAGGAGGCGCGGCCACCGGAACCGGCGTCGGACCCACGGCCATCGGAACCGTAATCTCGGTGACCAAGGCCTACGTAACCCGCGTCGGCGAGGGCCCATTCCCAACCGAGATTTTCGATCCCGTCGGCGACCACCTGAGAGCCCGCGGCAAGGAGTATGGCGCAGTCACCGGCCGCCCACGCCGTTGCGGCTGGCTTGACATTCCCCTCCTCCGCTACTCCAACCAGGTCAACGGCGCGGAGTGGCTGGTCATCACCAAGCTCGACGTTCTCGACGAACTCGACGAGATTCCCATCTGCACCGGCTATGAAATTGCGGGCAAAGTCACCGACGAAATTTCCGCCGACGTTCAGGGCCTTGAGAGCATCAAGCCCATCTATACCAAGCTCAAAGGCTGGCGCGCCTCCACCGAGGGCATCACGGATTTTGACAAGCTACCCCAGGCCGCCAAGGATTACCTGCGCTTCCAGGAGCGCGAGAGCGGCGCAAAAATCGGTATGGTCTCCACCGGCCCCGACCGCGACCAGACCATGCTCCTGCCCGAGTTTGCCGCCGCTCTCGACAGCATCCACGCCTGACCGGTGCCTTGATTGATCCGGCTCATAAATACTGTGATTTGGGTGCTCCATCCACTCCATTTCCGGCCGGAACAATAGTCCTAAATACGGCAGTTGCACACCGTCATCCGTGATCTGCATCGAGGTTTGGAGCCTCTGAAACTTGTTGCTTTGTAATCAGGGCCCGACTTTAGTCGGGCCGCAAAGGGCTGAAAGGAAAGCTGGGCTTTAGCCCCTGCAAAATTTTGGCCCGGCGAACTACCATAATTCGGCTTCTTCTCGATCATCGATTTTCGACTGCTCCGCACCTCGCCCAAATGGTGAAATCGTCAATCGCTGCAAGGAGTTTCACTTTGAAGAAGATAACCAATTCAAGGCTGGATCGACTGCCGTTTTTAGGATAATATGGATTCGCCTGGGATTTCAGCTACTTCTGCCACGGGTTGTCATCGGTTCACCACCGGCGCCTGCACCGTCGAATCATGCCCCAAACCGGAGTAAATCGTGATCGTCGCCGGCTGATAGTCGCTGGGTTTAGCTGTCATGATATTGCGCACAAACCTCTGCGGATTGCGGTCGTAGAGCGGAAACCAACTACTCTGAATCTCGACCACAACGGTATGCCCGGCCTTGAAGACGTGGTCCACATCGTGCAGGCTGAATTTGTATTCGCGGATCTCCCCCGCCCGCAATGCCACGGGCTTTTCAAAGCTATCAAGATATCTGCCGCGAAAGATTTCCGCATTGGTCAGCAGTTGGTAGCCGCGCATATTTTCGTCGGCGTCGTCTGCGGGAAATTGATCGATCAGCTTGACGACCAGATCATTGTCCGTGCCAGTGGTCGATGCAAAAATATCCGCGAAGACTTCGCCTGTGAGCGTAAGATCGTGCTCAAGCGCGGGCAGCTTCCAGACAGCCACATCCTTGCGCGCGGTGACAAAGCTCTGATCTTCAGTCATCCAGTTATACCACTGCGAACCGTCGCTATAAGTGGGCTGAATGGGGCGATGGCGATAGGGAACGGGGTTGGCTGGGTTGCTGACGTAACTCGCGGCTGCCGGGGTTGTTGCCGCGCTCCAGCCGAGCTGCCCCGCGCCCTCCAGATGCAGGCTGGTGAGCCGGGATTCAGCCGGCGGAAAATGCGCGTAGCGCTTCCAGGTATTCGATCCGGTTTGAAAGCTGGCCGTATCTTCCAGGTCGAAGCCCGATTGATTTTCGCCCGGCGCGTCTTTCAAATAATGCGCAAAAAACTTCGCCTCAATCTGTGCTCGAAACTCCTTGCCGATAGGCTCCGTGTAATTGATGTTGCCCAGGCGGCGCGATGATGAGTTCCAGGAGCCATGACGCCAGGGGCCGAGAACGAGGAAGTTCTGGTGCTGCGCGTCGTGCGGCTCAAGCGTTGCGTACTCTTTTTGCGGACCCCACATATCTTCTTGATCGTAGTAACCGCCCACGGTAAGCGTGGGCACGGAGACCCTGTCGAGATGTAATTCCACCGCCCGCGAGGACCAGGCGGAATCATACGCGGGATCTTTGAGAAAGAGCTTCCATGTCGGGAGTTTTTTTGCGCCGGATCTCTTCGCGTCTTCAGCAAAGCTGCCGCGCTCCAGAAAGTAATCGAAGCCGTCTATCTCCTTGCCGTAGCTGACGTCGGTATCTTCCTTGCTGGACTCCAGGCCAAGAACATAATCGTAGCCATACGTCTGGCGGAATGCGCCGTTGTGAAAAAAGTCGTCGCCCTTCCACACGTTGATCATCGGTGCCTGCGGAGAGATCGCCTTCACCGCGGGATGCGGGTCGATGCCGGCCATCATGGTTAGAAATCCCGGATAACTGGTGCCCACAAAACCCGCCCTGCCGTTGTTGCCCGCAACATTCTTCAGCAGCCAGGCAACGGTGTCGTACGCATCGGTGCTTTCGTCCGTCGCCTTCGCATCGCTGTGATCGGCCAGCGGCCTCATCATTACGAATTTTCCTTCACTCAAGTAGCGGCCGCGAATATCTTCGGCCACGTATATGTAACCCTCGCGGGCCAGCTCCGGGCGGCCACTGAAGAAGCTCTCCCGGTTGGTTTCATTCGCGCCGTAGGGGGTGCGCTGAATAAGAAAGGGCAGCGGCGCATTCATGTCGGCGGGCTTGAGAATCACTGTGTGCAGCTTGACGCCGTCGCGCATGGGAATCATCACTTCGCTGCGCTGGTAGTTGTGAAAGATGTGATGCACAGGCGGGCCGGTAAGGCGGAAAACATCATTGGGCGAATTGCTGAAAACAAAACTCGCGGCGCGCCCTGCTTCGTCAAGTGTGAAACGCACCTTGAACGGCGCGCCGGGCCAGCCGAATTCTGTAGCGGAGATCTGCTTGAGCTCCGTTGGTACAAAGCGCTCAGACTCGAATGTGAGCTTGCCATTTGCAACGTAAAAGCTGAGCGGAGTGTCCGGCTCACTGGGGTTGATGTACTCGCCGGCCAGTGCCTCAAGCGAGGTGGTCTGCGCCGCGGACTGGAGGGGTGCAACAAAAAGCAGAGCAAGACAAAGATTGAATTGTGCGGCGCGACGAAAGATCAAGCAGGTGCCTCCTGAAAGAAAGCGAAATGGATGTGAGGCCGGCAGTCTCCATGAGGCTTACCAGACTGTAAAAAAACGTTAAGAGCGGCAACAAGTGTCAGGGTACAACTTTACAGGCTGCGGAAAAACTCAATCGGAGCCTCTGTTTTGAAAGGGCACGGCTTCAGTCGTGTCCTGGTTACAAAGCATCAAGTTTTGCAAGAGGATCAGTGAATAGATTGACAATGAACGCGCTACCAGTGCGGGCCTTGCAGGAAAACACTTTCAATGCAGTCGTCGGAAGTCTTTAGCCATGATTCGATTCTATTGATTCGGCCCATAAACACTGTGATTTGGGAGCCCCATCCATTCCGCGTTCTTTACGGAATCGGGGTTCCGAACGACAAGTCTTCGTCATTGGGGTGAAAATGGGGGGATACCTCCACTCAATTTTCGGGTCGGATCAATAGGGCTCACCTCGGTGCTGTTTGCCCAAAATCTGCCCATTGAGGCGTCACAAGATGCAGCAGAATGGCACAGATTGCTCGGCATAAAACATAGTATATAGCTGAAAATCACCATAAAATGGTGAGCTCGGTGGGGCTCGGACCCACGACCCACGCCTTAAAAGGGCGTTGCTCTACCAACTGAGCTACGAGCTCTCACCAACCACAACTTAATTATTTTCAATAAGTTGTAGTATATCAATCCTCTTGGCCTTGCATGGCTTATCGGCGCTGGTAGCCACTTTGTACCGAAACCGACCCCGGTCGTACTAAGGTCTCCTACGCCTGCAACTTGTGAGTCGGGGCGAGGTGGGCATACCGGGCGGTCATAGCGATCGTCTTGTGTCCCATCAGTTCCTGCACTGTCTTTAAGTCTACCCCATTCATCACCAAACGGCTAGCGAAGGTGTGCCGAAGAGTGTGCCAGGTGACACCCTCGATCTTCGCTTGTTCGAGGGCAGTGGCGAACCACTTGCGTGGATTCTTAATCAGGCCATCGCGCTTGGAATGGAAGAGGGTGGAATCTGGAGGCAGCCCCAGCCGCTTGTGACGCTCCTGAAGTTCTTTGAGAACCTGCACGGCGGCGCTGTTGAGCGTAACAAAACGATCGCTGCCGTTTTTGGTGGTTGACAGGTTGATGAACCCCCGCTCCAGGTCCACCTGCTCCCAGGTGGCGGTAAATTGCTCGGACTTGCGCATCCCGGTGTGCAGGGCGATATCCAGTTGGGCAAAGGCGCTCTCGCCATCATCGTTGATCCGGCCGGGCAGGCTCACTGCGATTGCTTTACGGAGCATGACTTCCTCGTCGTCAGAGAGGAACCGGACCCGGCCTAGGGATTCCTTAGCGCGCCGGATCAGCCTGGCTGGGTTGACGGATACCTTGCCAGCGCGCATACCCTCACGGAAGACCGTGCTGAGCGAGGACTTGAAGCGGTTCTGAGTCCCCCCCGTCCACTCCCGTTCCTCGGCCATCTCGTCTACCCAATCTTGGAACTCCCGCGTCGTAATGGACTCGGCGATGCGATTCCCGAAAACGGGGAGAGCCAACTCAACACGCTGCTTGAAATCCTTCGATGCTCGGTGATGTTTATCGGAGAACTTGATTGCGTCGGTCACGAGTTCGGAGAATTTGGTGCCGCGCCGCAGTGATTTTGGAACGAGAATGCCAAGTCGGATCTCCGTCGTGCGCTGGTCGTATATCTTGACCGCCGACGAATAAGTTCCAACTTTGGATGCAACACGCTTGCCCTGTTCATTGGTATAGCGAATCCACCATATGCCGGAGCCTTTCACTCTTTCGAAAATACCTTTGTGCTTTTCCAGCTTAGGTTTACGAGGCATTGAGTCATTCTCCAAGGCGACAACTCAATGATACCACAATAATCCGTTGCTCTAGGTGTATAGCTCGTCTTTTGAACTTGGTGTCTGTCGAGTGTTCTACAGAAATGGTATCGGACGCATCAAAGCAATGGCCGCCTCACTTCCAGTCCTAGCGGCAACCATCCAGAATGAACTTGAGACGGCGGAACTGCTGCATGGCACGATCACGCGGTTGGCGCGGAGGCTGAAAGCGAGGGCGTCCTCTTGCCAAAAGCTTCTCCCAGGCAATGATTCAGCCGCGGGCTAGATCACCCAATGCAGAGCCAGATACTCTCGACGGCGGCAGCGCCGCCGACTGAAACGGGAGCCGCCCACTGCGCCCCCGGCACCCCGCCCGCGCGGGCCTGTTCCTGCCCGT
>CAZDYU010000171.1:0-6445 GCA_964509755.1 uncultured Occallatibacter sp. | reverse complement strand
CGATGCTCGGATTGTTGCCAGTAAGCGGGACCGGGAAGCTCAGCGCGGCATTGCCTGCGTTTTCGACGGTCACGGTCTGTGGACTGTCGGTGCTGGTTGATCCGACTGCCGCGTTGGCAAAGCTCAGGGCCGGCGGGTTCGCGTAGTTGAGCTCGGCCACGCGATTATTGTCTGAATCGGCGACATAAACGTTGCCAGCGCCGTCGACCGTTATCCCATAAGGATTGCCGAAGCCGGCGGCCAGCGTATTCACCGTGGCATAGCCATCAGTTGCCGACAGCTCTAGCACTGTATTGTTAGTAGTATCAGCAACGTACAAATTGCCGTTCCCGGCCACAGCCAGAGCTGCTGAAAAAGGCAATCCGCTGGTGATCGTGTTGATCGTTATGTAACCGCCTGCCGCCAGGATTTCCTTCAGCGCATTGTTGCCGGAATCGGTCACAAAAACATTTCCGCTGCTGTCCACAGCCACGCCATTGGGGCTGCTGAAGCCGCTGCCCAGCGTTATCACGCAAGTACTTTCAAAACAACCCGGCGGAATCTGCTTGACTGCATTGTTGTAAGAATCCGTGACGTAGACGTTTCCGCTGCCATCCACGGCCACGCCCCAAGGATTGCTGAATCCGCCGCCCAATGCGATAACTGTTGTGTAACCGCCTACTTTCAAAACCTCATATACCGCACTCTTGCTGTAGTCAGCTACGAAGACATTGCCACTCCCGTCGATTGCTACGCCTGTGGGATTGCCGAATCCGCTTCCGAGAGTATTGATGGTGGGCGATGAGGGAATGCTTCCATTGACCGCCAGAACCTCTTTTACCGCAAAGTTGTTGAAATCGGCGACAAAGAGGTTTCCGCTGCTGTCCACGGCCAAACCGGTGGGAAGGTTGAAGCCGCTGGCCGGGAAGCTCTCAGCGGCGGGCAGGAAGTTTAGCTGCGGTCCTACGCCCGTGCCCTGAAGGTAGCCGGTGGCAATCGCGTTTCCATTGTTGTCATAGAGCGCCACCGCGCCATAGCGGGTGCCGGCGAATTTAGGCGTGAAGCTCACGTTCACAATGCAGGATTGCCCGGTGGAATATGCCGTATTCGCCGTGCAGGTGTCCGAACCTGCATCGGCAAAGTCGAGCCCGGTTGCGCCCTGCGTAAGCATGGCCGTTGAACCAAGAGTGACCGCGGCGCCGAAGGTGTATGCGAAGCTCTGCACCGGGCTTGTTGTGCCGATGTTTACTGCTCCGAGGTTTGCGCTTGACGGCGAGAAACCGGCTGGAGCGGTAATCGACACCGCAAGCGTCGTCGATTCGGTCGGCCAGCCTGGACCTTGAGTACCAGCAATGATCACCCCGTAGGTTCCGGTGGGAGCTGCGCTGCTGGCAGTCAGCGTGAGAAGACTCGTTCCGGTGGTGGGATTCGGGCTGAAGGATGCGGTTACGCCGCTTGGCAAGCTGTAGGCGGCTAAATTCACACTGCTGTTGAAACCATTCAGGGCGATCACCGAGACGGTGGATGCCGCGGACGATCCCTGTGGAATGCCTAGCGACGAGGGGGCGAGTCCAAGGGTGAAGCTTGGCGAAGGGGCGACAATTTCAATATCAATTGTGCAGGTCGCAGTCTCAGCTCCCGAAGTTCCGGAAATCGTTACAAATGTCTGTACAAGAGCCGCAGTGCTGCTCGCGGTCAGTGTAAGCACGCTGGTTGTTGCCGTGGGGTTAGGACTAAACGAAGCGGTTACGCCGGCCGGCAGTCCTGAAGCGGCCAGCGTGACGCTGCCGGAGAAGCCGGATGCAGGCAGCACAGTGATGGTGGAGGTGAGAGAGGAGCCTTGAAAGAACGCCGCGGACGAGATGGCCGAACTGACCGTGAAGCCTGGCGTGGCGACCGTCAAAACAAGAGTCGTTTTTGCCGTCTGGGCGCCAGCGGTACCGGTGATGGTGAGGTTGTAGGTTCCAGGAGTAGCGACGTAAACAGCCGCTGTGAGCGTGAGCGTACTGGTTCCGGTGGCGGGGTTCGGAGTGAACGATGCGGTCACGCCATAGGGGAGGCCGGACGCGGCCAAGCTTACACTGCCAGTGGCCCCAGTCACCGTGATGGTGCTGGTGTTGGAGGAGCCCTGGTAGACGGTCAAGGAAGCGGGCGAGGCTGTGAGAACGAACGCCCCGGTGCCGCTCAACGCGATGCTCTGCGTGGTGTAGCCTGGCGCGGCGGCATTGAGGTTGTTATCCGTCAGCACCAGCGAGCCGGTGAGAGCGCCCGGCGCCGTTGGCGCAAAGCTGATGGGCAACTGGCAAGACGCGCCAACCGCCAGCGTCCCCGGCGTCGAAGAACCTGCGGTCAACAGCGGGCAAGCAGAGACCCCGTTGCTGTTCAGAGTGAAGTTTGCCGCGATGCTCGGATTGTTGCCGGCTGACGGATTCGGAAAGCTTAGGGCCGCATTGCCGACGTTCTGGATCGTTACCGTCTGTGGGCTGTCGGTGCTCGTTGAGCCCACCGCTGTGCTGGCGAAGCTCAAGCTGGGCGGATCGGCGAAGTCCAGCTTCACCGCCCTCTCGTTTCCGTAATCTGCGACATAGACGTTGCCGCGTCCGTCCAACGATACATCGGCGGGGTAGCTGAAACCGCCTCCCAGTGTGCCGATGATAGGCGAGGCCGGAATGGTTCCGTTGACCGCCAGAATCTTGTAGACCGCATTATTGCTCCAATCGGCGACGTAGACATTGCCGCTTCCGTCCACTGCAATGCCATAAGGATAATTGAATCCGCCGCCCAGGGTTTCGATGGTGGGCGAAGTTGGAATGCTGCCATTGACCGCCAGAATCTCTTTCACCGCGCTATGGCCGGAATCGCTGACGTAGACGTTGCCGTTGCCGTCCACCGCCACTCCCCCTGGGTAGCTGAAGCCGCTGGCCAGCATGTTGATCGCCGGCGAAGCGGGGATGCTGCCGTTGACCGCGATAATCTCCTTGATTGCGCTCGGGGTATCGGCGACGTAGACGTTGCCGCTGCCGTCCACCGCCACTCCTGCGGGGTACTTGAATCCGCTGCCCAAAGTTCTGATGGTGGGCGAGGCGGGAATGCTGCCATTGACCGCCACAATCTCCTTGATTGCGCTATTGCCTGTGTCGGCGACGTAGACGTTGCCGCTGCCGTCCACCGCTAGGGCGGCAGGTTCGCTGAATCCGCTGCCGAGCGCGACGATGGTAGGCGAGGCTGGGACGGCACCATTGACCGCCAGAAGCTCGTACACCGCATTGTGACCCTGATCGGCGACATAGATATCGCCGCTTCCGTCCACCGCTACGCCATCGGGATAGCGGAATCCGCTGCCCACCGTGCTTTGGGCGCCGGGCAGGAAGTTGATCTGCGGCCCCGCTCCCACCCCTTGCAGATGGCCGATTGCAAGCGTGTTTCCGGAGTTATCTTCGAGCACGACCGCGCCAAAGCGGGTTCCAGCCAACCTGGGCGTGAAGGTCGTGTTCACGGTGCAGGTTTGGCCGGCACTATAGGCTGTATTCGCCGTGCAGCTTCCCGAACCGGCGTTGGCAAAGTCCAACCCGATTGCACCCTGCGTCAGGACCGCCTCGCCGCCGATTGTGCCTGGTGTGGTGAAGGTGAAGACCATGGGAATCGCCGGGCTGGTACTCCCAATGTTGACTTCCCCGAAGTTTGCAGACGGCGGCGCAGCGATCTGCACAGAATTGGCGACCGCCAAGGAAAGGTAAGCGCCTTCGGTCTGTGAACCAGAGACACCTGTAACATTGATAGTGGAAGTGGTGGTGGTGGCCAGGTTGCTGGCGGTAAAGGTCAGCACGCTGGTTCCTGTAGTTGGATTTGGGCTGAATGAGGCAGTCACGCCGCTAGGGAGGCCAGACAAAGAAAGATTGACGCTGCCGGTGAATCCCGCCAGGTCGTTCACCGTAATCGTCGTTGTGCCGGTGCCGCCTGTGCTGATGCTCAGGCTGCCCGGCGAAGCCGAGAGAGTGAAGCCCGAAACAGGAGGCCCGACCAAGGCGTTGATGAGGCCCTGCCCGTTTGGACTGCCCCAGCCGGTCACCAGATCGTAGCCCGCAACGGCCGAATAGCTGCCCGATGTGCCGCTGGTGATGTCGTGGAAGTCCGTGTTATAAGCGAAGGTCACATTCTGCGCGTAGATGAGCGGGTTAAGGAAGCCGACAGTTGGCTCGCCGTTGGCAGCCAACTGCTGGTTGACCAGGGCAATGTAGCCGGCCCACATAGGAGCGGCGAAGCTGGTGCCGCCGTACTCGTTGGCCTGGCAGGTCGTCTGATCGGCGCAGGTGTAGAAGGTGAAGTTCGCGTTTGCCGAAACGTCCGGACCGTTGCGCAGAGTCGTCGAACCTTTATTGCCGGAGTTGATCACGCCCGGAAGCTGCTGCCATGCGGGGATGGCGATCGAGTCTGGAGAAATGCCGCCGCCGCTGTCTGCCCACGCGGTTTCCGATTGCCATGCGCCACCCGCGCTGGCGGTGACCAGGTCCGTGCCGCCAACGGAAACGACATTTGCATCGTCCGCCGGCCAAGCCTCGTTGCTCGATGACCAAGTCGACCTGTCGCCGGAGGCCACAAAGAAGTTTTGGCCTTGCGCCGCCATCCTCTCGAAGTAAGGATCAAGCGCGCTTGGATCCGCCGGAGTCCAGCCCCACGAGCAGCCAACAGTGGTGGGCAGGGGGATCTGGTTGGGGGGCGCGGTCATGGCGCTGAGAATGGTTGTATCGTATGACCCGATGTACATGACCAGGCTGGACAATCCCGGAGCCATGCCGATGGCCTGGGTCATGTCGATCGTCTGCTCGGTGTCGTCGCAACCGCTTGCAACTACGCAGTTTGTGCTGGTTCCATCCGTGGACACCAGGGTGACCGGCACATTGTTGGTTTGGCCGATATTTGTGAAGTATGTATTGAGGTCGGCCAGATCGGTGCCTTCATACTCCCACAATCCGAGGTTCTGGCCGGTGCCGGTCAGGGAAGCTCCACCGTAGTAGGCCGCGCGCATATCGCTGCCCAGAAAGGAGGCCGAAGGGCCGGAGCCGGTGGTGGCGTGAGAGACGACATCCCCAGGCGCGATGCCATGGGCCTGCGCGTAGTCGCTCTTGCTCACAAGCATGGAATGCGGGATGGAGTAGTTGTCCAAACCGGAGATGTGCCAGAGCCGGAATGGCAAATCCCCAGTGGGCTCACGATCCGGCGCGTAAAAGACGCGGTTCTCGGTAGGGTGCTGGTAGGTCCGCAGGTTCACATGAAACGCGCTCTCGATGGCCGAGACGGGGCCCTTGACCTGCACATCCATGCCATCGCGTGTGCCGCCGACGACCGTAAGACCGCGCGCCTTCGCAAAAGCAACCACGGCGTCATAATTGGCCTGGCTGGGACCAAACTTTGAGGTAAACTCCGGCACGGTGAGGAAGCGCCGGTAGGAGGGGCTGGCCGGGTCGTAGAGTTCGCTCAGGAACGCATCCAAGCCAGCCTGATCGCTTAGCGGCAGAACTATATCCAGTTGCATGACTTGGGTTGCGGGAAGATGCCCCAACGGCTGCGCTTGCCCATTTAAAGCCGCTTCTCGCAAATGGCGCGTCAGCAGCGATTGCTGCGCCTGACCTTGGATGGCCAACAACAGAACAGCGCACAAGACAGACATCGTGTCCCGCTTCAGCAGACGGCTCAGAATACGACGGGAGGCAATGGGAGAAATCGCCGGGCAGACTGACCAAGGCATTGAGATCATGGCTGAATTACTCCTCAGAGAATGCGATCTGGAAGATCTGTGCTCTGCGTCCTCGATGGACACACCGACCCACAAAAGAGCCCCGATGCTACGCAATCGGCGCAGAGACCCGAATCTTCTGTTGATTGAGATACGCACCGAGGCTATCACACAATTCGATTCAAGTAAATCAAAACCCTTGCCCCTGCGATGGCGCTCGAGACGCGTTGGAGTGGCGGCCAGTCATTCTCCGCTCCTTCCTCACAACGCGGACATGGGGTTCCTTGAAGAACAGCCCTATTTCAAAAATTGCGGGCAGAAGGGTGCCGCAGCGCTCGCTGAAGAGCGCAATAAGTGTATTAAAGGTAATTGGTTATGTCTTTGATGATGGAAGGGGGTATAAATCTAAGACTTGGTGGCGGGAGGCAGGATCGAACTGCCGACCTACGGGTTATGAATCCGTCGCTCTAACCATCTGAGCTACCCCGCCGGATGAGAAGCAAGAAGCGCGGGCGCAAAGGCCCGGCCAGAAGCGGGCGATGGTGAATCCGCGCACAACTCCCTTTCTTGATGATACGGGCGGCTGAGGAAGAGGTCAAACCCAACTCTTGTCCAACGCAAGATGAGTCGTTCATGACCGTGCCGGTCACAAGGGGAAATGAAAATGGCGGCAGGCTGGAGTAGCGTAGATTTGGGCTGCCTCTGGGCCGAAGGCCGTTTCAGGCAGTGGTG
>CAZDYU010000170.1:0-6485 GCA_964509755.1 uncultured Occallatibacter sp. | reverse complement strand
CCGCCGCGCAGATCCACAATTCGCAGCAGATCATTGCTCATCCGGTCGCGCAGCATCTTCTCCGCCGGCTTGTCTTCCACCACGCGCGCGACGTTCACCGGACGTCCGTGCATCTCCAGCAACCGCGAGGCAAATTCGGGATTGCCTAAATGCGCCGTCCACACAATCACGCCGCGTCCCGCCGCAAGGCAGCCGTCGATTGTCGCCGCGCCGCGATCAGGGTCGGTCAGCATCGCGAGCAAATGCTCATGGCTCGCCTCGGGAATAAACGCATAAGAAGAAATCAGATCGCAGAAGGAGTAGAAAACGCCGCAGACCTTGGCTTGCAACGCCAGGCCGCTCTTGCCTGAGACGCGGCGCAGATTGCCGGCAACCGCGCGCCGTTCGCGTTTCAGGATGAGATAAAAAACCAGCGCGGTCACCCATGCTACAGGTCTTTGCGCGAGCCGCGGCATGAAGCGCAATCCAAAGAAGGCAAACTGCAGCACCGCCACGCTATGAAAGGGATGCCGGTACCAGAGCTTCACGGTGCGCCTGCCTGCGTCAGCTCGCTCACGTCGTGGATGACCTTGCGCTTCAGCACCGAGTACATGTGCAGAATCTCCGCGTCCTGGTAGCCGATCTTGCGCAGCGTTTGCACCGCGCCGCTTACCGCCGCCGGGTTGCTCATGCCAAAGCGCCGATGGTACTCCATCTGAATCTCATTCATCTCGTGCTTTGAGAGCGTCGGCGTGCCCATCGCCATATCGTTGTATGAGAATCGGCTGGTCACGCCCAGCCGTTCCGCATCCCAGCCCGCCTCGATCGCCTGTTGGTTAATCTCGCAGCCGGGAAAGAAGCGCAGGCAAAAGTGGTAGGGCAGCAGCGACGGTTTGGGCAGCTCGCCGAGCCAGTCGAGTGTGCGCTGCGCCAGCTCCCGCGTCTCCGTCGGAAAGCCGTACATGGTCGAGATATTTACCGCGACCTCTTTCTGCTGCGTGTAGGCAATAATGCGCCGCGCCTTCTCCAGATTCAGATTTTTGCGCACATAGCGCTGTATCTCCTCGGTGGCCGACTCCACGGCATAGGTGAACCAGATGGCTCCCGCCTCCAAGGCGCGGTCCACGAATTTTTCGCTGGCAATGTCTGCGCGCAGGCCGTTGACAAAGTAAAAACGCAGCTTGAATCCGGCGGCTTCAATCCTGTCGAAGAGGTCCAGCGCGCGCTTCACATCGACGTTGAAGATATCATCCACAATGTAAAAATCGCGAATGCCCTGGCCGTCGTATAACTCCGCAATCTCGGCAAAGATATTGGCCGCGCTGCGCAGCCGTATGCCCTGCCAATGACTGAAGCAATAGGTGCATCCATAGACGCAGCCGCGGCTGGTCAGCAGCACGCCCTGACGCCGATGGTTATACGCATAACTCAATTGGCTCTGGTAACGGTTGAGGTCGATCAGATCGTAGGCGGGAAAGGCCAGGCTGTCAATCTCCGCCTCCTCAAGCCGCTCGCCATTCTCCACCACCCGCTCGCCGTCGCGGTACAAGACTCCCGCAATCGCGCTGGGGCTTGTTCCGGAGAGCAACTCGACCAGAGCCCGTTCGCCCTCGCCCTGG
The DNA here is from genome assembly GCA_964509755.1 of uncultured Occallatibacter sp. Classification (GTDB taxonomy): domain Bacteria; phylum Acidobacteriota; class Terriglobia; order Terriglobales; family Acidobacteriaceae; genus Telmatobacter. The sequence continues at coordinate 4,887 of CAZDYU010000170.1, read as the reverse complement.
ACGGCAATTTCCAGCTCTGGAACTTCTTCAAAGAGCCGCGCCTTGTAAGCCTTCACAATCGGTCCGCCGCCCATCAGACGGGCGTTGCCGTTGTCGCGCGCGAGGCGCGCAATCCGCTGCATCTCTTCGAGGAAAAACGCAATGCAGCGCAGCCCGATCACGTCAGGCCGGAACTCATCCAGAATTTTGAGAAAGCCTTCGTCGTCCGGGCAAGATAGCGACGACTCGACGATGCGCACTTCAATGCCGGGAAGCGCGGCCCGCACGCTTGCGGCCAGGTACATGAGGCCGATGGGCGGAACGTGCATCTCGTAGGGCATGGTTGTGCCCACCCACTTGTTCATGTTGTTGCATTCAACCAGCAGGAGCCGCTTGATTGTCTGAGGTGTCGGCATGGCCAAACTAGCTCCTCGCAATCAGTTTTTGGCCGCTACTTTCGCATCCACCGTCGCCGCCAGAGTGGCAATCGTCTTCCAGGAACTCTCATCGAATTCGCCATCGACCAGCTTGATCCCGAAGCGCCGCTCGATCTCAAGAATCAGTTGCAGAATGTCGATCGAATCGATCTCCAGATCGCCGCCGAGCAGTTGCTCGTCGTCGCTGAGATCCTCGGCCTTCCGGTCCTGAATCCGCAATCCGGTGATAAGGATCTGCTTGAGTTGTTGTGTGGTGGTTTCCATGTCGTCTTCCGAACCAGAATAGCATGATGCGCCATGAGAAGACTGCGCGCCGCCGCCGCTGGTCAGGGCAATCGCATTTGAAGTTTGGGCGAATGATAAAAGGCAGGTGTTTCAGGAGGCTCTGGAATGAGACCTGACATAGAGTGAGATGGGCAGAACGCAATTGCGAAAAAGCGGAAAAAGTGAGCGTTTTCGACGAAAATGGGGTCATATTTTGCCAAAAAACGCCAAAACAGGCGACTAAAAGGTACTGATTGGCAGCCATGAATCTACCGTAAAGTATTTACTTAGTTATAGTTGCAAGTTTATCAGGAGATAAAAAAGGTAGGGGGGGGTGGGGGTGTCGGGGTATTTTGGAGAAGAAACGGAGAAAATGGGGTGGAAAATAGGGGCTATGGATCTGGGTCTGAGTGTGCGCATTGAAGGATTGTCGATAATCATCGGGCCTCGTTTTGCAACTACCTCTATATTGCGCGCCTATGGATTAATTATCCGCAAAGCGGCAGTCGATGCGGAATTGGCCATCTTCTTTAAAGTGAAACCGCTTGCAGCGATTGACGATTTCACCGATAGTTCGCCAGGCGAAGTATTGCAGGGGCTAGTACTTGCAGTTGTATTTAACTCAATTGAGGGAGAACGAGCAAAGGCCCGGGCCTAAAGGCCACGTGAATTCGAACTTTTTCAGGGGGTTAAAACCCCCTGCTCCCTCCGTAATTATCAATTTACAACTGTAGTACTAATGGTGTCCGTCATAGATTCTGGTCATTATCCTGCCCTTCGTCAGGGCAAACACGGCTGGGGCTAAAGAGGCCGCGGAAAAAGGGCTATTCGGAAGTTGCAATCACGATTGAGCGTAGCAGGGGCTAAAGCCCGACGTTGATATGATTGGCTTTATTGGCCCGACTGAAGTCAGGCCCTGGTTACAAAGCCTTCAAGAATTGCCTTGCGATGAGTTTTTCCGCAGCATGTAAAGCCCGTACCCTTGATCCAATTGAGTTTTTCCGCAGCCTGTAAAGCCCAGCTTTCGATTCAGCCTTTTGCGGCCTCCTTCGACTCCGCTCAGGGCAGGCTAGAAGCCGGGCCCTGATTACAAAGCAACAAGTTTCTGAGGCTCCAAACCTCGATGCAGGCGACGGAGGATGGTGTGCAACTGCCGTTTTTTAGGATGAATGGCCGGGTCGGAGGGATTGAACCTCCGACCCGTTGCCGTAAATCCAATCAACTCTGCCTGAAGCGGGTCGAGGCAAAAGCCGTGGTGAAGGCCTCCTGCCAGCCGTTGCCGGGCGGGGGCGGCGTGTTCTGCGGCGGCACATCGACGGGTAGCGTCAACGGCGCGGGCTTCGGAGTATCGATCTGGAGGTAATTTCCGTGCTCGAATTTCCAGATGTCGGGCAGCTCAAAGGGGGCGCGAAAGTTGGCCGGGTAAGGCTGGGCGGGGCCGCAATGACCCAGCGCGGCGCGCCACCAGGGATGGCCCGCGGCAATGATTCCAGCCAACAGATTGCCCAGCGGAAAGCAGGTTGAAAGAACCTTGTCCTCATTGGAGGAGAGCACATTGATGCTTCCGACCTTTGAGGCAACGGCCTGAAACTCGGTAGTGAGGCAGTTGTCGTCGATGGCGCCGGCCATGATCGTTACCTGGCGAACCCACAGTTTCAGGTTGGAGATGGTGGCCAGCACCACGCGCGCGCCCAGGCTGTGCGAGGCGAAGGAAATGCTTGCCGCCTGCTGAAAATTGGCGTAGATGAAGGGCGCCAGCAGCGCGCCGGCCTGGTCGGCAATCTTGGGCTCATCGGGATAGTCCAGGCCATGCGCCCAGACCGAATCGCCCGGCCAGAGCAGGCCCACATAGGCTGAAATGGGCTGCGGCAGTTGCAGCAGGCTTCCCCAATTCGACAGGCAGTTTATGCCATCGGAGCGATTCACATTGAAGCCATGGGTGGCGATGAGCACGTGGCGTCCGCGGATGGAGGTGAGCAGATCGCCGAGGCCCAGGCCCGTGTAGTTGCCAATGGCCGTGCCCTGATTGATGCCGACCGCGGTTGCCAGTCCGCCGCCAACCGGCTGAATGCGAAGATCGAGGAATTGCGTCATGGCGGGCCTACTTCCCCTTCACGGCTTGCATGGCGTTGACGGCCGTGGCCAGCGCGCTGGAGAGATCCTTGGCGATGGGAGCGAGCGGAGTGGCCAGCAGACCGACGAGCAGGGCCAGAGCAATTTCCTTCACGGAATAGAAATTTGCGCCTTCCAGGCTCCATGCGCCGGCCAGCGCCAGCACGATTGCCACCAAGGCCGCCGCCGCCCGCGTCCAGTTGCGATAGACCTGATCGGAGAGCTGGTATGCCTCATCGAGCAGCGCCGTAACGATCAGATCGAAGCGCGAATAGGCGTCGCCTTCCGCCTGCGAGAGCGGCGTGCCGGAGGCGAGATTGGCCGCCACCGAGCCCAGCACAGCCGGATCCGCGCTGGCCTTGACCGCGACTGCCGAGGCGTTGGCGGGGCTGAGATGCAGCTTGATGAGCGATTTGGCAATGGCCTTCTGGCTGGCCAGATCAACGCCATTGACCCAGTTGGCCTCCAGCGTTTGCAGAATGCTGGCCTGGGGCAGCGCGTTTACCGGACTGCCGGAGCCTGCGCCTTCCGGCGTCAGATCCGAAACCACCTCATGAATGTGCTGCAAACCTACCCGGTTGATGCCGCTGAAGGTCGACTTGGCCGCATCGACGAGGCCGAATGCCGCCGTGCCCAGACCGCCGATGGCGGTGATGACGTTCGATAGGTACAAATCCTGCAATCCATTGATCATGGCCGTTCCCTCCCCTTATCGAAAGTAACCATAATACGAGAACTACCGCGCAGTAAAGAGATTTCTTTCGCCACTTGCGGTGGGGAGGACGCTCGTTCTTCGCTGGCATGGGAATTGTTGCCTGGGTAAAGGCTTAGGGAATGAGGTTCTATCCCAGGTCCGAAAATCCGGACCTGGGGCACCCAATTGATTTGACGGATCAGGCAGATTGGAAAAATGCTCAACTGCGGCGGGCGAGGAAGGTCTCCATGAAGCTGGTGTTGAAGTCGCCGGCGCGGAAGGCGGGGTCGGCGAAGATCTCCTGGTGGAGAGAAATCGAAGTTTCAATTCCCTGCACGATGAACTGGCTGAGCGCGCGCTCCATTTTGGCGATGGCTTCAGCCCGGTCGCGGCCGTGGACGATCAGCTTGGCGATCAGCGAGTCGTAATACGGCGGCACGACACCCTCGGCATACTGCGCCGTATCGACGCGGACGCCATTGCCGCCGGGGACGTTGAAGGCAGTGATCTTGCCCGCCGAGGGCGTGAATTTTTGCGGATGCTCGGCGTTGATGCGGCACTCGATGGCGTGGCCGCGGAGTTCGAGCTTGGCGGGCAGTATGGCGTCCAGTCGCTCGCCGCTGGCAATCTGCAACTGCGCTTTAACAATATCGACGCCGGTGATGGCTTCGGTAATGGGGTGCTCGACCTGGACGCGCGTGTTCATCTCAATGAAGTAGAGCTTGCCGTCGCTGTCCATGAGGAATTCGACAGTACCGGCGTTCTGGTAGCCGATTTCGGTGAGGCAGCGGCAGAGCGTGCGGCCAATCTCCTCGCGCATCTTGGGCGTGACTTGCAGGCTGGGCGCTTCTTCGATGAGCTTTTGATGGCGGCGCTGGATGGAGCACTCGCGCTCAAAGAGGGTGCGGACATTGCCGTGCTCGTCGGCCAGCACTTGAAACTCGATGTGGCGGGGATTCTCGACAAACTTCTCCATGTAGAGTTCGCCGTTGCCGAAGGCGTTGGCGGCCTCGCTATACGCGGCATGGAAGAGATTGGGCAGTTCCTCGGCGTTGCGCACGATTCTCATGCCGCGCCCGCCGCCGCCAGCCTTGGCCTTGAGAATGACTGGGAAGCCGACGGATTTGGCCCACTGCTGGGCCTCTTCAGCGGTAGGAATCACGCCGTCGGAACCGGGCAGGATGGGCACTTTGGCGCGCTTCATGGCCTGGCGCGCCTTGTCTTTTTCGCCCATCAGGCGCGTCACTTCGGGCGGCGGGCCAATGAATTTTATATTCGAGGCACGGCAGACTTCGGCGAAGTTGGCGTTCTCGCTGAGCAGGCCGTAGCCGGGATGGATGGCGTCCACGTCGGCGATTTCAGCGGCACTGATGACGGCCGGGACATTGAGATAGCTTTCCG
>CAZDYU010000169.1:0-6499 GCA_964509755.1 uncultured Occallatibacter sp. | reverse complement strand
GCCCCTATAACGGTTTAGCAAACCGCCGCCTTCAGCCGCTCGGCCATCTCTCCGGGTCACAGTGGGATTATACCGGAAATGCCCCCAGCCGCGCGCTGAAACGTATGTTTTCGTGAGACTGGAACCTGCTTTTCCCTGATAACAGCGCCGTGGAAGACCCAACTTTAGTGATTATTGAACCGGCAATCGAGTCTCGGCGATTCAGACGAATTGGCTGGAGGGTGCTTCCGCGTCAGCCTCCGGATGTGTGACTACAAAGAAGTTGCTCAGGTCCGCCTCTCCAAAAGAAGTGGTCATGGCGACATCGGAAGCGTCCCGGCCTGTCGCCATGAGGATGCGCCCGATGCGGGGCTCATTGTTGCGGGCATCGAATGTCCACCAGCGGTCGTCCAGGTAGACCTCGAACCATGCGCTGAAATCAACCGGGCTGTGTTCCGGCACGCCAATATAACCCAGATAGCCAGTTGCATAGCGGGCCGGGATGTTGAGCGCGCGGCAGAAGGTGATGGCCAGATGCTGGAAGTCGCGGCATACGCCAACACGCTCGGTATAGACATCGAGTGCGGTTTTGGTAGGCCGGGCGTGCTGATAGTTGAAGGCCACTTTCGTGTGAACCCAATCGCAAATGGCCTGTACGCGGCCCCAGCCGGGTTCAATGGCGCCAAAGAGTTCCGCCGCAATGATGGAAAAGCGATCGACCTCGCAGTAGCGGCTATTGAGCAGGAAAGAGAGTATTTGGTGAGGAAGATCGCCGACGGCGGGCTCCCGGGCGGACCAATTGACCGCATCGGGAAGACCGGAGTCGCGAATAAGTGTGGAGTTGCTGAGCCGAAGCGGGCCTGGAGGGGCGACGAAGCGTGCGCAGCGGTTTCCGAAGCTGTCAATGTAACTGGCGACTTGAAGCTTGGGTTCGGTTTGCAATTCGTCCGGCTCAAGCAGATCAGGAGCGCGCGAAGGATGGACGTTGAGAAGCGCGACCATGGCGACTGTAGAGGGAATATTGAATTGGATGTCATAGGCAAGTCGGATGAGCATTTTGGCGCCTCTTGTCTTTGGGGGTGAAGGGGTGAGGGGCTGTTGAGGAGCTTGCGCAAGGACGCCGGCGGCGTATCGGTATTGTCATCATCGCATTGATTGGGGATATTGCAAGCGGGAGGCCAGAAATAGACTTCAAATTCGGCACTCACCTTCGCGGATTGTCGCCCAGTACTACTGTTGTAGATAGAGAATCACAGAGGGAGCAGGGTGGTGGACTCCCTACCCTTTGTCAAGCGTTAAGCAGCAGGGACTCGGCCGCCCGCCAGGGGGCCAAGGAGCCCCTGCGTCAAGCGGCTCTGCGTTGGGGGTCGAAGAGGGTTCTGGTGGAGAGCATCGAGGTAAGTACTTTGAGCCATCGATCGGCCATGCTCCTCAGCGCTCTGCCGTGGGAGTGGCCACGAGCACGTAGTTGCGCATAGGCCTTCTTGCTCGCCGCATCCCATACGACGCTGGTGCGCGACCAGTGGTAGAGTGCGTTGCGCAAGCGCTCGTTGCAGCCTCGACGCATCATCACGGACTTCTTTTTGCCGCTTTGGCGGGTGATGGGCGCGGCTCCGCTATAGCAGCGCAGGGCGTGGTAATCTCGATCCCGGATGGCCTGCTAGGCCTGCGCGAGCATCGTGGCGGCGACTTTTCTTCCCAGCCCCGGCAAGGAGAGAAGGATGGCGGCGTCACGATGCTCCAGTTGGCCTTCGACTGGGGTGGCCAGTTCGTCCAGCAGGGCGCCGATGTGGCGGATGCGATGCTGCTGGAGCAAGCGGGCGATCTTGGCCTCTGTGAGCCGGGCGGCGCGGCTTGGCGAAGGAGCTAGCTCAAACAGTTGCCACAGCCCATAATCTTATGCAACGCAATCTGAGGAGCACTATCAAACGTCAGACTCTCTATGAAGCGTCTTCGACTGGCTGGACTGCGAAGTCTCGAATGTCGGAAGCGAAATAGCGCCTCCGTATCCAGAAGGCAACGTTTACCAACCCGATCAGCGCAGGAACTTCGATCAGCGGGCCAACGACACCGACAAAGGCCTCTCCCGAGCTAAGTCCGAAGACGGCAACAGCCACCGCGATTGCCAACTCGAAGTTATTGCCAGCGGCCGTAAACGACAAGGTGGCCGACTGCGCATAATTTGCTCCCAGCCGCTTGCCCATCCAAAAGCTGACCAGAAACATGATGAGGAAGTAAACGACCAGCGGAATTGCAATGCGCACCACGTCGAGCGGTAGACACACGATAAGGTCTCCCTTGAGTGAGAACATCACCAGGATCGTGAAGAGCAGGGCGACCAACGTAAGAGGGCTGATGCGCGGAATGAAGCGAGTGCGATACCACTCTTCACCCTTGATGCGAATCAGCACAAATCGGGTGATGAAACCGGAAACAAATGGAATGCCGAGATAGATGGCAACGCTCTTTGCGATCTGACTGATGCTAACATCGACAATACTTCCTTCAAGACCGAACCACTTCGGAAGCACGGTAATGAAGATCCACGCGTAGAGGCTATAAAAGAGCACCTGAAAGACGCTGTTGATGGCAACCAATCCGGCAACATAGTCCGTGTCGCCATCCGCCAGTTCATTCCACACCATGACCATTGCAATACAGCGCGCAATGCCGATCAGGATAAGACCACGCATATAAGCAGGCTCGCCGCGAAGAAACACAATGGCGAGGACAAACATCAGTGCCGGACCGATGAGCCAGTTTTGGATCAGCGACAGCCCGAGCACGCGCTTGTTTTGAAAGACATCATGCAGTTTCTCATATCGAACCTTCGCCAGTGGCGGGAACATCATGATGATCAAACCAATGGCAATCGGGATATTCGTTGTGCCGCTCTGAAAGCGATTGACGAACCCTGCGGAGCCTGGGACAAAGTGGCCAAGGGCCACCCCGATAACCATCGCAAGAAAAATCCAGAGTGTGAGGAAGCGGTCGAGGAATGAGAGATGTTTCCTCTGCAATGGCGCGCAATTCTGGACTTGCGTATACGGTTTGCTAGACATGATTACTTGACCTCAAAGGTGCATGGGGATTCAACGGAGATAGGAACAGGAGCGCTCTAAAGAGTAATGAACTTTGCGGGATTGCAGCAAGCTTTTGCCAGTCGCGCGCGATCTGCCTGCATGGCACGGTCTTCTTTGAGCCAAGCCAGCGTCTGGCGCAGCACCTGTGCAGCGCCGGGATTCTTCGGCATGACGATGCGATAGTGCATCCACTTTCCTTCGCGCCGGGCCGCAACGATTCCGGCGCTACGCAGATAGGCCAAGTGACGGGAAATCTTAGGTTGACCCTGATCAAGAATCTGGACAAAATAGCAGACGCAAATCTCCTGGTCTCCCATCAGGTTGAGCAGGCGGAGACGTGTATTGTCGCCCAAAGCCTGGAAGAAACGCTCCATGTTGAACAAAGAATATTTTGCTGCCATGAATTATTTATACGCCTTGACGAATATGATCGCAAGAGATATAGTCGTTTTGGCGAATATGTTTTAGGAGAAAATCATGACGCGAGATATTCTGGAGTCGGTCAAGTCGAAGTACGGCGCGGTGGCAGAAGGTTCACTGTCGAGCAAGAACGCCGGCGTCACGGCCGTGGCCGAGGCCTTCGGTTATACGGCAGAGGAGCTTACGTCGATTCCAGCCGAAGCCAATATGGGCTTGTCTTGCGGCAATCCCACGGCCACGGCACACATCCGGCCCGGTGAGGTTGTGGTCGATCTCGGCTCCGGCGGAGGTCTCGATGTCTTTCTCGCCGCCAAATTGGTTGGCCCAGAAGGCCGCGCCATCGGCATTGATATGACGCCGGCCATGATCGAGCGCGCGCGCGCAAATGCCAAGGCGGGCGGCTACACCAACGTCGATTTCTATCAGTCCACCATCGACCGGATTCCATTGCCGGATTCGTCGGTTGATTGCGTCATCTCGAATTGCGTTCTCAACTTGGCGCCCGACAAGCCCGCGGTGTTTCGGGAGATCGCCCGCGTGCTCAAGCCGGGTGGGCGCGTCGCAGTGAGCGACATCGCATTGAAGCAAGAGCTTCCCGAAGATGTTGCAAGAAGCGTCGCCGCTTATGTTGGTTGCATCGCCGGAGCAATTCTCATCGACGACTATCAGGCTGGTCTGCTGGCTGCCGGTTTTGAACACGTTGAGATCGTAGACAGCGGCGCGGACCTGAATGCTTACGCAAAAATCGAAAATCAGTCTGGATGCTGCTCGCCAACAATGGACGCTGCAAGTCCTCTGCAAGTTCTCACAACATCCTGCTGCTCTCCCGCGCCTGCCGCATCGCCAACTGTTCATGAAGAGTTGAAGGCGCTGCTGGAGCAGTACGACGTCAATGCAGCTGCTGCCAGCGTGAAGGTATACGCCGTCAAGCCGAAGACAAACTCGTAAACAATGAGCATGGAAGGAAAGACGTGGTTAAAGTAATCTTTGCTTGCATTCATAACGCTGGCCGTTCACAAATGGCGGCAGCGTTCTTTAATCAACTCGCCGATCCCGCAAAGGCAGTCGCGATATCGGCGGGAACAAATCCTGGCCTACGCGTTCATCCCGAGGTTCTTACGGCCATGCACGAAATTGGAATTGACCTCAGTAGCGCCAAGCCCCAGAAACTGACTGAAGAACTGGCGCGAGATGCGCAACTGCTCATCACCATGGGTTGCGGCGACGAGTGTCCCTATGTGCCGGGACTTCGCCGCGACGACTGGCCGCTCCGTGACCCCAAAGGGCAACCCGTTGATGAAGTTCGGACTATCAGAGATGAAATCAAGCAAAGAGTGAAAGCGCTGCTGGACCGTGAGCGATTAGAGTAGATTGCATATCGCTGTAGACCGGACATGCAATGCATGAATCATTTCTTGGCATCTTCTGGTGTGATAAGTTGAAGCGTCCGAGCCGTTGCTTAGATCGAGCAACTCTTCGCTTCTGGCTTTGGCTGCTCGCAGCAGTTGCTTGGCCTTCGACCAGGCTTTTTCGATCGGATTCAGAGCGGGTGAATAGGGCGGCAAATACAGCAGTTTCGCGCCTGCCGTCTCAATCCTCTCTCGCACGCCCGCAACCTTATGCGAACTCAAGTTGTCCATCACCACCACGTCGCCCGGCCGCAAAACTGCCGCGAGAAAGTGCTCGACATAGGCACGAAATATCTCGCCGTCGGTGGCGGCTGAAATGGTCATCGGAGCCACCATGCCGGCCAGTCGCATCCCGGCAATCAGGGTGACCACGCTCCAGTGCGATTCCGGCGCGGCTTCGTGAATGCGCACGCCCGCCGAAGCCCGCCCGTAGAGACGCGTCATCGAGGTTGTCAGGCCCGTTTCATCCAGAAAAACAAGATGCTCCGGCTCAACTTTCGCGATGGCCGCCAGAAACTCCTGACGGCGGATCAGGTTCTCAAGCGTGTCGCGCTCAGCCGCGTGGAGCGACTTTTTTTGAGCCGCAGTCCCATGCGCTTGAGCCATCGGCAAAGGCACGAAACATGAATTTGCACCTGTGCCTATTGGCTGAGCTGACCTGCAACTCGGCCAGTGTCAAGCCGGGTTGCTTTTCCAGCCATCGCCCGAGCAAGGCCTGTTCGGCAGTGCCGATTTTGGGTTTTGCGGCCTGGATGGTAAGTTGTTGGTGCCATGCTTCCGGTTCGTTCATAAGCCGCTGATACCCTTTTTGGCCCATCCGAGACGGACACGAAAATCCGCCGCCAACTCCTCCAGCGTGCCGTATCCCTGTTCATAGGTTGAAAGAAAATTGCAACGATAATCCACCCCGTAGGCTTTAGCCATGCTCGCTTCTTCAACATTATTGATTTGGAACCAAACAAAAGGAAAAATATACGATGGTTCTCCTCCTGTTCACCTCGTCATTATTCGACCAAAGGCGCTACCTTCTTTCGGTAAGAATTTGGCAAATGAGATTTTACGAATGGAAACAGACGGCACGCGACTCGCATTATCTGGTGAGCCGGCCGCCGCAATTGATTTGAACACCGGCGTAGTTGGGGAGGACACAATTGCCGTTTTCCCGAAGGAACTCCAAGCAATTGAGGAACTGCTCATTCTATGTAACTCGTCAGCAGTTACTCGCCCCGAAGGGATGAATGTCGGTCTCGCACTGATGGTGGCAAGACCGAAACAAGGGATGCTCAGGATTTATCCACAAGACTGGTTTAACTTCGCCGATTTGGACTTTGGATATCAGTGGGTCACAAGGGTCGCTCGCAATCCATCCACTGGGCGAGTTTCTGGCGAGGGTTTTCGCATCGATCCGTTCGAACTCGACGACACCATGTGCAATGTTTTGAAGACCGAGTCTAAGTCATGGGAACACGGCCTGAATTAAATACTCTGCTCCAGACCATGGTTCCGGGCGGAATACCGGCTATCCAGGAATCTCGCCACCGCCCGCATCCGCCCCTAAGCTACAATAAAAGATGGGCCAAGGCCAATTTTTCTGCGCAATGCGCGCAA
>CAZDYU010000168.1:0-6708 GCA_964509755.1 uncultured Occallatibacter sp. | reverse complement strand
TGTTAGACGTATCTCGCCGGTATTTGTTTAATGAATTAATGACTCAGGACACTAGAGCAAAATCCGCGAAACAATACCCTGGTTTGCTTTGGCCGCTTCAGCCGATGGACGCGGACGGGGACGCCCGCGCGACAGCCGGTCTGGAGACCGGCGCTACATTGGTGCTGGCTGCATCGACTTTAGAGTTGCAGCTTCGGGGTAGGTTCTTCCGGGTTTTGCCTTAACCGCAAAAAGCCCCGCTCAACCTTGAGCGGGGCTTTTCATATGCAGTATTGGTTTCTACTTTCGCTTCTGGATCGATCCGGCGGGACCGCTGCCGCCTGATTTTTTGGCGGCGCGTTTGGCGGCAATGGCATGCATCTCTTTGCCGATATGCGATTGGTTGATTCCCAGTTGCAGAGCCAGGCTGATGATGTTGCTGGTGCCCCAGTAGAGGGCCAGGCCGGAGGCGTAATGCAAGAGGAAGAAGCCCATCATTACCGGCATCATAAAGGCCATCATCAAGCGCTGGCTGGGTTCCATTCCCGGCGTGGGCGTCTTGATCTGCACCAAAAACATGGTGAGAATGATGAGAATCGGCAGTATGTATTTGGGGTCCGGCGAAGAGAGATCGCTGAGCCAGAACCAATGCGCCTGGCGCAGTTCGACGGCATTCTGCAAGACGCGGAAGTAAGCGAAGAAGAGTGGAATCTGCGGCAGCATGGGCAGGCAACTGCCGTACATGTTGACGCCCTCGACTTTATACAACTCCATCATCTCGGTGTTCATATCCGCGCGCTTGGGATCGGTGGCCTTGAGATTCTTGAAGCGCGCCTTGATGGCGTCCACCTTGGGCTGGATGCGCATCATCTTCAGTGAAGACTTCAGCGCCATGAAGCGGAAGGGCAGCATGATCACGGTAAAGGTGGTGGTGAAAATGATGATGGACCAGCCCCAATCGTCCGCGCCGCCGCCCAGATGGTCATGCAGAAAACGCAGCGTCAGATAGAGCGGCTTGGCGATGAAGGTCCAGAAGCCGTATTGAATGAGTGGCTGAAGCGTGGGACCGTTAGCTCTGCCATCCGCGCCGGTGGCGTGAATCGACTTGAGCAGATTGGTTTCTTTAGGTCCGGCGTAAAGGCGCAGGCGCGTCTGGCCGCTGCTGTCGCCTACAGCCAGACCGATCACATCGGCGGGCTTCTGTTGACTATTGGGATCGCTGGGATCGCTGAGCAGATTGATTGAATTGTGCAGCGTGACTACGTTCGTGCGTTCCGGCTCGTCGGGCAGAAAGGCCGCGGTAAAGTAAAGGTCGGAGATCGCCGCATATTGGTAGGGCAGTTCAAAGGTCGCGTTGCCGCTGATCTTCTTGGCGGCAATCGAGTCGTCCTTGCCATTCACCGACCAGGCAAACTGTGAACTGGTAGATGCGGGAATCATGCCCCCGCGCGGCTTGGCCGGATTGAACTCATCCATATCGCCCAGGCCAGCCGGCCACTGAAGCAGCGCGCGCACCGGCGAGCCATTGCGCGTAACCTGGTTTTCTACCGTGATCACATAACTGGAATCAAAGTGAAGCGTCTTGACCGCGTCGATGCCATTCTGCGCGTAGTGGAAGGTCACCGACCCAGGAGCCTTCAAAACGCCCATCGACGTGGCTTCGCCGGAGATGGCCACCTGATAGAGCGCCTGATTCAACTCCGATGTCAGCGCCGGCTCATAAGTGTAAAGCGAGAGCGGCAGCCCAAAGCGCGCCGAGGCCTGCGGCTGCACCATATCGAGCGGCTTGCCTTCGGTGTCGTTGTACTTCTTCAGAATCCAATGCCGCACCTGAGCGCCCTGGTTGGTGAAGACGATCTTGTAGAAATCGTTCTCGACCGTGGTCTGGGTCACTTCAGAGGCAGCAACGGCCGGGGTATTGCTGGCGGCCTGCACCGTTCCGGCGGGCGTCCGCGGCTGGCCGGCCGCTGGCTGCATTTGGCCGGAGTCGCCATTCTGCGGCGGCTGGCCTTGTACGGCTGGCGCTGGCGTTGCCGGCTGTTTGGGCTTGAAAAAATATTGGTAGCCAAAGAGAAGAACGAGACCCAGGAGGGTGATCGACATCAGGCCGCGCATATCGCCGCCGCTGCCGCCGTCACCGCCGCCCTGCGGCTGAAGATTGGGATTGCGAATTTCTGCCAAGGTATACTTCCTGTTCGTCAAGGGCGCGCCGTCAGGGCGCCTCACTTTCTATGGTAATTGCTTGGGTTGGCAATGGCGTGAATCGTGTGCGGGTGGCACCGGATCAAGCCCGCCGCGCATGAACGGATTGCAGCGCAGCAGCCTCCAGATGGCCAGTCCAATGCCTTGAAGCGGCCCGTGGGTGGCGATAGCGAGCGATGCATACTCCGAGCAGGTGGGCAGATAGCGGCAGCCTCCTGGCTTGACCGCATGAATCGCCGGAGAGATCCAGCGGCGATAAAAATCGAGCAGGCCAAGAAGAACGCGCGTCACCAACTGCGGTGGGGCCAGCGTTGGCTCCAGTGGGCTTGCGCCGTGTTGCGTTTCTTCGATTCGAGAGCCAGTCATCACAACGCCTGCGGTATCTTTGCCATCCTCGCCGCCTCCATATTGGCCTGCTGAAGGATACGCACAACCTCCGCCTCAAGTTTCTTGAATTCGATTGTCAGTACGGTGCGGCGGGGATGGAGGATCAGATCGCAGCCTGCCGGCAGCAACTCCACGTGGCGGCGCAGGGCCTCTTTCATGCGGCGCTTGATGCGGTTGCGCTCATGCGCCTTGCCCAGCACCTTGCCGGCAGTGAGGCCCACGCGCGGGCCCTTGGCGGGTTCAAAGACTGTACCCGCGGCGGGCTGCGGAGCGAGAAACCAGCTCATCGACGCGGATTGACGCTTGCGGCTGGCCGCATAAGCGCGCTGATAATCCGCATGTCTGCGCAGTCGCGCTCCAGTGAGGGACGAGCGCCGGTCAGGCTGTAGAGGGGTAGTCATGGCAGCGCCGTGAAGGGGTTGGCCGGAAGGGCATTGGAGATGCAACCCATTCCGGCGCCAACTGTGGGCTGGGATAAAGGGCGGGGGCAGAACGCCAAACAAAGATTAGTCGCGGAAGCCAGCGCTGACAGCAACGCGCTTGCGGCCAATGGCGCGGCGACGGCTCAACACGGCTGCGCCAGCCTTGGTCTTCATGCGCGCGCGGAAACCGTGAGTCTTCACGCGTTTACGGCGATTGGGTTGAAAGGTACGCTTGGGCATGAAAATGCCCTCCTATTTTCTTGAAAAATCTGTGCCTTGACGGCAAGTACTAAGTGTATCGCAGGTTGGCCCAGGAATCCAGTCTGAAGTGGGGCGTGGCGGAAAATCGCCTCAGCGAGCCGTCGGTTTTTCGTCCAGCAACTTGCGTTGTCGAGCGTAAAATGGACCCATTCCGTGTAAGATGAATGCGCTTTATACAGCGTCTGGGAACACACTCTAGTAACCTTACCGGAGCGAGTTTCACCATCCTTAGTGCAACTCTTTTCCGCAAAAAAAAGTTATGTAAATGAGTGATTACATCGCCCTCCAAATGTGCTAATCTTGGGACCGTTCTAGTAAGTTTCCTAGCGTCTCACGGAACCGGTTTTATCCCAGGCCCCGAGGTCATTTGTCAGGGGCCGAACAGCGGCAATCAGGCAGTCGGTAAGTAGCAATCGGGCGCAAAGTCAAGTGCTTTGCGCCGCAGAGTCCTTTTTGCCAAAAAGCTGGGGATAAACCTTACCGGCGGTCACAGATGGCGCAGGCAAGGATCAGCACAATGGCATTTGCGTTTTCGCCGGCGACGGCACTCAATCCCTGGATTCAGATCCTCTCGGCACTGGAGAAAAAGGTTATTCGACAGTCCTTCGAGACCTGGTTCAAGCCCACACGCTATAGCCATGTAGCCGGCCGCACACTCTACGTGCGCGTGCCCTCGATGGAGTTTCAGCACCTCGGGGACCGGTACAGCGACCTGATTCAGGAGGCGATCGAGCAGCAGGAGATGGAGCTGGACGACGTCTGTTTTGTCACCACGGAGGAAGATCCCTCGATCCCCAAGCCGCGCAAGGACGGCGGCTTTCCGCCGGTGCCCGCTCATGCGCCCACCGCGCCCCCGGCACCCTCGCGCGCGCCTGAGCAGGCCCGCTTCGATTGGTCCACCGCCGCGCAGCTCAACCAGCGATACACCTTCGACGCATTCGTGATCGGCAACGGCAACCAGTTTGCGCGCGCCGCATCGCTGGCCGTCGCGGAGCGGCCCTCCCGCGCCTATAATCCGCTCTTTCTCTATGGCGGCGTCGGCATGGGCAAGACGCATCTGATGCACGCTATCGGCCACGAGGTAAAGCGCCGCCAGCCCTCGGCCAGCATCTGCTATTGCTCGGCTGAAAAATTCACCAATGAGATGATTACCTCGCTGCGCAACGATCGCATGACGAGCTTCCGCGACCGCTTCCGGACCGTTGATGTTTTGCTGATCGACGACATTCAATTCATCGCCCAGAAGGAGCGCACGCAGGAGGAGTTCTTCCACACCTTCAACGCGCTGCATGAGAGCATGAAGCAGATCGTTATCGCCAGCGACCGTCCGCCCAAGGAACTTGCCGAGATCGAAGACCGTCTGCGCTCGCGCTTCGAGTGGGGCCTCATCGCCGACATTCAGCCGCCCGATCTAGAAACCAAGGTCGCCATCCTGCAAAAAAAGGCCGAGTCAGAGCAGGTTGCGCTGCCCACGGACGTGGCGCTGTTTGTGGCCTCGAATGTGCGCACCAACGTCCGCGAGCTTGAAGGCGCGCTGGTGCGCCTGATCGCCTGGTGCCAGCTCAACCGGCTGGAGATTACGCTCGCCTCCACGCAGCAGTGCCTCAAGCAGTTCATTGACATGCAGGTGCGCAAGATCACCATCGAGGCCATTCAGCGCGCCGTCAGCGAGAACTTCGGCATGAGGGTCAGCGACCTCAAGCAGAAGAACAACTCGCGCAATGTCGTAGTGCCGCGCCAGATTGCCATGTATCTTGCCAAGCAGATGACCGAGGCAAGCTTGCCTGAGATCGGCCGCCAATTCGGCAACAAGCATCACACCACCGTGATGCACTCCATAGGCAAGATCGACGAACTGCGCCGCACCGACAAGGATCTGCACCGCACGCTCAACAAGCTTCAGGAGCAGCTGAACGCATAAAGCGCATTTCATAAACGTGCTTGGTATCAGGGCACGACATTATTGATCCGGCTTGAGAATAGAGTGGAGTTAACCCACCCATTGTCACCCCAACGGCGAAGACCTGTCGTTGGGGATCCAGATTCCGCCAAGTACGCGGAATGGATGGAGCACCCAAATCACAGTATTTATGGGCCGAAACATTAGACACGCCGAAAAGTTCCGGAAATTAACGATCAGGCATTTCAGGCTGCGGAAAAAGGCGAGTTTAACGACGGAAATAGCTAGTAATTCCCTTGGGGGCTAAAGGGGATGCGGCTGAAGCAGGTTTTTGTAGTCGAGACAGGTTTTGAGGTACAGATTTTGTTTAAGGCGGGCGCCGCGGTGGGCCATCTGCTTATCCCATTTTGCGCAGGCAAGGCCAATAATCGCGCAAAGGGACGGCGGGTTACGGTCAGGCTGCAGGACGTGGCGCGAGGTGGGCGCTTTGCTGATTAAAATCGGTTCGGTGTAGAGCCCCCCACGGACAATTCTCTGGATTGCAACAGTTATCATTACATGATAATCTTTCGGTATCATGCAGAATCGCGATCCTGCCCTCGACACACTGCTTGATCTGGACGGTCTCACGTTCGTTGTGGACCCGGAGGGCGGGTACTGGGTTCGGTTTATGGTTACGCAGGTTCCTCCCACGCCGGAGAAGCCGCACGGGTTGGATTATTCGCTTACGTTTCACGGACGGAACGGCGAACGGCTTGTGGGATTCGACAATGCTCACCCGGTGGGGAAGCAAAAGCACGGCGACCCGCAGGATCATCGCCATCGCATAAAGACGGTCAAGGCTTATGACTACAGTGAAGCTGCTACGCTGCTTGCCGATTTCTGGACGGAAGTTGACGCGGTCTTGAAAGAAAGAGGAGTGCGCCCATGAGTACTTTAAAAGTCGGAATCGCCAGCTACGACGAGATGAAGGCGCTGACCATGGCCGTCGCGCGCGGACAGCGCAAACTCACGCCTCAGGAACCGCGCGTCTGGTTTCCTTCGACCGAGTCCTTCGCCAAAATACTCTCTGCCGGCAACCGCGACCTGCTCCGCGTGCTTGTCGAAGACGCGCCCGGCTCACTGGAAGAACTGGCGCAACTCACCGGGCGGAAGAAGTCCAATCTCTCCCGCACCCTCAAAACCATGAGCAACTACGGCCTTGTGCGGCTGGAACGCGGCGCGCGCGGACGCATAGCCGCCAAAGTCATTTACGACCGCATCGAACTGGAATTGCCGCTGGCACGGAACGCGGCAGCGGCGTGAGCGGTAGATTAAAGAGAAACAATTGACCCGCAACCGAAATAATGCTACTTTATTCAAGGAAAGGAGACATCATGCTTGAGTTTCGATTGCATTTGCAACGACCACATCGCCATGGAAACGGCGCGGCACAGGATGGCTCTCTTTCTCGCCTCCTCGGCCCCGCCTAGCAGTAAACCGAATTGACAATCGAAGGAGTGTTATGAAGACCGAGGAGTCTTTGCGTCGGCACTTCGCCCGCATGGGCGCGCGTGT
>CAZDYU010000167.1:0-6735 GCA_964509755.1 uncultured Occallatibacter sp. | reverse complement strand
GCGCGAGTGCAAGCTCCAAGAGAATGTTGTGCTCGATCCATTCCCGGAGATTGCGGACGGGCAGCAGAATGCGCTTGGTTTTGTTGCCGTTGCCGTAGCTCTCCTGCCAGCAAGCGGCCAATGCTTCCTCCTGCTGGTCTCGCTGAATTTTCGCCAGCAAAAGAGCATGGCCCACGCCAATTTCGTCCTTGGCAAAGGCTTCGACCACGGCCGGGGCAAGCTCGGTCAAGCGAATCCTCGTTGCCACATATCCCGGATTCTTGCCGCACTTGGCCGCGATCTGCTCGATGGAATACTTCGGCTCCTCAAGGCGCAAGAGCGCGACAAAGCCTTCCGCCTCTTCCAAAGGATGCACGTCGCGGCGCTGGAGGTTCTCCACAATGGAGATTTCGAGGCACTGGGCATCCGTCAGTTCCCGGATGTCCGCTGGCACGTATTCGACTCCGGCCAGTTGCGCCGCACGGTAGCGCCGCCTTCCGGCCACGATCTCAAAGCTGTGCGGGCCGACAGGCCGCACTAGCACGGGCGAAAGCACACCCTGAGTACGGATGGATTCGGCAAGCTCGTTGAGCGCTGCCTCATCGAAGATGCGGCGTGGGTTGAGGGCAGACTCGATAAAACTATCGAGCGGCAGGTTGCGAAACTCGGATTGCGTTTGAACTGCGGTCGTCATGGGGATTCTCCTTTTGTGGTTATCGAGAGTTAGTGCCTGAGCGGGCACGGCCAGCGCCCGCCCGATGGGTTGCGAGTTACTGGCTCCGGCTGCGCAGAAAGGCTTCAATAAATCCCTGTGCGCGAAGGTTCTTATCCCACACGCGGGCAAAGCTCTCATGCTCGCGCAAAAGGCCGGGAACGAAAACATAGTTATCGCCTTTACGGCTGCGGGAAAACTGTTCTACTCCCAAGTAGTCATTGCGGAAGTAGAACGGCGAAAGAATCCAGCCCATGCCAAGCGGATTCGATAACTCGAAACACATCTCCGGCTCGCGCATCAGGTCGCCGTTCTGTTCGCCGTAATGCGCGATTGAGATAGCCGGAACACCAAGCGGGCCGGGTTCCGGCGTGGCTTCGATCACAAGGACCATATAAGGCGGGTTCTCAATCCGCAGATAAAGGTCGCTGCGATAGCCTCCCGCCTTATCGAGGATTTGAAGAATGGTCCGCATTACGCCACCTCCGCTACGGCCTCGGCTTCTTGCGGCGTCGCGGCCTCCGGCGTCGCGTCCTCGGTTTCAACGGCGGCAAGAATCACAGCAGATGTGCGCTGGATAACTTCAAGGCTCTCGGCCAACAATGCCGCGTTGCCTGAATACATCTGGATGTAATCGCTCGAAGCGTTTCCCATCTGCAAGCCAACGGCCTGGCCCACGATGAAAGCCACGGCCTCGGCTTCCGTCTCGCGGATGGTTTGCGTGGTGAAGGTGCGGCGCTCGGCGCGGTGCAAAAGTTCATGCGCCGTCTCGTGTACCAATGTGGTGAACTCCTCGGCCTTCGACTGGCCGGGAAGAATGGCGATCTTGCCGCCGTAGCTGACTCCCAACGCGGGGGCAATCTTCTCGTTGAACTCCAGCTTGATATTCTGCGCGGCAAGAAAAACAATCAGCCGGTCGCGCTGCCCGCCGATTTCGCCTGTAATAGTGCGGTCAAACTCCGGCAGGTCCGCGCCTTCGGTCTGGCCGATGTCGAAAACGTAGACGGCGCGGAAGCCAATCAGCATGGGCGCGGGCTTCGCGTCTGTGTTGTTGTCTGGCTCCTGCTCCGCCGCGTCTCTCCTGCGCCGGTATCCGATCATCGGAGCAAGAATCTGGATACCCTTCTCGCCCCTCTTCACGAATCGTCCAAGCTCGTTCCATGCGCGGATGCCCGCTACTCTCGTCGCTGTCGGGCGCTGCCGCGCAATGGCAAGGATGTTGCCAAAGCTGTAATTGTGAAACCGCGCCATTGCTCCGAGATACGCGGTCAAAGTCTCGCTTTTGCCCGCCTCAAGCTGCTGGATGAGAAAGTCCACGGCCTGCTTGATAACTAACTGTGTTGGGTTGTCTCTCTGGCTGGTGCGCTGCTGGTAAGGGGAATCGCTGATGTTGCGAAGCGCCGCATTTTTTCTGTGCGGGGCGGTGGCGGTGGTGGTGTTGGTGCTGGTAGCTGCGTAGGTCATGATCTTCGGCTCCTTCGGAGTGGGATTTGCCGTTTTTCAGCCCTGGTAGGGCTAAAAAAAGACATTCGTTTCATTGCTGCGAAACGGGCGCAGAGAGGCGCTGTCAACCCCCGAAGCCCGAAGGGGCGCGGAAGCGAGCACGGCGTTCTATGCCGCGCGGAGCTGCACAAGCGGGGTTGACAGAAGGAGCCGAACGGAGCCTAAAGTTCGCAGGGAAACGAATGTCGGAAGATTGAACCAGCCGAAGGCTGCTCTGCACGAAGTTAAGGGGAGAGGCGTTGCGGGGAAGGAACGGCCCCGCATGGTTGGGAAGCGGAGAACGCCAGCTTTACCGGTGGTCTCAGCGGGGGAAGGGCGCGCATCCTTCCCTGGCCCCAAAGAGAGCTTGTGTCTGTTATTTGCTGAGTGGGAAATATGGAGAATATAGTTGGAGGGAAAAGCAAACCCAAACAGGAGACATGAATTGTTCTCAGGGACGCAGCAGTGCGGGATACTTTTTACGCAATTCGCTAATGGCCTCTTGCGTAAGTTTCCACGCCTCTCCCTGGAGCTTTGCAATGAGAGTGGACCAGATCGCTTCAAAGGCATCGATAGCGTCTTCTTCGTTGAAGCGAGATCCCGAGGCAAGCAGCGGGGCGATGTCTTCCGTGAGGTTTCGGGTTAGTTTCTCCAACATGCGTTGTTCTGCGATAGCGCGAGTGATGGGTTTCCCTTCAAGAGCGAGATAGTGGTCGAAGCAGGCGAGGAGCATATCAGGGCTCATGGATAGCTGCCGCAGGCCCATGTGCAGGTCAAACAAATCGCGATTCTTGCGGCGCTGCAAGAGTGCGCGCAGCTTGGTTCCGAAGAGTTCTTCAGGCGCGAAGGACAGGATGTTGGCGGTGGCCCGATACCATCCGTTCTCGACTGTGAATGGGTATGGCTGGATGCCGAGTACGCTGCCGTGCTCGCGGGTGTTGATCTCAACTTTGACCTTTAGTGTCGTATCCGGTTGGGCCTCCGGCGCAAATCGAAAAACAAAATGTATCGAGTGGGCAGCCTGCTCACGCTTGCAATCACCAAGCCAGGAGAGAGCTTTGCGGACGGCGTCGGCAGTGGCGCCGATCTGCTCAGCTTGCGTTTGCACGAGGTCTATGTCTTCGGAGTAGCGAAGAGGCTGCTTGAAGAGCAGCTTGTGGATGGCAGTGCCGCCGCGAAATGCAATTTTGCCCTCCAATGCGGGCGCATTGAAGAGATCGCACAGCGCGCGGGTGATAATTAAATCCTGCTCGACCTGCTGCGAGGTTGGCCAGGGAGCTTTGGCGCTCCACTCCTGAATGTAGGACGCGGGAATCAAATGTCGGCCTCCACGGGTTCATTGATGACAAGCTTCCACTTGGCTATGCGCGGGGCTTCTTCGGCGAGTGAAGCGATCAGCGGCTTAACGGATGGGTCAAGGAGTGACGAAGTCTTGGCCGACTTGACGAAGGGTTCAAGCGCGCTGGTTTGTGACTCGTATCCGGCCTGATCGAGCAAGTATCCGAGCCGGCGAACGGAGGCGTTGTCGTAGACCTCGGCCGCCCTGGCGAGCTTGCGGGAGTCGGCCTGCTGTCCGATGTCTTTAACGATCTGGGCAAGCCCATTGATGCCAGCCGACTTGTGAAAGTATCGAGCGCAATCGAGCAGAGTCAGTTCGACACCTGCGACCTTGGCGAAGCCAGTTTCGCTCTTCATGCTCCCAAGCCAATCAGGCAGGTTGACTTGAGCAAAGGCTGCGGGGGCCTGGTAGACAAACTGGAGCCGATGACGGCCGATCTCGAAGTCGCGAAGCTGCTTCGGAACGATCACTTGGAAAGTCATAGCCGCCTGATGAGAGGAGCCATGAAAGGCCGCCGCGCGGAGCAGCGAGACGCGGTAGTCGATGCCCTGAAACTTCATGAGCGGATCGATCCAACGGGCGGGGTCTGGCGCGCCTGCAACCCGATCTTCGGGACGGAGGATCAGGTAAAAGCCGTGGCGGAGATTGGCCACCCGCTGCTTCTTGGTTAACCGGCCAATCGCTGCTTTCAATGCGAGCGGGGACAGACGCAACTCGGCCAACGCCTCTTCGCGGGTGAAGTGGGCGCACCCGCGAATGAGTTGAGCATCGAGATATTGATCGAGGCTAGTCATTCCCATATTGTATGCGAAAAGCTGCGAGAAACGTATCTTTTTGAATATGAAATGGATAATACGCAAGGCCGGCGGAATTATTTCGTGATTGTGCATAAACTATGTCTCTTTATTTTCAACGATTTAAGCCGTTTTCATAAACTCTTTCGACGCAGTAGAAAGAATTCTCCAGACGGTGTCTGGTGAATTCACTTGACTCCGATTCCCTGAGCAATAGACGGCGTTTGCAAGACTTCCAGCACTGAGGTCTTGGGAACTTCCGCGGCTGAGTTGCAGGCTGAACTTAGTCATGTCGTCAGTGAAGACTGTGGCCTCGTGGCTAAGGCGGGAGATGGAGACGTGGCCGAAGCGGGAGTTGAGCAGGTCCGGGTGGGTACCGGTGTGGAAGGGGGTAATGAAAACAAGAACGCCCCGTCTCCGGGGCGTTCAAAGGTCGCTCATTGAGCGGAGCCTTACGACGAAAGCTTACTAAGAATAGTCGGGCAATCGCCGCTCAAGTACACTAAGATACTTGTATTCTCCGTAGGGCCATTACGTCAAGGCGGTATTTTGATGTCCTCTGCCATGGAATCACCTCAGAAGTACGTTCTCGGCCTCGATCTCGGATCAGCATCGCTCGGGTGGGCTCTGATCGCTTTGGATGCCGTCGATGACCCCACCTCATTGATTCGTGCCGGCGTTCGCATCTTTGAACCTGGCGTTGACGGCACATCGATGGATATCGAACAAGGGAAAGACCAGTCAAAAGCGGTCGAAAGGCGAACCGCGCGCCTGCACCGGCGCCAACTTCGCCGGCGCGCAGCTCGGCAACGGGATTTATTTCGCCTTCTCCAAAGACATTCCTTGTTGCCAGTGCCGGAGACCGTGGTCGGGTCGCAAGAAGAGCAGAGACATTCGATTCTCAACGAACTCGATCAAGCACTCGCTCGAAAGTGGCAATCCGCATTTCCAGACAATCGTTTCGCCCAGCTACCTCTGTATTACCTTCGCAAGAGGGCACTTGATGAGCCGCTGGAAGCGCACGAGATCGGGCGGATACTGTTTCATCTGATTCAGAGGCGGGGATTCCTCTCGAATCGCCGGGAAAACAAGCAGAATCCAGACCAAAAGAAGGAATTAGGGCAAGTCAAGACCGAGATTCATAGCTTGGAACAAGAAATCCAGAATGCCGGCGCACGAACCCTTGGCGAGTTTTTCGCCGGGCTGGACCCTCACGCTCAAAAGGTGCGCCGCCGCTGGACCGCACGAAAGATGTTCAAAGATGAGTTCGAGAAGATATGGGAAGCACAGGCGATTCATTGCCCCAATCTATTGACGCCGGAACTTCACGACAAGATTGCTCATCTTCTGTTCTTCCAAAGGCCGATTGCCGCGCAGACACATTTAGTAGGCAAATGCGAGTTGGAACCAGGAAAGCAGCGTGCGCCGTGGGCAGCAATGGAAGCCCAGAGATTCCGCATCCTGCAAAAGGTGAACGATCTGAGGTTAGTCAATCCTGGGAGCTTGATTTCCGATTCACTCACAGAAGAGCAGCGTCAAAGGCTGTACCAGCTTTTGGACCGGGAGGGGGACCAGACGTTCAAAGCTATTAAAAAATACTTCTCATTCCCTGCCGAGGTCCAGTTCAATCTTGAAAAGGGAGACGAGAAACGTCTACGAGGAAATCGAACGCAGGCGGCCATGCGAAAGGTGTTTGGTGACCGCTGGGACACATTGAGCGCAGGGAAACAGCATCAGATTGTCGAGAATTGGAGAAACAGTGAGTCCGATGAGGTATTGATCCGCGAGGCACAGGAACACTGGTCACTGGATGATTTTGCGGCTACTTTGTTGTCAGAACAAATTCCGGAACCTGGCTATTGTGCCGTCTCACTCACTGCAATTTCCAAACTTCTCCCTCTAATGCAGTGTGGCAAGTCTTTCAAGGTGGCAGAGACGGAAGTGTATGGTGCTCGCTTCTCGGGCGGAGTCGTTTTCGATATGCTGCCAGAGGTGCGTAAACAGCTTGAGTCGCTACGCAACCCAGCGGTTGAGCGCGCACTTACGGAATTGCGTAAAGTCATTAATGCAATTGTGCGCGAATATGGAAAGCCCTATGAAATACGGATTGAGCTTGCGCGCGAACTCAAGAAGCCCCGTCAAGAAAGAATCGATGCGGCAAAGAAAAGTCGGAATCGCCAAAAAGAGCGCGAGGATGTTGTCGCCAGAATTTTGCGCGAATGCGGTCTATCGAATCCTTCCAGAAAGGACATCGAGAAAGCTCGTTTGCATGAAGAGTGCGGCGGCATCTGTCCCTATACGGGCAGGCATATCTCGTTTTCAAACCTCTTCGACAACTCGGAGTTTGATGTGGAGCATATCATCCCGCGTAGCCGCTATCGAGGGTGTAAAACATTTTGTGTAAACGGTCTTTTCGACTCTGTTAAACA
>CAZDYU010000166.1:0-6771 GCA_964509755.1 uncultured Occallatibacter sp. | reverse complement strand
CCATTCGCTGAAAATCGAGTCTTAACTGGTTGTCTCAATTTTGGGGGCAAGTCCACTAAGATCGACGGATCAGTTAAGGATAGCGGCGCTAGAGAAGTTCTTGCTCAGGCTTTACAGAGTTTTGATACTCCATATGTCAACAGAGAGGGCCAAGAAGAATACGTAGCTAGGGTTTTCATCATTAGCCCTTATGACTGTCCACCTACGACAATGCACTCCATATCAGGGGCATTAAAACAACGCGCCGGACTCGTGAAGTTCCTATGCGGTCAGTCCTTGATTGACAGATTGTCGGAGTATTGGCCGGACTTCCTCCTGTTCAACTCTTCTGCACTCAGTATCTACATCTCTTCTGTGATAAGGAACGTTATCGGCAAGGACCCAATTTACTTTCTCCTAAAGAATCAACAGTTACTTTCTGGGGAATTAGAATCGCTTCAAAATCGCTATGTGGATCAAGGCTTCATGAAAACGGTTCACGAGCATGCGTTTGCACTCACGCCGACAACCTTCACTTCAAGATCATTCCAACGCCCTGTAACTCTTACAACAGTCCGAACGATGACGGCGGACATCAGGGCACTTGTTGCGATGGCGAAGACGGAAATCTTAAACACCAGCGAAGGTTTTGGGGCAGCCATCAATGGCTTCGAACGGTTGGAAGGATTCGCGCAAAGTCTGGTGCCACAATGGACAGAAAACTTCGAGATTTATCGACGCACCCCCGACTCCGAATTCGCAGCTCTCCAAAAGAGGGGTGAGGCGGAGCTACCCCTCGGCAGCGACTTTCACAAAAAATGGTCGGCCGAGATTCGCATAGTTCACGACTTTGCGGTGGAGGTTCAAGCGAAGATTAGCAAATTAGCGCCCCTATTTGATTGCAATATTCACGATGTTTACATTAACTATGACAGCCCTCTGTTTCAAATCACGACTGAGATAGATGATCTTTCCAGATTTGTTCCTGCGCTTTTTGCGCCGGTAGTCAAGGAAAAGGAGATGCGACTTGACAAGAGTAACTTATTGGCGATCGAGACTTTGCATTTATTAATTACTGCCCCCGCGGGCTATGGAAAGACTTCTTTTTGCCGGATACACGCCATGCGAGATGCTTTAGCGCTCGGAGAGAAGGCTGCGAATCGTGTACCTGTATACGTTTCATTACATAGTTTAGCCACTGAAAAGATTCACGACCGGATATTCTTAGAGCTACCTGAAAGTAAAAACTTGATAGGAGCTACAGACTACGCCCATTTGCATTGGACATTTTACTTGGATGGCTTGGATGAAATTGCTGATAAGGATCAGAGATTGTCGATATTGTCTGTGGCTAAGAAAATGATCGACGAAATTCCAAACGCCCGTATTATAGTTACAAGCCGGGATTATTTGGGTGGATCATCCCTTCAATGGCTAACTCGCGTTGAATTGGCGGGCTTGGAAGAGTATGAAATAGCTTTACTTGCAAGGAAATGGTTGGACGTCCCAGAGGACTTAGAATCGTTTTTTATCCAACTCGAGGCTTCAAGAACTTTCGGAAGACTAATGCGGGTACCGTTGCTCGCAACGCTTGTGCTTGCAGTATTTAGAAAATGGAAGTCGCTTCCCACAAGCAAGAATACGCTATATTCGACATTCATTGAACTGCTATGCGGGGGGTGGGACTACGTTAAGAGCGTCAACAGAGATTCTGAATATGGACGTCATGAGAAGATATCCGTGCTCACTCGCTTTGCTGGAATCCTCCAGTTCAACAAACTGCGTCGTGGGAGTGAAGGTCATCTTCGCAGCGCAGTTGCAGACGTAATTCCGAACCGTCTCAGCGTCTTTGATGATCTTGTCGGGGAGATGATAGAGGACGGGTTGATTCAACGAAGCGGAAAAGATTTAATGTTTGGCCACCTTTCGTTTCAAGAGTACTTAGCAGCAAAGGAACTCGGTGATCCCTCGGGAGAGAGGAACAATGTCGTCTTATTGGACTTCCTGCGCGGGGATGATTGGTGGCGGGAGGTTCTCTCTTTCTACGTTGGCGCTCATAATAGGCCGGGCGAAACTGAACGCTGGATTCGGCGAGCTGCTGATAAAGTTGAGCAGAGTGGGATTGTTTGCCGTCCAAGGGAGCGATTCTTACTATCCTGCATCGAGGATTCTTGCCCCGGTTGGGAGGCAAAGTTAATCAAACATCAGTTTGAATTCTCGCAGACGAGAGAAGAATCCTCATAAAACGCATAAAACTCACCAGCAATCAATTGTGCTTGCCTTTCCACTCGGCGTAGGGGCCTTGGAAGTCTTCTATGCCGTCTTCTCTGAAGACCCATAACCTTGTGGCTACTTCGTCGATCAGGTCGTGGTCGTGAGTGACCAACAGGACTGTGCCTTCGTAGCGCTGGAGGGCTATGTTCAGGGCGTTGATGGCTTCCAGGTCCAAGTGGTTGGTGGGCTCGTCGAAGATTAATATGTTGGGCTTGGTGAGGATCAGCTTGCAGAAGGCGAGGCGGGCCTGTTCGCCGCCGCTGAGAGCTTTGGTTTGCTTGTCGCCTTCTTCGCCGCTGAAAAGCATCTGGCCGAGGATGCCGCGGATGTCTTCCACGTGGGCGGCGGGGTTCCAGCGATGGAGCCACTCGGCTACGGTGAGGCCATGCTCGATGGTTGCGCCTACGTCTTGCGGGAAGTAGCCGATTTGGGCTTCGTGGCCCCAGAAGACGGCGCCGTTATCCAACTCGAATTCCTTGTCGGCGAGGCCGGGGTAGTTATTGAGCAGGCTCTTGAGCAGCGTGGTCTTGCCGGCTCCGTTGCGGCCCATGAGGCAGATGCGCTCGCCGCGGAGGAGGTTGGCGGAGAAGCTGTCGATGACCTTGTGGTCGCCGTAAGACTTGGTGATGTGCTTGAATTCGAGGGCGTGCTTGCCGCTGGGGCGGAGCTGGTCGAATTTGATGAAGGGGCGGGCGATGTTGGAGCGGGCGAGGTCGTTGGTCTGGAGGCGCTCGACCTCTTTGCGGCGGCTGGTGACCTGGCTGGAGCGCGTGCCGGCGGCGAAGCGGGCGATGAAGTCGTTGAGCTGAGCGATCTTCTTGTCGCGCTGGGCGTTCTGCGACTCAAGGGTGGAGCGAATCTGCGTCTTGGCCATCACCATATCGTCGTAGCCGCCGGTGTAGGTGATGATGGTCTGATAGTCGATGTCGGCGGTGTGGGTGGTGACGGAGTTGAGGAAGTGGCGATCGTGGCTGATGGCGATGAGGGTGCCGTCGTAGTTTTGCAGGAAGTCTTGCAGCCAATGGATGGATTCGAGATCGAGGTAGTTGGTGGGCTCGTCAAGAAGCAGGGCCTGGGGCTTGCCGAAGAGAGCTTGCGCAAGCAGGACGCGAATCTTCTGGCCGCCTTGAATCTCGGACATCTTGCGCTCGTGGACGGACTCGGGAATGTCAAGGCCGTCGAGCAGAATGGCGGCATCGGCCTCGGCGGTGTAGCCGTCCTCGTCGCCGATGGTGCCTTCGAGCTCGCCGAGGCGCATACCGTCGGCGTCGGTGAGTTCTTCCTTCTCGTAGATGCGGTCGCGCTCTTCAAGGGCCGCCCAGAGGGGCTTGTTGCCCATGATGACGGTGTCGATGACGCGATAGGCGTCGAAGGCGAACTGATCCTGGCGGAGGACGCCGAGCTTGCGGGGGCGAACGACGGTGCCCTTCTGGGCTTCGAGCTCGCCGGTGAGAACCTTCATAAAAGTAGACTTGCCGGAGCCATTGGGGCCGGTGAGGCCGTACCGGCGGCCGGGGATAAAGGCGACGCTGACATCCTCGAAGAGAATCTTGGAGCCGTAGCGCATGGAGACATTGCTGACACTGATCATTCTTTTTCTTAATCCTGTAGGCAGGCCGGGGCAGATAGAAGCCGCGCGGGCCAAGTAAAGCCGGGTTGAATCGAGGTTTTGGGGCGCACACCTGTCAGCCCCGGAGAACTGCTGCTCTTCTAGTTTCTCATGAGCGGGGCGGCCGTGGGGTAGACTGCGGTTTTCGACGCGGCAAAGATCGCCTATGGCGATGCCAATTCGAAGGCAATATCAAGCAGGCTCAGGCCGGCAATCACCGGGCAGCGACGTTGATCACGCGGCCTCCCGGTTTCATTTTTGATTGTCATCTTCTGCTTGCAGAACTGCTTGAATCTCATCGCGAGGAGGAGGCTGGGTGCATGGGCCGTCGCGTTGCAGCAGACAAACTCCATTCCAGCATTCGGTCGTCTTGAAGCCGGGGGGAATGCTGGAGTTTGAGAGCGGAGCAATCAGCGCGTTATAACTAGGCGCGTCCCTTAAAAGTTCAGCAGCGTCAGAAATTGGCAGCATAGGAACATTGCGATGCAGATGGGAAAATCCTCCAGAATGCCACCAGGGAAACTGATAAATTCCCACGCCGCAGAGAGTGGAATCCTGACTTAGGCGATCCATTGCGGCGATTCCGCCGTTTGTCCGATACCATTTGGAACACATGAAGGCCAGGGAGATGGACGATAGAGAAAAGAAGATCAGACCCAGGGCAACAGTGGTTTTTGGAGATAAGACGCATATTGAACGGGCCTTCAGGATTGACGCCACATCTACGACTCCGATGGATGCCAGGGTAAGAGCCAATGGAAGCACCGTAAAGATGTAACGAGGCTCCTTGTGAGCGATCAAGCTGTGCGTGGCGACAACGGCCAATGCCACGAAAGCTAGAAAGGGACTCCTTCTGGCGCCGTGCCATAGAAAAAGAACAGCAGGACCAATCAAGATCAGAAGCACCCTGCCATACCAGTACCAAGGCATGTGTTCAGAACCAACGCCATGACCTGCAATGAGGTTAACTTGAAAATAACGAATGCATGATTGCCAAGGATACGACCATGTAATCTTATCCACCAGACCGAAGATAAGAATCGGGATTGAGAGTCCCGCGAAAACTGCGGGGATTCTGCGGCGCCAATGAGGGTAACAGAAATAGACAGCAGCAAAGGCGATGGCGGGAATCAACTGAATCCGGAGCATGGCAGCCAGGCCGCAGAGGACGCCGGCGAGAAAAAGCCGTTTTCTTTCGCTCGTCCATTGCGCGTAAACGCCGAGATATAAACCGGGGAGCAGCAGGTGCGTGGCAACGACTTCGTTGAGAGTCTTGGGCGCGAAGTAAACCAGCCCGAAATATATGGAGCAGGCGCCGGCCGCAATGATTGCCGCTGGAACACCGCTTGCGCGCTTGGCCCACGCATAACCGAACCAGATTGTTGAAAGGGAGATCAGGGAAAGAATCACTGTTGTTGCAAGGATGTAAGCGGAGGAACCTGGTCCCATCCAACCGGTAGCCCGCATTATGCCGGCAAGAAAGGCTGGAAAGACCCAGGAGCGAACTCCATCCATCCACTCCCAAGTGACGATTCCATAGCCATAGGCCAGCCTGTGAGCGGGCTCCAAAGTCTGAAAGATCTCATCGGGATGAAAGAGATTTGGGAAATGAATTGCCAGACCAAGGCGCAAACCGAATGCAATTGAGAGGAGCGCGACCCAGCCAAGAGCTTTGCAGAGTTTTGGCCTTGATTGAACGAAGGTCGGAATCATGAATATGGTCCTCGGCTCGTAGGTGAATTGCGCGGGACGAGCTGACCGCAAAGGTAAAAACTACTGTTTGCAAATCTGGACTTTATCATAGCCGCCCGGCTGCCGCACTCGTTGCGAATGCGAGATGAGCTTGAATTGTGCGACACTTTCTGCCGGGCTGCGTCTATAGAGATGGATACGGTTCTCTTGTAGCACCGGCCGGGAGAAGTCCGCGGCGTTGGTCTCAGTAGCGGGACCGAGGCAGGAGACGAGCCGCCAGCCAGACGGGTCTGCCCGCAACCGGCTATACTTGGAGTTAGCGTATCGATCAACCCAGCCCCCAGGCTGATTATCCGACGAGGTTTACGAATCCATGAAATCCCTTTTCGAACGGCTGCGCAGTCGCCGTCTCGCTTCAGTGTTTATCATGCTAGCCACGCTCTCGGCCGCTATTGTTATCGGCTCGTTTGCCGCACACGGTGTTAGAGGGCAAGAGAAACAGAACGACAGCACCGACGCCACGCCATTGAAGGTGGTGAACTCGACGGTGCCGCCCAACGACTTTGTGAGAATTGCCCAGCGGGTTGGTCCGGCGGTGGTGAATATCAACACCCAGACGCTTCCCAAGCAGAGCACCTTGAAAGGGAACAAGAGCTTCCGCGGCCATGTGCCGCAATCTCCCGACGACGATCAGGATCAGGACCAGCAGCAGCAGGGCCAGGGTCAGGGCAACTTTCAGGACTTCTTCAACCGCTTCTTTGGCGGGCAGATGCCGCCGGGCATGGAAGGCGGCGGAGACGACGGGCAGGTGCGCGAGTCTCTGGGATCTGGCTTCATTGTCGATCCCAAGGGCTACATTATTACCAACAATCATGTGATTGAGAAAGCCGACAAGATTTACGTCAAGCTCTCGACCGACGATCCGGAGAGCCAGGATCTGGGCCGCCCGGCGCGGGTGATTGGCTTTGACAAGTCCACGGATCTGGCGGTGATCAAGATCGATACC
Source organism: uncultured Occallatibacter sp. (assembly GCA_964509755.1). Lineage (GTDB taxonomy): Bacteria > Acidobacteriota > Terriglobia > Terriglobales > Acidobacteriaceae > Telmatobacter. The sequence continues at coordinate 211 of CAZDYU010000166.1, read as the reverse complement.
AACACACCGCTGCCGACGGTGAAGCTGGGCAACTCCGACAGCGCTCAGGTGGGCGACTGGGTGGAGGCAATCGGCAGCCCCTTTGCGCTGGCACAGACGGTTACGGCGGGCATCATCTCCGCCAAGAACCGGACGATTGAGCCGGGCGCGAGCGGGCAGTTTCAGCACTTCATCCAGACCGACGCGGCGATCAATCCGGGCAACTCCGGCG
>CAZDYU010000165.1:0-6958 GCA_964509755.1 uncultured Occallatibacter sp. | reverse complement strand
TAGGTTACGTCCGCAAACTAGTTACCAAACAGTAACATTTTATTGCCTTTTTTGGTCGTTCTTGGCAAAATATGACCCTCTTTTTGCCAAAAACGCCCCTTTTTCGCCGATTTCCGCCACTGCTTTCCGCCGCTCTTTCTCAAACTCAGGCCTCGCTTCAGAACCTCCAAAACACCTGCCTTTCCTCTTTCGTCCAAACTTCAAATGCAATTGCCCTGCCGGAAAACAGGGATCAGGGATCAGGAATCAGGAAAACAGGGAAGTGGGAAGAGGGATTGGGTTCGTTGGGAGGGTAGGCTTGCGCGCGGAGTAACCTTGGACTCTCAGTGAAAATGCTTGAGATAATTCAGTTGTATGCGCCTGATTTTGCATTTGTTGTAACCTTCTATTCATCTAAGCCCGGTAGCCTTGAAGAGGTGATAGCTCAAGTGCCTGAGATTCGCATCTCCCAAGTTCAGCTTCCGCCCGAGGCGGGCTCGTCTGACGGACGGCCTCCGGCGAATGCGGCTCCCAAAGAAGTTTCGGCGATTCGATCTTTTCTGTTGGCGCGCGGCAACTCCGCGGTGGCCGACCGCGGCTTCCATTGGCTGATGGTGCTGTGCGCGCTGACGATCTTTGGGATCGTGGTGCTGATTGCCGCCGAACTGGTGGTGCGCTCGAAGCTGGCCTGGGGGCAATTCGGTCTGGATTTTTTTTATAAAGCCTTCATCGATACCTATTCGAACAAGCCGATGTACTGGGATCCGGTGAACGGGCACTTCAGCGCGCTGCCGTTCTTGTACGGCACACTGGTTTCGTCGTTTCTGGCGCTGCTGATGGCGGTTCCGCTGGCGATTGGCGTGGCGGTCTTTTTGACCGAGATGTGCCCTCGCTGGCTGCGCGCGCCTTTGGCCTTTATCACTGAGTTGCTGGCGGCGATTCCCAGCGTGATCTACGGTCTTTGGGCGGTCTTTGTTCTGGTTCCGCTGATGCGCGAGTATGTGAATCCCTACCTGATAAAGATGCTGGGCTGGACGGGCTTTTTCTCAGACGACAACCCGACGGGCCTGGGCTTTCTTACGGCGGGCGTGATTCTGGCGATTATGATTCTTCCGATTATCTCGTCGCTGACGCGCGAGGTGATGACGGCGGTTCCGCACTCGCAGCGCGAGGCGGTGCTGGCGCTGGGGGCGACGCGCTGGGAGATGATTCGCATGGGCGTGCTGCGCAATGCGCGCATCGGCATTGTGGGCGCCATTATTCTGGGACTGGGCCGCGCGCTGGGCGAAACCATGGCCGTGACGATGGTGATTGGCAATAGCCTGGACATCAATCGATCATTGCTCTCGAATGGAAATACGATGGCGTCGGCGATTGCCAACCAGTTTGCCGAGGCGGCAAGCGACCTGCATCTGAGCGCGCTGATGGAGTTGGGACTGGCGCTGTTTATTGTGACGATCATTGTGAATGCGCTGGCCCAGTTATTGGTATGGGCGGTGACGCGGGGAGTGCCTTCGTCGGCGCATTGAAGTGCAGCTTTTAGCTCTTAGCTTTTAGCTAAAATGTGGCTGGAAGAGAATTGAGTGGGTTTCAAAGATCTAATTTGTACCACGGAACGGTTTAAGCAATGCGGCACAGGGCCTGACGAGCATAGGGCTTTAGGCCTTGAGGGAATGATGGATAACTACAAAGGCTTATCCATAGGCTATCTAGCAGCTAATAGCGAATAGCTGACAGCTAAAAGCTGCTTTGGGGAGAACGACGCTGAAGAACGAATACAAGATGCGGGCCCGGGTTCGGGCGCTGACGGATGGCGCGGCCACCGGGATGGCGGTGCTGGCGACGGTGCTGGTGGTTGCGCCTCTGGTGGCTGTCTTTGTCTATCTTGTTTACCGTGGCGCAAGTTCATTGAGTCTGGATTTTTTTACGCAGGCTCCCAAGCCGGTGGGCGAGAGCGGCGGCGGCATGGCCAACGCCATTGTGGGGTCTGCGATTCTGCTGGGAGTAGGCAGCCTGATCGGCATTCCGGTGGGCATTGCCGGCGGGATTTTTCTGGCGGAGTTTGGGCGCGGCACCAAACTGGCCAACGCGGTGCGCTTTACCGCGGACGTGCTGAACGGCGTGCCTTCGATCGTGATGGGCATTGCGATTTACTCGCTGATTGTGGTGCCGCAGGGGCATTTTTCCGCTTTTTCAGGCGGCGTGGCGCTGGGCATCATGATGATCCCCACGGTCTGCCGCACCACGGAAGAGATGCTGTTGATGGTGCCGAATGCGGTGCGCGAGGCGGCTCTGGCGCTGGGCGTGCCGAACTGGCGCTCGGTGCTTTCGATTACCGTGAAGACGGCCTCGCCGGGAATCATTACCGGATGCATGTTGGCCTTTGCGCGCGTGGCTGGCGAGACGGCTCCGCTGATCTTTACCGCCTTCGGCAATGCCTTCTGGAGCGAGAATCTCAACGAGCCGATTGCCGCGCTGCCACTGCAAATTTATGTATACGCCATCTCTCCTTACGATGAGTGGCACAGGCTGGCATGGGCCGGAGCGCTGGTGCTGATTATTCTGATTGTGCTGGCGGTTTCGCTGGTGCGGTATGTGACCAGCCGCGGCGTGATGAAAGGGGCAAGCTAAGTGGGCGTCGGCATCGAGGTAAGCAATCTGAATGCGTGGTACGGCAGCAATCACACGCTTCAGGATATCAATCTGAATATACCGGCCAACCATGCGACGGCGCTGATTGGCCCCTCGGGTTGCGGCAAGAGCACATTTGTGCGCTGCCTCAATCGCATGCATGAAACCAATCCGATTGCGCGCGTTACCGGTACTGTTTTAATCGGCGGGCTGGATATTTATTCAGACGCCAAGCCGGTCGAGATTCGCCGCCGCGTGGGCATGGTCTTTCAGCGGCCCAATCCATTTCCTACCATGTCGATTTACGATAACGTGGCGGCGGGGCTGAAGCTGAACGGCTACACGAATCGCCAGGTGCTGGATGAGATTGTGGAGAAGTCGCTGAAGAACTCGGCGCTGTGGGACGAGGTAAAGGACGAGTTGAAGAAGAAGTCCGGCGCGAGTTTATCGGGCGGGCAGCAGCAGCGGTTGTGCATTGCACGCGCGCTGGCTGTCGATCCCGAAGTGCTGCTGATGGATGAGCCGGCGTCGGCCTTGGACCCGGTGTCTACTTCAAAAATTGAGGACCTGATCTTTCAATTGAAATCGCAGTATACAATCGTGATCGTTACCCATAACATGCAGCAGGCGGCGCGCGTGGCGGAGAAGACAGGCTTCTTCCTGAATGGGCGCATGGTGGAGTTCGATTCGACGCACAAGATCTTCACCAATCCCAGCGACAAGCGGACAGAGGATTACATCACAGGCAGGTTCGGATGACGCGCATACGCTTTCAGCAAAGCCTGGACGAATTGAAGGAGCAACTGCTGGTGATGGCGGGTCTTGCCGAACAGGCGATTCAGCGTGCCATCGAGGCGTATCGCGTGCGCGATTTGTCGATCTGCGACCTCGTGAACCGGAGCGAGATTGCCATCAACCGCATGGAGCGCGAGATCGATCAGGCGGCGCTGGATCTGCTGGCGATGGAGCAGCCGATGGCCATCGATTTGCGATTTATCCTCAGCGTCATCAAGATCAATGCGGACCTGGAGCGGGTGGGCGACTCAGCCAAGGCGATCAGCGACCGGGTGCGCAGCATGGAGCAGATGGCCAGCGCAGAATTACCTGTAGATATTCCGCGCATGGCGACGCTGGCCGCGGAGATGGTGCGCAAGAGCCTGCAAGCATTCATTGAGGCGGACGCCGATCTGGCGCGTACGGTGCTCACGATGGATGACGCCGTGGATATGATGAACCGCGCGGCCTACAAGGCGCTGACCAGGGTGATGGCCGAGGAGAGCCACCTGGCTCCGCAGGCGCTGAATGCGCTGATGATTGCGCGGGCGCTGGAGCGCGTTGCCGACCATGCCACGAATATCGCCGAGGATGTGATCTTCTGGGTGCAGGGCGCGGATGTGCGGCACTACAAGAGCTTGAAAGCGGTGCCGGATCCGCACGCGATGGAGTAGGCACCTCTGGTGCGGCCGGCTGCCAATCTGCTCTGAGAATTCGTTCCAGTGGTATGATTGAGCTGTTGAGCATCGGGCCTGGAGCCTGTCTCCCAGCCCCCGCTCGGGAGTACCATTATGCGCCTAGTGAGCCCGGTTTCAGAAATCGCGATGGGCGACAACAGCTCTCCAGATATGACCTTCACGCTTGTCTTTCGGGAGGTTCCGGAAGAGAAGGTTTTTGTGGCCGAATGTCTGGAGCTTCCGGGCTGCGTTTCCGAGGGGGATACACTGGAAGAGGCGGAAGCCAACATCCGGGACGCGGTGCGCGCCTGCCTCAGTGTCATCTTCGAGGATAGTGTGCGCGATGCGGCCAGTCACCGCTCCGTGCCCACTTCGTATGTCGGAATTTCCTCGCAGCAGACCATCACCGTGACGGCAAATCCCGGTCTGGATTTACGGGTGGCCTGACTCATGGGCCTCTCCGATCTGCCACTCGCAAGCGGGAAAGACCACCAGAAGGCATTCGAGAAGTTCGGTTGGATTCTTCGCCGCGATGGGAACCACATCGTGATGACCCACCCGAACCACGAGAACACGATCTCAATCCCCAACCATAAAGAAGTGAAGAGAGCCACGCTGCACACAATTCTGAGGCACATTGGAATCACGGACGCTCAATACCGCGTATTCTTCGATTTGTAGCCTCGTAGGATGCGGCTCAGGTCGCTGATTGTGCTCCGCCATGTCTCAAGAATCGAGACCTGGGTGTTCCCATAGGTGCGGCTAGGCTGCCTGTGCGGTCTCCCGCCTGGCGATAATGCTTTTGATCTTGTTGCCGATCTTTTGCTCGGCGAGACGCAATTCGTAGAGTTTTTGCAGATTGAGCCACATCTCCGCCGAAGTGCCTAACCACTGGCTCAAGCGCAAGGCGGTGTCAGCGGTCAACGCCCGTTGCCCATTTAAAAGTTGATAGATTTTGTTTGCCGGAACGTGCAAAACTCCAGCGACTTCCGGAACACTCATGCCTAGGGCATCGAGTTCGTCGGCCAGAAATTTGCCTGGATGAATTGGATCGCGCGCCATCATCGTTTCCTCACCATGACCAACTTTGGCAAATAGGACGCGTCGCGTAAAGACTGGCGTCGTCGAGCCCCGGTAACGGCTGCCCTGACCGTGCCCTAGTGGCAAGCAGACTGGTCTTGAAATTCGCGGGTTCCTGTCATGGAGGTAAAGGCCCGGGAGCAATCCAGAATCTGTTGTTCGAGAGCGTCGTTGTTGAAGGTGTCTGGCGAGATGAACGCTGATTGCTTGCGCAGTGCTAGATAGGATTCGCTGAGCTTTTGCATGTTGTTGTATTCGGCGGTGAGTAGCGGCAAGGCGCTGCGATCGTCGTCGGTGGATACGGCGGCGGAGGCGAGAGCAAGATTCTTATCTGCCTGCCGGTGGTGCGCGGAGATAAAGTCTTCCGGGATTGGATTATTGTTTTGGACCGCGTTGACGATGGCGGTTCGCCACTCGCCAATCAGGCTCATCTCTTCAATGCCGGCCTGGATGAAAGCCGTGGAGAGCCTCGCCTTGGGATGGGGCGCGGCGGCGGGCGCTTCAGAAATCGCGGTGGGAAGAGTCAGCGTGGTTCGATTTGCTTTGAAGGAAAGCGTTCCTTGAGTCAGGCGCGCGAGGGACTCGATTTCGACGTAGGACTTTCCGTTGATCTGAATGATCTGAGCTTCACCTGCGTGGCCCGCAATGGCGAATATGGTGGACTTTTGCGGCGACTGCGCATCGCCAGTTGCAGGCAGCATGAGGAGGGCGGTCAACAGGATGGCAAGAAAGGCGATGAGCTTTTTCATGTGGATACTCCGCAGGTTCCCTCCAAGTTTCCCATTGCTTGATTGGGTATTCTGTTCAATCTTGGGCACCGAAGGCGGGCTTTGAGGCTTCATTGTCCGAAGGCTAGGACGGCAAGCAGAAACAGCCAGACGAGGCTCATGGCGTGCCAGTACCAGGCGGTGGCGTCGATGGCGATCTGGCGGTAGTCGATGCGGCGGAGCAGGCCGAGAGTGGTGAGGCAGAAGACGAGCGCCATGATGCCGATGAGCAAATGGACGGCGTGAAATCCGGTGATGAGATAGAAGAAGTAACTGGCGGGGGTGGAGTACTGGTTGAAGGCGAAGCCCTGCGCGGTTAACTGCCTCCAGGCCGTCCACTGGCCGGCGAGAAAGAGCCCGCCGAGGGCGAGCGTGACGCCGAGCCAGGGCAGGGCGCGATGGAGCGCGGGGCGACCCATTCCGAGCCATTCCTCAAGCGCATCGATTTCGCGAAAGATGTTACGCCGGGCCAGCTCCATGGTGATGCCGCTGAGGAGGAGAATGGCGGTATTGAGATAGAGAATGGGCGGCAGCATCACCGGATGCCAGTCGCCGATCTGCTTTTGCGTGCGCGGGTCCATGTGCGAGGCCCCATGGCTTGCAAAGAAGACAGTCACCAGGATTGCGAAAAAGAGCATGTCGGCGGCGAGCGCGAAGAAGACAAAGGCGCGGATGCGCAGCAGCAGCTCACGCGGGCCGCCGCGCTCATTTTTCCAGTTGTCGCCACCGCCGTCTCCGCCACCGCCGTCGCCTCCGCGGGGACGGCGATCGAGCGGCGGCTGCCCTCCGAGTCCGGGAGACCTCCGCTTCTTTTTCGCCGGTCTGCGCGTGATGGTAGCGGGCATGCGAATCCTCTGTGAGCTAGAGATTACTCTCACTTTGAATTGGATGCATCTAGAATCGGCAAGTTTTTTAAAGTGTAAAGGCGATTTCTGAGATTGACTTGATGGTGGAGTTGTGCGGGTTTTGGAACGGGAGAGGCTCGTTATTTCCCGGGTCTCCCAAGGAACATCTTCACACCTCCGCCGGAATCATGGTTAGTTCGAAGCC
>CAZDYU010000164.1:0-7067 GCA_964509755.1 uncultured Occallatibacter sp. | reverse complement strand
AATACGGCTTCCAACTTATCCCAATCACATAGAACTAGATGTGGTCCTTGGGAGGGTGCTAAAGCCCAACGTCGATATGATTGGCTTTATCGGCCCGACTAAAGTCGTGCCCTGGTTACAAAGCCATTGGGAATTGCCTTCTAAAGAGTTTTTCCGCAGCCTGTAAAGCCCGTACCCTTCATCCAATTGAGTTTTTCCGCAACCTGTAAAGCCCAGCTTTCCTTTCAGCCCTTTGCGGCCCCCTTCGACTCCGCTCAGGGCAGGCTAGAAGTCGGGCCCCGATTACAAAGCAACAAGTTTCAGAGGCTCCAAACCTTGATGGAGATCACGGATGGCGGTGTGCAACTGCCGTTTCTAGGATGATTGGCTGATGGAAATTTTGCAAGGAGCTGGCGGATTCACTTCGCTCTTCAGCCAACAACACGCAGGCGCTTCGATGCGTAGTGGGCGATCTCACCGTCCATGCTCACCAGCGTCAGGCCTTCAGCCGCGGCCTGCGCAATCAGCATTCTGTCAAAGGGGTCTTTGTGGATTGGCGGCAGCGCGTAGAGGGCGGCGATGTGCTGGGGACGCAGGGGCAAGGGGGTGGCGGCCAGCTGATCCAGAGCATCCAGCCACCAGGCGCGCGGGTCGCCCACATCCAGATTGCCCTTCATGCTCTTGAGCATGACCTCCCAGTAGGAGAGGATGCTAATGAAATTTGGCCCCTCGGCGATCGCGGATTTTGCGGAAATCGAAAGCGCACTTGATTGTCTCATCGAGAAAATAATCGCGTGCGTATCAAGCAAATACCCGTGAACTGAGACTTCGTCGCTCAACTGTCCTCGCCCAAAAGCTCTTCTTCGGTGATGGGGTCATCCCAGCCGGGCAGCAGGCGGATGCGATTCTTCATACCGTCAAATCGCACTTTGCGACGCTCCGGGGGCGGCGGCGCAATCTGGGCCACGGGGTGGCCATGGCGTGTGATGACCACCTGCTCGCCGTCCGCGACGATCCGGATCAGCTCGGTGAGACGATTTTTGGCTTCCACAGTGCTGACATTCATAGTGATTATTCTAGCCATAAATTATGGCTATTTCAAGCTGGCGGCGTCTAAATTTTGATTCCAGGCGCGTATTTCCAAAATGTGCTGGCCGGTCTCCGCATCCTGCTCTGAGCCATCTTGCACAGATTTGCATTCACAGATGAACGATCCTATCGATGCTTGATAGGAAGCGCCGCGGCCCGGGAGAATTCCCAGCGCAGCCTGCTTCCGGGCATAACCAGGAGGATCGAATGCAATACACGAAGATTTCCGCCGTAGTTTTTGGCTCGCTTACCGCGCTTGCACTCTCATTGCCGATAGGCGCGCAGCAGACCACGCAATCCACCACGACGACACAAACTCCGTCCGATACGCCGCAAACTCAAACCACGCAGACCACGAAGACAAAGACGAAGTACAAGCATCATCACAAGAAGGAAACGACGGAGCAGCAGAAGACGACCACAACCACGACGCCTGCGCCGGCGGATACCCAGACTCAGACCACAACCACTACGACGCCGTAGCACTACGACGCCGTAGTAACTTTGCCCGCAGCCGATCCCTTCAGCAACCGTCCTCCTCACGCGCCGCTGAAGGGATTGCCCTCTGTGGGCTTCAGCGTGGTTGGATCGTGCTCCGGCGCGGCCTCTGAAACTGGCTGGTTGCGCCGGGTGGCCGCATTGTCCGTGAAGGAACTGAAGACGCGGTTGGGATCGCCGGGCAGCAGATGGTTTTCTTCAAGCGCCAGGCGCACTCGACGCCGGAACTCGCGCACCGGCTCGTATTGCTTGGTCGGCAGCGTCTTGAAAATCACCGGGAAGACCAGCTCCGAGCCCTTGATGGCGTCGACGCCCAGCACCTGCGGATCGGCGACAAAGAGAGGCGCAAAATTCTCTTCGCCACGAATCTCCATCGCGATGCCCTTCAGCAGTTCCATCACGCGGTCGGGATTGGCGGAAAAATCAACGCTGACATTGACCGTGGCCAGCGAGTAGCCCACGCTCAGGTTGGCGACGGTCGTGATCTGCGAGTTGGGAACGATGTAGAGCGTCCCGTCGGCGTCGCGGACGGTGGTTTTGCGCAGCGTCATCGCGGTGACAACGCCGCTGAGGCCGGCAAGCCGCACCGTGTCGCCCACATTGAATTGGTCTTCAATCAGGATAAGAACGCCGTTCAGCATGTCCTTGACAATGTTCTGCGCGGCCAGGCCGAGGGCGATTCCGGCAATGCCGGCCGAGGCCAGCAGCGGCGCCAGATTGACGCCCAGCGCATCCAGAAACTGCAAGCTGGCGATGAGCCAGATGATGGCTAAGCCAGTAGTCCGCACCACGCCGGCGACGGTCTTGACCTGGCCGATGTGCGCCGGCGTTGACGAGTGCCGCTCCGCCACGCGGATCATGTGAAAGGTGGTGGCGCGCAGCAAACGCATCAGAACAAAGGCCACCAGCGCAACCACAACGAGATGCGGCAGCTTGGTGTGAATGAACTCCTGGCCATCGACTGCCCACTCGTCCAGCACTCGATCCATCATCCTGCCATCGGCAAACAAACCGGTTCTCGCCGCTAAAAACAAAAGATGCATTGCAGACTCCTGTTACTAGAGTAGCTTGCGCGCCGAAAAATGCCTGTTTCCGGCAAAGAATTGTGGTAGATTGTAGCCCAATTTAGCTACAATCAATCCATGGCTGCCAATGCTGTCGTCCGCTCCCGAATCAACGTCGATGTAAAAGAGAAGGCGACCGCCGTGCTTGAAGAGATGGGCCTCACCGTCTCCGATGTTATGCGGATGGTTTTGACCAGGGTTGCAAAAGACGAGGCTCTACCCTTTGATTTGAAGCCCAACAAAATTACGCGTGAAACCATGCGCAAGAGTGCGCAGGGCATTGAAGTCCACCAGGCCAAGGACGCCGCCGACCTCTTCAACAAACTTGGAATCTGATGGGTACGCCGAGCTATTCAACTCAATTCCATCGCGACGTGAAGCGGCTTCCTACCGCCTCTGCGTAATTGTGCTTAGAATAGAAGCGTTTGGTTTAGAGCTTCTGATCGGAACAGAAGTGTATGGAATGGACCGACCATCCACGACGCTTGGGTAGGTCTATTCATTTCGTCGATGTCTTCGGGAAGAGATATCGCATTACGATCAAAAGCACTCCAATGACATTGGTCGTCGTCGTTCCAATCAGCGCGAGTAACACAGAATCCGGAAGTGAAAAGCGCCAACAATGAAACCCAGAAAGGAATAGAAGGGAAAGAATTGCAACAAGCCATCCAATATTCATCCAGTATCCGGCCCAGGCAAATGCTTTACGAAGCTTGGTATCTTGCTCAAGACTAGTTAATTCGGCTCGCAGTCTGGCAAGTTCCCATTTTTGCTTGTCTTGGTCGAAGGTACTTCTTTCATCCTGAACCTTCTCGTCGCAAGGGTTTTCTGTATCTGGCACTTCATCATCAGAAAGCTGTGATAAGTGCTGTGACAATTGCTCAGAAAATTCTCTCAACCAAAGAGGTCGCGCGGGCTCATCACTAACCTCACTCAATTGCTTGTTTTTGTCACTCATGCATTCGCCGTTCGGAGTGAATCGTAATAGTCGCGAATAACTTCATCTGGAATTATCAGCGACTTTAGGCCAGGGCGATACGTCTTTTCCCATGGACTTCCAGGCTGGTGGGTCGTATTTGATAATTGAGCAGCGGAGTGTTTCCCATAGGTCTTCCAAACCTTTTCGATGAGCACCTTCACTTCCGCCGATGAAGGATCATCACTCGATTGCTCAATCCTGGGAGTAAAAAAAACTATCTTCCCATTCTGAATGTTCCACTCTTTTGCATCCTCTGTGATGGGATCATTCCCGAATCGTTTAAATGCCTGGTAGAGAACTGGAATCACCGGGCCATATCGCCACGCTTCTACCCGCTCTTGGATTAGCGGCTGCTTAGTAAAGGCCAAGTACCATCCATGTGCGAAAAAAACCAGCTTGAGCAGCTTCATCGGGCTGACTGTCTTGCCGTCGGCCTTGGCTAGGCTTAGAAACTCATTTGCAACGGCTTTTGCTGGATATGCCATAATACCAGCAGCTTACAGCAAACAAAAGGCGAAGTCAATCGAAATTTTACTCGTCTTCTATTCGGTCCAAAACGCCTGACATTTTTTGCGGTTTAAATGGAATGTAGCAAGCAATTCTACCGGGAGAGTCTTCATTGTTACAATGAACTGAGTTGGTCCAATTTCCCCGCGATTGCGACAAGCTTGGCTTTTTGAGGAGAATGAGAATGGAACTTGCAACTTCCAGCGCTCGTGAGTCCGTGTCGGCGGCTGCCTGCTCAGCCAGCCTGAGCCCTCGGCAATTGGTTGAGATCTACCGGCTGATGGTTCTCTCGCGCCGCGTGGACGACCGCGAAATCCTGCTCAAGCGCCAGCAGAAGATCTATTTTCAAATCTCCGCCGCCGGCCATGAAGCGCTGCAAGTGGGCGCGGCACTGGCCCTGCGTCCCGGCTACGACTGGTTCTTTCCGTACTATCGCGACGGCGCGCTCTGCCTCGCCCTGGGGATTACGCCCGAGGATATGCTTTTGCAGGCCGTGGGCGCGGCCACCGACCCGGCCAGCGGCGGCCGCCAAATGCCCACGCACTGGTCGAGCAGGGCTCTTAATATTGTCAGCACCTCCAGTTGCACAGCCACGCAACTGCTTCATGCCGTGGGCTGCGCCGAGGCCGGCCGCTACTACAGCCGCCATCCTGAAACCGCCGACAAGGCAACGGGCGATTACCGCGCCTTCCGCGACGTGAAGTTCCATGGCGACGAGGTTGTTCTGACGATGCTGGGCGAGGGTTCCACCTCCCAGGGCGAGTTCTGGGAGGCGATGAACACCGCCTGCAACCGCAAGCTGCCGGTGATTTTCTGCGTGGAGGACAACGGCTATGCGATCAGTACTCCGGTTGAAGTGAGTATGCCCGGCGGCAACATCTCGCAACTGGTGGCGAACTTCCCGAATCTCTACCTTGCCGAGGTGGACGGCACCGACCCCGAGGCGAGCCTGCTGGCCTTTCAAGCAGCGGCGGAGCATTGCCGCGCCGGTTGCGGGCCAGCCTTTGTTCACGGCCATTGCGTGCGCTTTCACTCGCACTCTTTTTCTGACGACGACAAAGTCTACCGCACTCAGGCCGAGCGCGAGGCCGATGCGCTGCGCGATCCTATCGCGAAGATGCAGATGCGTCTGCTGCGCGAAGGCATCCTGACGGAAGAGGAGATTGACGCGCTGGAGCACTCGCTGGAGCACGAGGTGGCCCAGGCCGCCGAGCGCGCTCTGGCAGCCCCGCTGCCGCTGGTCAAAGACATCACGCGCCACGTCTACTCGGAAGATCTGGACCCGACAAGCTCTCTCTTCGCCAGCGAGCAGAAGGAAGAAGATCCCACGGACGCGAAGCCCCGCACCATGTCCGACCTCATCAATGCCTGCCTGCATGACGAGATGCGCCGCGACCCCCGCATCGTCGTCTTTGGCGAGGACGTAGCCGACGCCAGCCGCGAAGAGGCGCTCACCGAGGTCAAAGGCAAGGGCGGCGTCTTCAAGCTGACTCACGGCTTGCAGACTGAGTTCGGCTCCGAGCGCGTCTTCAACTCGCCGCTGGCCGAGGCCAATATCGTGGGCCGGGCGCTGGGTTATGCCGCTCGCGGCATGAAGCCCGTCGTCGAGATTCAGTTCTTCGATTACATCTGGCCGGCCTATCACCAGATTCACAACGAGCTCTCCGTGCTGCGCTGGCGCTCCAATGGCGAGTGGGCCTGCCCCGTCGTGATTCGCGCGCCCATCGGCGGCTATCTTACCGGCGGCTCCATCTACCACTCGCAATCCGGCGAGAGCTTATTCACGCACATCCCTGGGCTGCGGGTGGTGTTTCCGTCAAATGCACTGGACGCGAATGGATTGCTGCGCACCGCGATCCGCTGCGACGACCCTGTGCTATTCCTCGAACACAAGCGCCTCTACCGCGAGACACATGATCGCGCGCCTTATCCGGGGCCGGAGTTTGCGATTCCTTTTGGCAAAGCCCGCCGCGCTCGCGCCGGCGCAGACCTCACCATCGTGACTTACGGCGCTCTTGTTCCGCGCGCATTGCAGGCCGCCGAGCGCGCCCGCCGCGAGCATAACATCGACGTAGAAATTCTTGATCTGCGGACGCTGAATCCATACGACTGGGAAGCCATCGCCGAGTCAGTCAAAAAGACCAGCCGCGTCATCGTCGCACACGAAGACATGCTCAGTTGGGGCTACGGCGCGGAGATTGCCGCGCGCATTGCGGATGAGTTATTCGACCAGTTAGACGCCCCCGTCCGCCGCATCGGCGCGATGGATACTTTTGTTGCGTATCAGCCGGTGCTGGAGGAAGCGATTTTGCCCCAGCCGGAGACGATCTTCAAAGCGATTGTGGATTTGAAGGCGTATTGAGAAAAAATGCTAACGTGAAGTTAGTATCTCAGGCAGCGTCCATTTTAATGGATAGCCAATTGACGAAGGCCCCAGATTGATAACCTGGGGTTTTTGTATTTGGTGAAGATCGGAAACGGAAAATAGCAGAAGAGTGGGTGAGCCTCATGGACACAAACAAAACAATCCGCAAATTCGTTAGCCATGAGGAACAACAGGCTGAGGTCTACCGCTATTGGCGGAGCCGCCCGGTGGGCGAAAGGCTTGCTGCCGTGTGGGAAGCTACCGCAGCGGCCTACGCCTTCAAGGGAATATCCTATGACCCTACCCGAAGATCTGAAGCAACTCTTGCTCGCATTCAACGCCCACGGGGTTGAATACCTGATTATCAGCGGCTACGCGGTCGGCGTTTATTCCGAACCGCGCGCGACCAAGGATCATGATCTTTTCATTCGCTCGAATATCCCAAACAGTGAAGCGGTCTATCGCGCCCTGTCCGCCTTCGCCCGCACCCTCAACCTGAGCGCCGGCTACATCTCGCAGTTGGAGCGCGGCACCAAGCAGCCCAAAGGCCCGGCCCTCGCCCTGCTCAACGTCATCCGCCGCAAGG
>CAZDYU010000163.1:0-7214 GCA_964509755.1 uncultured Occallatibacter sp. | reverse complement strand
CCATCGGCGGCTTTCCCTGGCGCAAATCCGAGTGCCTCATGTGCATGAACTGCGTTGGCAGTTGCCCGCATGACAGCTTGCAATTCAAGTTCTTCCGCAAGGAAGAAGAAGTCGCGTCACCTGATCTTGGCCGCCGCCGCACACTCACCGGACTCGCCGCTGGCGCAGCCGTGGTTCCGCTGATGCGCGCCAATGTGGGCCTGGGCAAAGGCCGCCATGAGAATCTGCTGCGCCCGCCCGGCTCGCTCGACGAGGCCGACTTCCTCTCTCGCTGCATCCGCTGCGGCGAGTGCATGAAGGCCTGTCCCAACACGGCGCTCCATCCCACGCTGGATCAGGCCGGACTGGAAGGCCTCTGGACGCCCACTCTGGTCCCGCGCATCGGTTACTGCGAACCCAGTTGCGTGACTTGCTCTGAGGTCTGCCCCACCGGTGCAATCTGGCAGATCACGCCTAAAGAAAAAGGCTGGGTCGTAGGCGTTGGCCAGCAGAGCCAGCCCATCCGTCTCGGCACCGCTTTTTATGATCGCGGCCGCTGTCTGCCCTGGGCCATGGCCACCGATTGCATTGTCTGCGAAGAGTGGTGCCCGGTCTCGCCCAAGGCTATTTATGTGCAGGAAGCCGAGGTTATCGACTCGGCCGGAAATACAAAAACACTGAAGCAGCCGCGCATCGATCCCAGCCGCTGTGTCGGCTGCGGCGCATGTGAATTTGCCTGCCCGCTGCAAGACCGCCCCGCCGTCTACGTCACCAGCATCGGCGAGAGCCGCTCGCCCAGCAGTCAGATTTTGCTCAATAGAAAGTAAGGGGGAACCAACGTGAAATACCGTTTCAATTGGAAGTGGGCCATTGCCGCCCTGGCCATTGTTGCCGCAACCGCCGGCACAGGCTGCAAGAAGAAAGCCTCCGACCCGTTCCCGGCAACCGACGCCGTCTCCGGTTGGCAGAAGTCCAGCGAAACGCGCACCTTTGCCGCCAAGGATCTTTACCAGTACGTTGATGGCGATGCCGAGCAGTACATCTCGGCCGGCGTCGTCACCACCTCCACCTCCGATTACAAGTTTCAGGGCACACTGGAGGCAACCGTCGATGTGCACGCGATGACTGCCCCAGCCGGCGCGCAAAAGATTCTTGAAACCGGTTTGACAAAAGACGCCAAAACCGTTGCCCTGGGCGATGAAGGCATTCAGTACGCGCAAAGCATCATCTTCCGCAAAGGTAATTCATTGGTGCGCATCGTTGCCTATGAGTCCACGCCCGATGCGCCGCAAGCCTTGCTTGCACTGGCTCATGGAATCGAAGCAAAGCTGTAACTCAACAGTCATTTCATAGGAAATTGGCGACAAGAAGGGTTAGGGTTTTACTCCTGTCATGGGAAATTGACTACGTGATGGGTACGGGCTTTAGCCCCTGAGGGATGTTTTTCAGAGAGCATTCAACCGGACGTGCAGAAGCTCGTCCCCATCAATGCAGTAGCGAGGACCGCGATGAACAGCCGCAGAGATTTTCTCAAGACCGCAGCAACGGGAGCTCTCGTTTTGGGCTCGCAAATCAAATTGGCCGCCGCTTTCGATCAGCACACAGCCGCCAAGTCCAAGGTCGTGGTCGCCCGCGACGCGGCCCTGCACGCAGCCGACGGCTCGCTCGACCAGAAGCGCGTCGCGGCCTTGCTCGATCGCGCCATCGCCAGTTACACCGGCCATGACAAGCCCATCGCGGCATGGAAGAGCATCGTGCCCGTCGGCAAGGTCATCGGCCTCAAAGTCAACGGCCTCGGCGGCAAAGGCATTTCAACCCACGCCACCCTCGTCATGGCCGTCTGCGAGCGCCTGCAACAGGCCGGCGTCAAGCCCGGCGAGATCGTCATCTGGGACCGCAACGCCCGCGACCTCGAAGCCTGCGGCCTCACCATCTCCACCGATCCCAGCCGCATTCGTGTCTACGGCTCAGACGTCAGCGGCTTTGAGGAGCAGCAGGAATCCTGGGGCATGGCGCGCGTCCGCTTCTCCAAGATCCTCACCCGCGACTGCGCCATGGTCATCAATCTACCCATCCTCAAGGACCACAGCGGAGCCGGCGTTACCTTCTCGATGAAGAATATGTATGGCGTCATCAACAACCCCGGCGACCTGCACGCCACTAATTGCAACCCCGGCGTGGCTGACCTCAACTGCATCCCCACCGTGCGCGACAAAGTCCGCTTCACCATCGGCGACGCCATGACTTCGGTCTATGACGGCGGCCCCGGTTTTCATCCCGAGCACCTCTGGCAGCCCAACGCGCTCATCGTTGGTGAAGATCGCGTCGCCGTCGATCACACCGCATGGCAAATGATCGAGCGCAAGCGCGCTGAAGTGGGAATGCCCACCCTTGAAGCCGCGGGCCGTCCACCGCGTTACATTGCCTCCGCCGCCGACCCAACGCGCAACCTCGGCACCAACGATCCGCGGCGCATTCACCTGCTGGAAGTTTGACCTGGAGAATCACCATGGCCGGAGAATTCGATCACACGCAAGATCGGAATCTGAACGAAGCGTTGGACGCAATTCGCGGCAGAGCCAATGCCATGACGCGCCGCGAGGCCCTGTTGCAACTGCTGCGCGTGGGCACGGCAGCGGCGGGCGCGGGCGGCGCTGCCCTCTGGCTCAGCCGCCACAGCTTTCGCCCGCTCCCAGCAAAGGCTGAACAGGCGCGCCGCGACCATCGAGTCGCAGCCGTAGCCAGCCAGGAACTGCCCGCAATGACCGTCGTGCAATTCCCAACGGACAAAAACCCAGCCGCCCAAGCCGGCGAGCCTCGCGCCCTCGTCCGCCAGGCGCTTGAAAATCTCGGTGGCATCGGTCGCTTCATCAGCCGCGGAGACGTCGTCGTCATCAAGCCCAACATCGCCTGGGACCGCACTCCCGAGCAGGCCGCCAACACCAATCCCGAAGCCGTCGCCGAGATGGTTCGCCAGTGCTGGCAGGCCCGTGCCAAGCGCGTCATTGTCACCGATGTCACCTGCAACGAGCCGCGCCGCTGCTTCCAGCGTTCCGGCATTCAGGCCGCCGCCCGCGCCGAGGGTGCGGAAGTCATCCTGCCCGATCCCGAACTCTTTCGCGAGGTCGATCTGGGCGGCATTGTGCTGAAGTCCTGGCCCGTCTTCACGCCCTTTCTTGAAGCCGACAAGATCGTCAACATGCCCATCGCCAAGCACCACGTACTCACCGGCGCAACCCTCGGCATGAAGAACTGGTACGGCATCCTCGGTGGCGAGCGCAACCGCCTCCATCAGCAGATTCATCAGAGCCTCGTTGACCTCGCCAGTTTCATGCTGCCCACCCTCACGCTCATCGACTGCTATCGCATCCTTCTGCGCAACGGCCCCACGGGCGGCAATTTGGAAGACGTAGCAATAAAGAAGACCGTCGTCGCCGGCACCGATCCCGTAGCTCTGGACGCCTATGTGGCCAAGGCCTATTGGAACCTCGACCCCGCGCAACTGCCCTATCTGCGGATGGCCGCCGCCCGCGGCCTCGGCGTCGTGGAATTCGATAAGTTGCAGGTCAAGGTCAGCCAGTTAAGCTAGTCGTCCCCCGCCATGCAGTAGCGCCATCCTATCTGTAGCGCCGGCCTCCTGGCCATCTGTAGCGTGGACCTCCCGGTCCACGCCGGTTTCTTTATAGCGCCGCAATACTGCCAGAAAATTCAGCGCACTTCAAAAATTCCATAAGCTCCGGATATCGAGTCATCGAAAGTCCTTGCGTTTTTTTCCATCCCATGTTAACTATTATGCTAATAATTATTTGATTGCTACCGCGGAAATTAACAGCGGCAGCATTTGGAGAGGATCTTCCCCATGTTGAAGATTGGCACCGCTATTCGCTCCCATCGCCTGCAAAAGGGGCTTTCCCAGGGAGACATCGAGAAGAAGACCGGCTTGTTGCGCTGTTATCTGTCGCGCGTCGAGAACGGCCACACGGTTCCCTCGCTGGACACGCTCTCAAAGATTGCCCGCGCTCTGGATCTTCCCATCACGCATTTCTTTGGCGAAGATACCGTGGACCGGCAGAGCAAGCTGCAGAAGCTCTCTGACGACGAGCTGCGCTTTCTGACCCAGATTCGCCGCTACTCGACCAATCTGAATGACAGCGACCGCAAGCTGCTGCTGGCGATGGTGAAGAAATTCGCGGCCACGGCGACGCGGTAGCGGTAAAGCTGTGAGTTTTTCCAACTGGCGCCGAAACCGTGTGACTGGGAAATTACTAAAATGTAGCGCCGGTCTCCAGACCGGCTGTCGTGCGGGCGTCCCCGCCCGCATTGAATTCATGATCCATCACCAGATCATCCGGCCTGATTGCTATCGCGGCAACTGGGCCAGATAAAAGCCAAAGAGAACCAGAATTCCCACCACGACCAGCGTAGCCACGCGGCGGCGGACGCGGAAGAGGTCGCGCGGCGAGCCAAGGCGCGGCTCCATCGGTCCGGCATAGAGCAAGCCGCAGGTGAATCCGCCCAGGTGAGCCATGTTGTCAATCTGCAATCCGGAGCCGATCACGCGGGTTCCGAAGCTGATCGAGAACCCAATGACCAGATTGATCGCCGCAAAATAAATCACCGACCGGCGCAGTTTGTGCAACTCAATGGGCGGCACCGGCAAGCGGTGGGATTTGAGCAGAATAATCAGCGCTCCCGCGATGCCGAAGACCGCGCCCGACGCGCCCGCGCCGACGGGAAAAACAGCCACATCGTGGAATCTCACCCAATCCTTGTTGAACCAAAACCAGTTGACGCAGGTTGACAGCAGGTTGCCCGCCGCGCCTGTCAAAACGTAAACCGCCAGCACCCCCGCCGAACCCATCAGCGGCTCGGCCAGCAAGCCCAGATTCCACAGGCACCACATGTTGGTGGCCAAATGCAGAATGCCCACATGCACAAACATTGCGGTAACGATGCGCACCCACTGGCCGCCAATCAGCACCGAGCCGGCGTTGTCCGCTCCAAAATACATGAGTTGGTCTGGAGTGGGACTCCAAATACTGACCCCGCGCAAGACCATCACCAGAAATACCAGGCAATTGATGGCCACCAGCACATAGGTGGCCGGCGCGTAAGCCCAAGACGGGCGCTGGCGGCGGACCGGGGCCGGCGGATTGGATCCGGCCTCGGGCGGCATGTATTCGGGATTGACTGTGGGGGAAGAACTTCCCATATACCCCAAGTTTAATGCATTTCCTGAAAGCTCGCAGATTGCCGTGCTATCCAGCTTGCGCGGCAACGCTTTTCGACGCGGGAATTTCAGCATAAAGAGGTTTTCCGCGGCCCTTCCATCCCGTATTCTTGAATACATGCGAATCAATTGGCGGCAACCGGGAGGAAAGTTTTGAGCGGAGAAAAACGGATTCGGCGGGCGTTGCTCAGTGTGACAGACAAGAGCGGGCTGGTGGAGTTTGCCCAGGCGCTGGCGGGCTTTGGCGTGGAGCTGGTTTCAACCGGCGGAACGGCGCGGACGCTGCGCGAAGCTGGCCTGGCCGTGAAAGACATCAGCGACCTGACCGGCTTTCCAGAGATGCTCGATGGCCGCGTCAAGACGCTGCACCCCAAGGTGCATGGCGGGCTGCTTTACATTCGCGGCAACGCCGAGCACGAGGCCGCCGTGGCCGCGCATGGCATTGAGCCGATCGACATGGTGGTAGTGAATCTCTACGCCTTTGAGAAGACCGCCGCGCTGCCTGGCGTCGCCTTCGGCCATTTGATCGAGAACATCGACATCGGCGGGCCGTCGATGGTGCGCTCTGCGGCAAAGAATTTTGAAGATGTAGCGATTGTGACGCGCGTGTCGGATTACCCGGCTCTGATCGAAGAATTGAACGCCAGCAACGGCGCATTGGGTCGCGAGACGCGCTGGCGGCTGGCGCGGCAGGCATTCGGACTGACCGCGGCTTACGACACTGCGATTGCCAACACGCTGGACCAGATAACTGATGCTCCGCCATCCGGCCAAGCTGTGCCAAAGGCCTCCGCCGCACCGCAGGTGCCGCCGACGCTGCGCATCAATTTTCCGCTGGCGCAATCGTTGCGCTACGGCGAAAATCCGCACCAGAGAGCCGCGCTTTACGCCGACGGAACAGGACAGGGAATTGCCGGCGCGCGCCAACTGCAAGGCAAGGAGCTCAGCTTCAACAATCTTGTCGATCTGGATGCATGTTGGGAGCTGGCGCAAGAGTTCGACGAGCCCGCTGTAATTATCGTCAAGCACACCAACCCCTGCGGCGCGGCCACTGGAGCCACGATTCTGGAGGCTTACAAGAAGGCTCTGGCCTGCGATCCGGTCTCGGCTTATGGAGGAGTTATCGGCATCAATCGCGAGGTGGACGCCGAGGCTGCCGCGGAGATTGCAAAGCTCTTCGTCGAAGCCATCGCTGCTCCAGGATTTTCCGCCGAGGCGCAAGAGCGATTTGCCGCTAAGAAGAATCTGCGCCTGGTCGAAGTTCACTCAGCAACGCCAAGGCCCGTGGTCAAGCAGGTTTCTGGCGGGTTGCTGCTCCAGGACGCAGACACCGGCCGAGTGAACGCGGCCGAGCTCGATCCCGGACTGAAGGTGGTGACCTGGCGTCCGCCCACGGCCGAGGAACTGCGCAGCCTGCTCTTTGCCTGGCGGGTCTGCAAGCATGTCAAGTCGAACGCCATCGTTTATGCGCGAGCCCAGTCGCAATTCGCCCAGACGGTAGGCGTCGGCGCGGGGCAGATGAGCCGCGTCGATGCCGCGCGCTTCGGCGCGATGAAGGCCGTGCTGCCGCTCAAAGGATGTGTCGCCGCCTCGGATGCGTTTTTTCCGTTCCCCGACGGCCTGGAAACCGTGGTTGCAGCCGGAGCAACTGCCATCATTCAGCCCGGCGGTTCAGTGCGGGATCAGGAGGTCATCGACGCCGCCGATAAATTGGGCGTAGCGATGGTCTTTACCGGAATGAGGCACTTCCGGCATTGAGCCGTTTCTTTCCTCAGCCGTTTCTTTCTTGATTTTCGTGTGTTTTCCGCGAACCTCTACCACTCCGCGGATGCTAGCGCGGAGATGTGGACTCCCTGGAGAAAATCAAGACCGGAATTAACCTGAAAACGGCAGTTGCGCCCCGTCATCCGTAATCTGCATCCAGGTTTGGAGCCTCTGAAACTTGTTGCCTTGTAATCAGGGCCCGACTTCTAGCCTGCCCTGAGCGGAGTCGAAGGGGGCCGCA
>CAZDYU010000162.1:0-7270 GCA_964509755.1 uncultured Occallatibacter sp. | reverse complement strand
GCCATGCTGGTGCTGCGCTGGAAGTATCATGGCGAACGCGGCTGGAAGGTTCCGCCGAATATCCGCATTGGCAAGTTTGAGATCCCGGTTGGGCTGATCTCGGTATTTCTGGTGCTGCTGACGACGGCCATCGTCAACCTGTTTACCAAGTCCGTGGCGACGGTGAGCGGCGTGATCTTTGCCGCGACTTTCTTTGTGATCTTCACTGTGTCAGAGCGCGCCAACATGCGCAAACATGCGCTGACGGCGCGACAGATGAAGGATCAGTTTCAACTGGAGCACCAGGACACGATCAGCAGCGAGTCGGCGGCGATCCGGCCGGGCGGCGTGATGGTGACGATGCACGATGCGGCCAATCCGCTGGCGCTGAAGTGGACGCTGGCGCACACCAGCACCACCGATCAGGATGTGGTGGTGATCAGCATACGCATGATGGGCGTGGGCGGGCCGGAGTACCTGAGCGCCGAGGAACAGAGCTTCAGCGAGCACGAACAGATGCTCTTTACCAAGGCGGTCTCAGTGGCCGAGAGCTTTGGCAAGAAGGTCTCGCTGCTGGTGGTTCCGGCGGGCGATGTCTTTGCGGCGCTGGCGCAGGGGGCAAGTTCGCTGGAGGTGGACTCGGTGGTCGCGGGCACTTCCAGCACGATGACGGCCGAGGATCAGGCCTTTCATCTTGGACAGGCTTGGGAGGCGCTGGAAGGAACCAAGCGGCAGTTCAATTTTTATGTGATTGGCCAAAGCGGCGAGATGAAGGTCTTTTTCATCGGTCCACATGCGCCGTCGCTGAGCCCGGAAGACGTGCAACTGGTGCATCGGCTATGGCTGAATATGCGCCGCGACGCCACCATGCAGGAGCTGCACCACAGCGACATTATCAACTATGCGCTGACCAATCTGGCCAGCCAGTACGCGCGCGAGAAGCAGGATATTCTGCGGGATCTGCGCAATTATCGCGCGGCGCAAGGGTCGACGGGCGCGCGGCTGAGCGGCAAGAGCGCCGCAACGAGCCGCGAACTGCCTCCGCCGCCCAAGCCTACGCATTATTTGTAATTGGATTTCAAGAGATCCTAGTGTCCCGAGTCTGAAGTTCATTGATTCATGACGAAGAGCAACCGCAGGTCCTTCGACTCCGCTGAAGTACGCTTCGCTCAGGATGACAGGTTCATTTATGATACGGAGTTCAAAGACAGGACACTATTGTCGATTCCCGGTAATTGGGCCCATTATGATTATTTCAAAATCAATGCTGACGAACAGCGCATTCCCTCGGGGGCTAAACGGGCTGCGGAAAAAGGGCTGTTCGGGTGGTGCAATCGCGATCGAGCGTAGCAGGGGCTAAAGCCCAACGTTGATATGATTGGCTTTATCGGCCCGACTGAAGTCGTGCCCTGATTACAAAGCCATTGGGAATTGCCTTCTGAAGAGTTTTTCCGCAGCCTGTAAAGCCCGCTTTATTTTGCAGGTTTAATGTACGGGCTAAAGCCCGTACCCTCCACCGCGGACAACCGATCATTTGCATTTAATGTATGGGCTGAACCCCGCACCCTTCTCTGCGGACAACCAACTATTTGCGTGAGACGAACCGCTAGATCGAGTCTCCCGGCTTCCAGTCGACAACCTGAACGGCCGGATCGACGAGCGCGGCTAAATGCGCGGGCCGGCCGGTGAGCGGCGGGAAGGTTCCAAAGTGCAGCGGAAGGACGACTTTGGGCTCGATCAGACGCACGGCAAGGGCTGCTTCGGTTGGGCCCATGGTGTAATGGCCACCGATGGGCAGCATGGCCACCTGGGGGTGGTAAAGATCGCGGATCAGGCTCATGTCGCCGAAGACGGCCGTGTCGCCGGCATGGTAGAGGACTGGCCCCTGGGCGATGGTGAGGACGAATCCCGCCGCGACGCCGGCATAGTGCATACCCGTTTCATCCTGCACCGCGGAGGAGTGCTTGGCCTCGACCATGGTGGCTGCAACGTCATCCAACTGCACGGTGCCGCCCAGATTCATGCCGATGGTTTCAGCCGCGCCTTTGCCCGCGACCCAGGCAGAGAGCTCGTAAATGGCGACAACGGTCGAGTGATGCTTGGCGGCGATCGGAACGGTGTCTGAGACATGATCGCCGTGGCCGTGAGTGAGCAGAATGAAGTGAATCTTTTCCGGCAGCGCGAAGGCCTTGGGGTAACTGGGATTGCCGGCGATGAAGGGGTCGATCAGGATGTTGGTTCCCTTGGCGGTCTGAACCAGCACGGTGGCGTGGCCCAGCCAGGTGATGCGCGTTCCTTGCAAGTTCATGGTTGTGTCCTCCGTTTGGGGAAATGGTGGAAGGTCGACTCTCAGCGCGGGATTCAGCGCGTGATAATCAGCTCAGAAACGCTATCTTTGGCCAGGAATTGCCGGTAATCGGACCATGCGGCGAAAAGTTCCTTGATGCTGCGATTGGTGAAGGCGCGCTGGATGGGAAAGGGCTGCGCCAACTGCACCTCGACGTCGTCGCCATCGGTGACGTGGAAGCGGCAATGCGCCGTCTCCTCGCCCTGGGTGCGGGTATGACAGAAGGCCAGCACCTGGCCGCCGGGATTGGTGGCCTCGAAGAGCCGCGCCACAACGGGCTCGACCAGCGCCTGGGGCAGATAATCGAGCGCGGTCCAGAGCAGAACCACATCGAACTTGCGCTCGGAGAGGCGGAGCGATTGATTGAGAAAGCCTTCGACATTCCAGACTGTGCTGCCGTCCTCTTCGGATTGACTCTGCCACTCGCCGGTGGAGGCGTCGGCGACAAGATCGGCAAGAAAGATGCTGTGGCCGAGGCGCGTGAGGTAATGAATATTGGCCGGCGAGGTATAGCCCACGTCGATGGCGTAGAGACCGGACTCAGCTTCAAGCCGCTTGCGCAAGGCCGCCCATGCGCCAGAGTGGCGCGGCACTCGTTCGCCGGTCAGGCCTGGGGCGGAAGCAGGCGCGGAAGACGGCGCGACAGCGGCATCGGCTGGTTCACTCTCGGGTTTCCTGTCAAACCAACGGCTAAGCACGTTGCAATCCCCTTGCTGGCCGGCTTTCTGAAGCCGCCCCGCAGACGGTTATTAAACCGCGCCGCCATTCTGTGGAGGCTTGCCACCATTGCTTCCCTTGGCGGGGGCCTGTGTCAGATCCACATTGCCGCGAAAGACGGCATTGTCTTCGACGGCCAGGCGGAGGGCGTGGATGTCGCCTTCCACCACGCAGCCGGCGCGCAACTCGACGCGGCCCGTAGCCACCAGGTTGCCCTGGACCTGGCCCAGAACCAGAATCTCTTTGGCGGAGAGGTCGGCGGCAACATTTGCGCTGGCGCCGATGGTCAACCGGCTCTCAGAGAGGAGGATGGTACCCTCCACCCGCCCATCCACAATGAGGTCTTCACTGCCCTTGACTTCGCCGCGAATCACCACTGTTTTGCCGATGCGCGCTGGAACATTTTCCACTGCCATAATCTTCTTCCTTCCGGGACTGCCCAAAACTGTTCTTGGCCGGAGATTCTTTCGATCCGGCGCTCTACCACGACACAAGGCCGCTTGCTTCAGTCTACGAGAATCCGCCCATTGAAATTGGCCCTGCACGAACTATATCCAACTTGGAGGCAAAGCATCAATCGCAGCGCCGCTAGAGGAACCATTGGGTCCAAAATGCGGGATGCGATTCAGAGGCCGCCAATGCCCGTTAGACTAAAAGGAATGCGCAGCCATTTGGCACTGTTTCTGTTGATTTTGCTGACCGGCGCCGCTCACGGGCAAGCGGCGCTGACGCCGGCGCAGGCCCAGGCGCTGGTGGGGCGGGCGCTGGCCACCGAATCGCGCGCCGCGCGGGAGTTGAGCCGCACCAGCCATCCCATGCGCTACCGGCTGCGCAAGTCGAGCCCGCGGCTGACCTCGACCAAGGAGATTGCCGAGACCGCCGACGGCGACGTTGCCCGGCTGATCGAGATCGGCGACCGGCCGCTGAGCCCGGAAGAAGAGCAGCGGGAGCAGGCGCGGCTGGATGAATTGTTGAGCGATCCGAGTCTGCAACAGCATCGCAAGCTGAGAGAAGACAGCGATACGGAGCGCGCGCTGAAGGTGCTGCGCGTGCTGCCCACGGCCTTTCTCTACCAATTTGCCGGGACGGGCGCGGCTGCTTCAGGAATGGTGGTCAAGTTCACCTTCAAGCCCAATCCGCAATTCGATCCGCCGGATCTGGAGACGCAAGTGCTGACCGCGATGGCCGGCGAGCTTTGGATCGACCCGGTGCAGGAACGCGTGGTGCGCCTGGCCGGCAGCTTGCAGCAGGACAAAGATTTTGGCTGGGGAATTCTGGGCCAGTTGGACAAAGGCGGCTGGGTGGAGATTGAGCAGGCCGATGTGGGCGAACACCAGTGGCGCATCGTGCACTTGAAGCTGGTGATGAATGGCCGTGTGCTCTTCAAGACGAGGAATTCCGACTCGGTGCAGGACTACTCGCATTTTGCTCCGCTGCCGGTGGGGATGAGCTACCGTCAGGCAATCCAGATGCTGCGCGGCGGGCGATAAAGGAGCTCAAAGCAGAACGGCCCCACCCTTGCGGGTGGGGCCGTTCTGCTTGCCGTGAAGCCAGCTTCGCTTACATCTTGGCGAAGACAATGACCAGCGTGAACAGCGTGAGGGACTCGATCAGCGCCAGACCGAGAACCAGGAAGGTGAAGATTCCAGCGCGAGCGCCGGGGTTGCGCGCCAGGGCTTCAACGGCCGAACCGACCGCCTTGCCCTGACCCAGACCGCAGAGACCGGCGGCCAATCCCATACCCAAACCGGCGCCGATCGGCACCAGACTGACGACGGAGGAACCGCCATCCGCAAAGGCCGGTACGGCAAAGCAAAGCGCCGCCAGGGCCATGAACAAATACTGTAGCTTCTGCATAGTTCTCCTGCTTCTCTTTGAATTGGCCGCCAGTGGGTGGTTGAGGTTCACCAAGCTGACCCCCTCACGCTTGCGGTCTACCGTTTGCCCGGAGCGGAAGCACTCTCCGGCGGAATCTTGGAAAACAGCTTACAGCTAACAGCCGTCCGCTTACAGCCAAAGCACTTGTCCAACTGTTTGCTGTCAGCTGTAAGCTGTCGGCTGTTTTTAGTGCTCGTGCGCCACTGCCAGTGAAAGATAAATCATGGTCAGCAGCATGAAGACGAATGCCTGAATCAGCGAAACAAAAATGTGCAAAATCAGCGGTGCCACCGGAAGCCCTACCGGGAAGATGGAAAATGCCACCAGAGTCACCAGATCGCCGGCAAACATGTTGGCGTAAAGACGGACGCTGAGCGACATGACGCGCGCCAGATGCGAGACCAGCTCAATGGGCAGGATCAGCCAGGAGATCCACCAGATGGGTCCGGCAAAGTGCTTGATGTAGCCCACCAGGCCCTGCTCGCGAATGCCGTAAAAGTTGTAGTAAAGAAATGTGGGAAAGGCGAGGCCCAAGGTCACCATGATCGAGGTGGTGGGAGCCGCAATTCCGGGGATCAGCCCGCTCAGATTGTTGAGCAGGACAAAGAGAAAGATGCAGGTCACGTAAGCCTGAAAGCGCTCATACCCGTGGCCGATGACTTGCTCGGCCTGATCGCCGATGACCTCATGAATCATCTCGGCGATATGCTGCGCCGGATTGGCCCTCTCCACTGACAGCGTCAGCCGTATTAGGACGAAAAAGGCGATGAGCCCGGCTGCGATCAGCACTTCCAGCGCTAGCGCCCGATTGATGCCCAGCGCCTTTTCCGCGGCCACGGCCGGCAAGAGGCCAATCGACTGAAAGGCCTTGACCTCGATTCCGTTCAAGAGGCTGTTGAGCAAGCGTACTAGAAAAAACGATTCCGGCATGAAACTTGTGCCCTTCCGCCTTCAGGCGAGCAACTGCGCCGCCCGTTGGCCTGCTTCAGACTTGTTTCCGTAATGGATTCGCGCCAATCCCGCGGCAATTCGTGTTAATTCCGCAGCAGCCGAATCGCCTCCCAGCCAATGGCCAACACCGCCAAAGCCAGGCCACATAAAAGCGCCACAACCGAACCATGGAAACACTTCAGGCTACCATAAATTACCCCGGCAAAGACGGTGAGCCTGAGCACAAAGAAGAGGACGACGACTGAAGCGCTGGCCGGGGTCTTCTGCTGGTCCATTCTGGCATTGATAACGCGGATCAGCCGCTGCCACTCCCAGATGCTGGCGGCTGAGATCAGCGTGCCAACCGCAAGCATGGCCGCGCTGCGCCAGCCTCCGCCAGGCAGCACGGCCAAAGCCGCAATCAGGCCCAGAATCAGCGTGTTGCGCAGCGCGCGATGCAGCATCGCGTCCAGATCAGCATGGGTCAGTTCAAGAATGGGATGGGGGTCTTGGGTCATGACGGGTCGGGTGGGCTTGCCTTTCCAGTTCCATTCCGGGCCGCGTCCTGTTTGCGGGAAGCTTTCTCGGCGGCGTAGGCGGTTTGAATCACATAGTAGATCCCGGAGATGCTGCCAAAGACGATTCCGGCCACCAGCATCCATTTCTGATGCAGCAGGCGGTCGGCCTCGTAGCCTGCCGCCCCGCATAGGACCACGGCCGAGGGCAGCACGAAGGCGATCTGGCCCAGCCTTTCCGCCTCGATGTAGGACTTGAAGCCGCTGCCGCCTTTGTCGTCGGAGTTGGTTGGCGGGATGGCGCGGTGGAAGGGCATGGAGGCTCACCTTCAGCATACAGGGAGAAGCGGCGAGCGGGTATACTTCCCTTTTGGGCATTTGCCCACGGAATGGAAGGAAGCAACGTGTTCGATTCAGAGTTTGAGAGCGGGCTCTTTGAGCTGCGCAAGACGAAGCTGGCGGAGATTGTGAAGCTGGGGCAGGCGGCTTACCCCAACGAGTACCGTGCCTCGAATAGCATCCCGGACGTATGGGAAAAGTGGGGCAAGGCAACAGCCGAGGAGCTTGAAGCTAATCGAGTGACCGTCTCCGTTGCAGGGCGAATCATGGCGATTCGAGCGCAGGGCAAGGCAGGATTTGCTACGCTTCAACAATCCAGCCGCTGGGATGACGCGCCGAAGACAGACGAGCTGAACGCGGAGACTGCGAAGCCTCGGCTGCAAATCTATGTGCGGCTGGATGCGGTGGGCGAGGCGGGTTTTGCGCTCTACAAACTCCTGGACCTGGGCGACCATATCGGGGCGGCGGGATACTTATTTCGCACGCGGACGGGTGAGCTGACCATTCATGTGGAGACGCTGACCTTTCTGGCCAAGGCGATGCTGGCCTTGCCGGAGAAGTTTCA